>NZ_JAUSUN010000011.1:0-109411 GCF_030814065.1 Mesobacillus stamsii
GCATGTATTAGGCACGCCGCCAGCGTTCGTCCTGAGCCAGGATCAAACTCTCCAAAAAAGAGTATGAGTTTAGCTCATAAGTTAAAACGTTGGCTAGTGATCCTCTATATAATAGAAGTCACTATAAATATTGTTTGTTGACGCTTGTTTGTTTAGTTTTCAAAGAACAAGTTAGTTAGCTTATCACCGTGAAGCGACTTTACTAATATACCATCTGACATTTTTTCTGTCAATGCCATTTCAAAAAAAGTTTTTTGTAATTAACCGTCTGCCGCAAAAACATTTTCACTGTGCTCAGCAGCGACGGTTATTAATATACCAAGTATTTTTCGATTGGTCAATAGGTTTTTCGTTTTTTTAGGATAACTTTTCAGCAACCTTATAATATCTGTGATAAATACTTTGCCCTTTTGTTTCAACGTTGACAACTTCGAGTATTTTTTTTTCAATTAAATATTCTACAAGAATTCCTAGGTCCACCGAATAAGGCAAAAGTTCCGGATGGGACATTAGATCACTGAACGCCCAATAATCTGCTCCTTCCATCACTTCGACCAAATGCTGGCTACCAATTTTTGTCCGTTTATGAATCAGGAATTCGCTAGCGAGGAACAGGAGCTCCAATCTTTTTTCTATTGTTTCTTCACTGCATATCAACTCTTCATATAATTTATAGATTTCTGGCTCAATCTGCTTCACTTGATGCCAGACGGTCACTTCGGGATGAAACCCATTCTCTATGACCGCAAGCCTCGCAAGGTGATGCAAGGAATGAACAACATAATTATAGGCATCCAAATAATTAAGGTTATCAAATAGCATCTTGCCATCTGAGTACCTTCTAATCAGTTTGGCAAATTCAATCCCTATTTTAATTTTACGACCCATAAACGGGAATTCTTTCAGTTCATGTTTCAACTCAGCAATTTTTTCATTTCGGTCAAAAACGATCTTCCCATTGTAAAGCCAATCAAAGATCTTTTTATTGTTGCCAGTTAGGAGCCATTCATGGATCTGCTTTTCGGTAACAATATGCATCGCTGCTTTTTTGTCTTGATAGGAATAATGTTTAACAAAAACAGGGTCCATATTTTCTTTAACTATAATCAGCAGAATGACATCAAATGTATCGGTTGCAGCGAGCGCTTTGTGCCGTTTCTCCACCGCAACCACTCCTATCGTGTTTGGATGGCTTGCCCGTTCTTGATAAATTGAACGAAGGATATCCTCCATAATAAACTCCTCCATTGGTTTGTTAGCATATATGTTCGACAATGATATCAAATCTCCTGCATTTCATCTAGCCAATTTTCGAATACAGTGGTGGACTTTTTATGATTATTCGGCAAAAAAAGTATGATATAGTTAGATTTTAGGGAGGGAAATTTCAAATGGGTAAGTACTCTAGTAAAATAAATAAAATCCGCACCTTTGCATTAAGCCTAATTTTCATTGGCTTCATTGTGATGTATGCCGGGATTTTCTTTCGCAGTTCATTTTTGGTTATGAGTATTTTCATGATTTTGGGATTGCTATTTATTATTGCCAGCACAGTAGTTTATTTTTGGATCGGATTGTTATCGACAAAGACTGTGCAAGTAGTTTGTCCTAATTGTGGAAAACAAACGAAAATGCTTGGCAGAGTGGATATTTGCATGTATTGCAACGAACCGTTAACTTTAGATGCTTCGCTCGAAGGCAAGGAATTCGATGAACAGTACAATCGAAAGAATAGGTAGGCGGCGCAGGTCTCCCTGATTAGCTAAACGCAGACAACGACTACCATCTAACGCCACTATCCTGATGAACATCATTGCTAGCTTACCTGGGCTCGGATGTCCGCCTGAATAAGTCATTTTGGACTTCATTAGGCGGACATAGCTCTCAACTCCACAGCCTTGCCAGGCGGAGTAGAAGTTTCGAATTTGTAGGAGCGGCACATAGATAAGCGAATCGAGGATTGAGGAGCCTGTCTGATGAAAATTTTTCAGCTATAATTCTTAATATTCATCCGTTTTTATTATATAAAAACATTCATTTCGAATGAAAATACATGGATTTTATTCCTAAGCTGGAGCTGAACCATTCTCAAAGAAATAAAGAAAAACCGGGCAAAAGCCGCCCGGTCCTTTTTGGTTTGGCTGATAATCGATTTCCACTCCAGACACTCGCTTTCCGTGGTGCAACTGGCGAGCCTCCTCCTCGCTTCGCTCAAACCTATTCCGATCGCAACCGAGCCTATCACTATCCAAATAAATAATTTCACCCCAAACCCTCACAGGATCGGTTTTTTGTTAAGAACATAGAATCTGTCAAGATAACCGGGCTTTCTTGACTACTTCCTCTCTACACCTTCAAACCTGTCAAAATAAATTTGTCCAGCATTAGCACATAGCCCAACGCTTAGGCAAGCCGTTTGCCGCTAACTCCTCGAGACGTTTTTCACCTTCGTGTCTATCAACAAAAAAGATTCGTTTAAGAATATTTGGCTCCATGTCTCGATTTTCCTGCAATTACAAAAAAGGTTAAGCATATAAATTCTGATATTATGAAAAAGCTGATAGCAACCGCCATCAGCTTTAAGTTTTAATGATTTTCTTTAGCGGAACACTCCGGACAAATGCCGTAAATCTCCATTCTGTGGTGCCCAACATTAAAACCTGTTACATGGGAAGCTAAATGTTCCACTTCGTCAAGGCCTGGGTAATGGAAGTCGACGATTTTTCCGCATCGGTCACAGATCACATGATAATGTTGAGATGTTACAAAGTCAAAACGACTGGAGGCATCCCCATATGTCAGTTCTTTGACCAATCCAACTTCACGGAATACTCTCAAATTGTTATAAACCGTCGCTACACTCATATTAGGGAATTTACCTTCTAGCGCTTTATAGATTTCATCAGCTGTAGGGTGCGACATGGAGTTTATTAAATATTCGAGTATCGCATGACGTTGCGGAGTAATACGGACTCCTGTATCCTTCAAGGTATCAAGGGCTTCTTTTAACTGACTCTGTACCACCGCCATGCACCTCATTTCTTTTTAGATTATCATTCTTATTTTATAATACTTATAAATAGTGTACTAATATTTATCTGCTTTTGTCAATATTACTACAGCTTACTCTTGATGCAAGGTTTGTTCTTGTGCTCCCAGATTCATATTCACATATCTGGCGGCAACAAATAAGAAGTCTGAAAGGCGATTTAAATAGGACAGGACAAGCGGGTTAATCTCATCTCCCAGTTCCACAGCCTGGCGTTCCGCTCTTCTAGCAACTGTCCTTGCGACATGAAGCGCAGCACCTGCCTGGTGGCCCCCAGGCAGAATAAAGTTCGTCAATTGCGGGAGAGCCGCATCCCAATCATCGATTTTCTTCTCCAATTCGTCTATATCCTTTGCTTCAAGCACCCATTTTACTTCTTTACCAGGAGGGGTGGCCAGTTCAGCTCCGACATGGAACAAACCGGTCTGGATCTTATGGAAAGTTTTTTGCATTTCTTCTTTTCCGTTGAAAAATTCTCCATTCAGATAACTGAGTGCCAATCCAATCATTGAATTCGCTTCATCACATGTACCATAAGCTTCAACGCGTTTATCACTTTTTGATACTCTTGTTCCGTAAATCAGCGAAGTTGTTCCTTTGTCCCCTGTCTTTGTATAGATTTTCATTCCTAGTACCCCCTATCCAGGTCAATGACATTGATAAAATCATTGGCTTTCCATACATATGTATGAAGGTTTTGCTTGAAAATTTCAAACGACCTTGGCAAATAATTTTTGGTTATACTTGAAATATGTGGCGTAACGGTAACATTTTCCATCGTCCAGAATGGATGACTTTCCATTAATGGTTCTTCATAGAAAACATCCAGATAAGCATGAGCGATCTTTTTTTCCTGAAGCGCGGCCAACAACACCTCATCTTGTACCAAATCACCACGGCCAATATTAATAAATGCAGAGGAATCTTTCATTAATTCAAAATCGTTCAAGTCGAGGAAATGCTTCGTTTCTTGTGTACTTGGCAATACTGAAACGATGAAATCTGCTTTTGGCAATGCTTGCCTGAAGGTTTCCATTGTATACATTTCGTCGGCCCATTCAGCTTGACGGCCGCTCCGGTTGACACCAATCGTTTGCATATTAAATGCTTTTGCCAAGCGGGCAACTTCTCCGCCGATCGCACCTATTCCTAGAATGAGCAATGTCTTACCGTACAATTCTCCCATTGGCAATTTACGTTCCCAAGTTTTGTTTCGTTCGTTTGACGATAACGTCTTCATCTGTTTGACATGCTGCAGCATCATTCCGATGGCAAACTCAGCCATCGGGATTTTGTGGATTCCTCGCACATTCGTAACCAGAATTCCGTGGTTTTTACACGCTTCAAACGGCAGTTTATCCAGACCCGCTGACATGACCATAATCCATTTGAGTTTATCTGTTTTGTCGATCATTTCTTCCGTTACATCTTCCCCATAAGTAAGGAAAACTTCTGCATCCAGAAATAAATCATCTTTTATCCCTTTATGGAATTCAAAATTCACTTGAGGAAATTCCCTTTTCACTTCTTCCTGCAGCGACTCAGCTGGAAGAATCGAGGAGTAAATATTCATTTTTACCAAACCCTTCGTTCTATTGTCGTACTATTAATTGTATTAATTTTCTTTTAATTTAACAACTAAAAAAGAAATCCGACGTAATTTCCGGGCTTTAAATTCTGTTTTTCTCATAAAAAAGGCGGACCGATTAAGTCCGCTAAAAGTTTTGAGGAGGTATGCCCTAATACAATGATATTCACTTCCTGCTGGAATGAATGGACAGTAGCCTGTTTCGGTAAAAATAGGCAGTGGGTTTACCCCTTTATGTTATATTTGCTCGCGATTGTTTCCCGATATAAATCAAGCGAAGGTTCGTCCTTCAGATTGGACAGCATTCCCTGAATTACCGGGATTCGGGGCAGTTCCATATCAATCTCCCTCTCGAGTACATCGAGCGTGATTAATAAGTCTTCTCTATTCTGAAGATCAGCAACTGTGTTTTTCATTTCATTGATCATCTTTTTAATGTCCTGGCCTTCAGTTAGGAAATATGCCTTTGTCTTTTTTATCAGTTCATCGACTTTTTCTTTTGTTGCCAGCGGCTCCTCTCCCTGCAATCCATCAACCAATGAATCCACTCTTCTAAGAATGTATCCAACTAATTCATCAATCTTGAATCCATCGGGATTGAATAGAAGCAGTTTTATATAAGAATTAATGACACCCTCGAGCATAAGTGCCATATCCCATAGATGCGGTTCGGCTTTTTTTCCATAAATTGCCCGCAGGCTGTCTTGATAAAACATTTGTGCTTCGTAATATTTGCGGATCATCAATTCTTTTACCTCTTTATTCAAGGGAATAGCCTGTTCTCTTGATTGCATGATAATGAATTCCTTATGCTCGAGCATCGCATGGAATAAAGCGGTCAACTTTAGTGAAAACTTTTCCCTTGGAGGTAGAACATAACTATCAAACACCTCAAGCTTTTTTTGGATATAATCAAAATAATATTCGAGAATTGCGATCAATAAAGCTTCTTTCGATTTGAAATATAGATAAAAAGCACCTTTGGATATTCCGCTTTCCGTGACAATTTCTTGAATGGAGGTTGCGGTGAACCCTTTCGTCGCATATAGCTTAATCGCTGCTTCGATGATTGCTTTTTCTTTTTCCTTCATCTTCATCACCTCCGATACACAATATCAATTGACTGACTGGTCATAGTAATAATTATACCTTATACCTACTAGCAAAACAGCAAAAAAGACAGCCATTTTTGGCTGCCTTAGAGTTTTAAAGGTTTTTTTTAATGAATTCGAGCGCTTCTTTTACATGGTCCTTTACTTTCACCTTCCTCCATTCCTTAACTAAATAACCTTCTTTATCAATAACAAATGTTGATCTTTCTATTCCCATATATTCTTTTCCAAAATTCTTCTTCCATTTCCATACTCCATATTCTTCCGCAACCCTATGGTTTTCGTCGACTAATAATTGAAAAGGTAAATGATATTTCTCTATGAACTTTTCATGTTTTGTTTGTGAGTCCGGACTCACTCCTAAAATAACACAATTAAGGTCTAGAAACTGTGAGTAATTATCTCGAAAATCACAGGCCTGAGTTGTACACCCTGGCGTCATATCTTTAGGATAGAAATAAAGCAACACTGTCTTCCCTACAAAATCTGATAACTTAATTAATTCGTTCTTGTTAGATAACAATTCAAATTCGGGTGCCTTTTCTCCTATTTCCAAATTCATTTTTCTCCCTCCAATCGGTTCCGTTATTTTATCGACTTCTCTACAAATCCAAACAAATGGATCTACTATCATTAGACTATCTAATTTCGGATTGGAATACAAATCAAGGACACTTCAGGAACGATTTTGGTCTAACATCGCTCTCGTCACAAACGCTGCAGGGATTGTATAACCGACTAGTGCTTCAAAAACAGCAATCGCTCGGCCGACTCCTACTGGCGCAATATCACCATATCCTACCGAAAACAGGGTGATCGCACTGAAGTACATACTCGTAGACATCCTTTCATACGATGAAGTGCTCGGACGCATGCTCTCATCAGATAGTACCCAAATTCCCTTCAAATCAAGCAAATAATACAGTAATCCAAATCCAGCCATCACCGTTGCATAAATCAGGGCAAATGTGAAAAAATTCTCGAACGAGACATGCTTGCCTTTAAGCTTTTGAGGAATGAATAATGTACGCAAACTCAAAAATATCGCTAAAACAATCAAGAAAACGGAAAAGTAAAATTGCATCTTCACGCCTCATTCCCTTCCTCTCTTCTCTTCACTATACGCTGGTGAAAATTGGAGTATGACAGCAAGTACACACGTGGTAATAACTAAAATTCATGATAAAATAAGGAAGCAGTTATATTTAGGAGGATTAATGATGCAAAGAACAAATTCTGAGCGAATACATAATGAAGCACTGGAACATATCGTGGGTGGCGTAAATAGTCCCTCGCGATCCTACAAGGCAGTCGGCGGCGCACCTGTGGTGATGGAGCGTGCCCAAGGTGCTTATTTCTGGGATGTTGACGGCAATCAATACATTGATTTTTTGGCAGCATACGGCCCGATCATCACTGGACATGCCCATCCGCATATCACCGCGGCAATTAAAAAAGCGGCCGAAACCGGCGTATTATATGGTACGCCAACGCCACATGAAGTGAAATTTGCGAAAATGCTGAAGGAAGCAATGCCTGCACTTGATAAAGTTCGTTTTGTGAATTCAGGGACAGAAGCAGTCATGACGACAATTCGCGTCGCCCGCGCTTATACAGGTCGGGATAAAATCATCAAGTTTGCTGGCTGCTACCATGGCCATTCAGATCTGGTACTTGTTGCAGCTGGCTCAGGGCCATCCACTCTTGGTACCCCTGATTCGGCTGGTGTGCCGAAAAGCATTGCCCAGGAAGTAATTACGGTGCCATTCAATAATATTGAACCTTTCAAGGAAGCTCTAAAAAAATGGGGAGACCAGATAGCGGCCGTTTTAGTCGAGCCAATTGTCGGTAATTTTGGAATTGTCGAGCCTAAACCAGGCTTTCTTGAGGCAGTGAAGGAGCTTACACACCAGGCAGGAGCGCTGATTATTTTTGATGAGGTGATCACTGCTTTTCGCTTTCAGTACGGAGGAGCGCAGGACTTATTGGGGATCACGCCAGACTTAACCGCGATGGGCAAAATTATTGGTGGTGGCCTGCCGATTGGCGCTTACGGCGGCCGGTCTGAAGTTATGGAGAAAGTCGCTCCGCTTGGTCCTGCATACCAGGCTGGTACAATGGCTGGCAACCCTGCTTCCATCCTTGCCGGAATTGCCTGCCTTGAAGTTTTGAAGCAGGATGGGGTGTACGAGTACCTTGATCAGCTTGGAGCGATGCTCGAGGAAGGAATCACTTCCGCTGCAAACAAGCATGGCATTTCCATCTCGATCAATCGTCTGAAAGGAGCGCTTACCATCTACTTCACTACTGAAAAGATTGAAAACTATGAGCAGGCAGAGAACACAGACGGTGAAATGTTTGCGCGTTTTTTCAACCTTATGCTTCAGCAGGGAATCAATCTAGCCCCTTCCAAATATGAGGCGTGGTTCGTTACAATTGCTCATACACAGGAAGATATCGAAGCGACCCTGAATGCAGTTGATCAGGCATTTTATTCAATGGTAAATGAATAAATATACAATATTTTATAAAAAACAGACATTCATCCGATGTCTGTTTTTTTAGGTTCCCACAATGAAAACGTTTACAATACTATCCCTTTATTCATCATCGCTTTCTATCAAAAAATATTTCTTCATCCAAAACAATGTATAAATAATTGATATCTGAAAATTCTTATGTTATAGTTGCTATTAATATTCGATAAATTCGCCATTTAAATGGCCGCTTTTCATTCCTTACTTTGCCTTCCCGTCAAAAGAGTTTTTACCCTCATGTACGAAGCGATTAAACGCCAAATCATAGATTATTTTTCAGGAGGTGAACCGGCTTTAAGGGAAACTTTATAAGCCGACTTTTATGACAACACAATGGAATCCTTCCCAATTTAAAGATTTCTCAAGATTCGAACACGATGCATGCGGAATTGTAGCCAGCATTGAAAAAAGAAAGCTGCCTACGCGCGAAAATATTTTTAACTGTATTGATGGACTTGTCACCATGAACCATCGTGCAGGCTTTATAAATGGTGAAGGGGATGGAGTCGGTGTGCACATCGACATTCCGCGGGCGCTCTGGAAAAAAAAGCTCATTGATTCTGGTACAGACGCAAGCGTTGTCGACAACGAAAACTTTGTGGTTGGACATGTTTTCATCACGAGAACGGATCAGGCAGAAGCAATCGTAACTAACCTTATTGCAAAGCTGGAAAACCAAAACATAAAGCCGCTCTTTTCATCAATTGAAGTAACCAATCCTGAAGCGCTTGGCCCGATTGCCATCCAGGAAAATCCTGTTTTTTGGCAGTTTGCATGTTCAGCTGATGTCACCGGACAGGAGCTTTCAAAAAAATTGTTTCAGATGATCATAGATTTCGAGGAAAACGACCAAGTGCATGTCGCTTCTCTCAGCCAGTATCATGCTGTATACAAAGTAATGGGCGCAGGGGACATTTTGCCGAAATACTATCATGACCTGGCAAGCCCACATGTAGCATCCACGATGACTCTTGGGCACAACCGTTATTCTACGAACACTTTATCCAGTTTTTTTCGTGTACAGCCATTTAGCGTCCTTGGTCATAATGGAGAAATCAATACAATTGCAAGACTGCGCGACGAAGCGCGAATGGTTAATGTCCCACTTGTCAAAGACGGAAGTGATTCACAGGATTTAAGCCGTACTATAGAAACATTCATCTGCCGTGATGGATTCTCTTTGTTTGAAGCAATGGACATGATGTTCCCGCCAATCATTAATGAAATGAAAGCTTATCCTGAACATCTGCAAGACTTATATACTTATATCCGCGAAGCATGGGGACATTTCGCCCAAGGACCTGCCGGCATCATTTCACGATTTGCCGATGAAGCAGTTTTCAGTGTAGACGCACTTGGACTTCGCCCGCTGTGGATGGTTGAAACGGAAAGCTCCTACCTGTTCTCGTCAGAGCCGGGAATCATTTCATCATCGGAGTATACCAATGATCCTAAGCCACTTGCACCAGGAGAAAAGGTCGGCCTGAAATGGAACGGGGACAAAATCGAAGTTTATGAAATGGAGCAATTTCAGAGTGCGGTCTTTCAGCGTTTTTCAGAGCGCCTTGCTTTCCAGGAAGCACGCCATCGCCTAGATGGTTCAAAGTTTGCCAAAACGATAACCATGACCTACCCAGAAAAAATTCATAACGGCCAATACAAAGCGTTTGGTTGGGAGCGTGATCACATCCAGCTCGTCGAACAGATGGCTGAAAAAGGAGCAGAGCCAATCCGCTCTCTTGGGCATGACGCTCCACTCGCTGCCATGAATCCGGAACGAAAAAATATTGCTGATTTTATCAAAGAAAGTGTCGCTGTTGTAACAAATCCAGCAATAGACCGTGACCGCGAGGCAGAACATTTTTCTACGCGGACGGTACTCGGCAAGCGCCCTTCGCTTTTTGCAAAAACGGAAACAGGAAAGGTCATCGAACTGCATACCCCTCTTCTCATTGAAGGCAAAGCTGGCTATGAGGCATCGTTGCAAACAGGCCAGCCAAGTATGGATCAGGTTATCCAATGCTATCAGGATGACAGGCTAGCGGCCTACCTGGAAACAGTTTTCCATAATGACGAAACGGTGAAGGATGGGCTTGAGAGATTAGCTAATGAGGCAATTGCTGCTGTGAAGGATGGCAAAACATTGCTAGTTCTTGACGATGCAATGGCCCATCAGGAGAATGCGCTCTGGCTCGATCCGCATCTGGTCGTTTCGGCGATCGATCAGGCTCTTGTAAAAGCAGGGTTGCGACGCGACTGCTCTCTCCTGGTTCGTTCCGCTTCCTTAAGATCGCTGCATGATATTATTGTTGCACTCGGACTCGGCGCAGACGCAGTCAGTCCATATTATATGTTTATGACTGTGCTTGATGAGTCCATCACACCGCTTGTGAATCTGTACAGCGCCCTGACGAAGGGTCTGGAAAAGGTGATTTCCACGATCGGTATCCATGAATTGCGCGGATACGGACGTCTCTTCTCAGCTATTGGCCTGAATGATGAGATAGCAGATTATTTAGTGATTGTAAACTTCTTTGGTTCCAATGAACTTGCATACAATTTCCACGCCATGAAAGAAGATGCATGGATAAGAGCGAAGGATTTTCAAAACGAAAAAGAACGAATCGGTAAGACGTTCCACCTCTTTCCTCGTATCTGGAAAGCAATTAGTGAGGTTGCTGCTACCGGTGACTACAATGTCTACCGCGACAAAATTGCCGAACAGGAAGTTAGTAACCCGACGACGATCCGTCATTTAACTGGATTGAAAAAGGGAGACGGAAAAGTTTCACCAGAAGAAGTTGACATCGGTGTAGGGGACCACAGCCTTCCGTTTGTCATCGCATCTATGTCATTCGGTTCGCAAAACGAAATCGCCTTCCGTGCATACGCTGAAGGCGCTGACCGTTTGAATATGGTCAGCATGAATGGGGAGGGCGGTGAAATCAAGGATATGCTAGGCAAGTATCCACGTACGCGTGGCCAGCAGATTGCTTCCGGACGTTTCGGAGTGAATGCTGAGCTGTTGAACTCCTCCAATCTGCTTGAGATCAAGATTGGTCAGGGAGCGAAGCCTGGCGAAGGTGGACACCTTCCTGGTTCAAAGGTTACG
This sequence comes from Mesobacillus stamsii, assembly GCF_030814065.1. Classification (NCBI taxonomy): domain Bacteria; kingdom Bacillati; phylum Bacillota; class Bacilli; order Caryophanales; family Bacillaceae; genus Mesobacillus; species Mesobacillus stamsii. The sequence continues at coordinate 11,399 of NZ_JAUSUN010000011.1, forward strand.
GCAAAAATTGCAGAAGCAAGGAATGCAACCATAGGTTCCGATTTGATTTCACCATCTAACAACCATGATATTTATTCCATTGAAGATCTTGCGCAAATGATCCATGAGCTCAAAACAGCCAATGATCAGGCACGTGTTGCCGTTAAGGTCCCAGTCGTTCCGAATATCGGTACAATTGCTGTCGGAATCGCCAAAGCAGGTGCTGATATTATCACCTTGAGTGGTTTTGACGGTGGTACAGGCGCTGCCCGCATACACGCACTGCAATTCGTCGGCTTGCCTGCAGAAATCGGCATTAAGGCTGCACACAACGCTTTGCTTGAAGCAGGATTGCGCGACAAAGTCGAAATCTGGGCTGACGGTGGTGTGAAGAGTGCCCAGGATGTGATCAAGTACATGCTACTAGGTGCAAACCGCGTAGGCTTCGGCACATTATCGATGCTTGCCATCGGCTGTACAACTTGCCGCGGCTGCCACCTGGATACATGCCATGTTGGAATTGCAACGCAAATTGACACGGAAGCACAGGCGAAGGAACATGGATTGCGCCGTTTCGTACCGCGACAATTCGATCTTGCAGTCCAGGGCATCATGAATTTGTTCACTGCATTCGGAAACGAATTGAAGGCGCTAGCTGCATCGGCCGGAATTAAGAATCTGCAGGATGCGGTTGGACGCTCCGACTTGCTCGAACAGATTAAAGGAGAAGACTTGCTTGATTTGTCCTACCTGCTGAAGCCGCTTGAAATTAAACAGATTATGCACCACAAAGAAGCTGCTGCGGCAATGGCATCGGCACAGCTTCAAGTCGCTGCCGGAGCTGAGTATCTTGATGCCATTGATGAGGAGCTTCATCAGTCACGCGAATTCCAGGCAGTCACTGCCGAACAGCGAGTGTTGGCCAGCAGGGTTTCCTGCCACCGTGTCCGCGGCAGACTGGATGGCTCCTATCGCAAGCTGCAGCCAGTCACACTCCGTTACAAAGGTTCTATTCTTGGAAACGGACTTGGCGCTTATAACACAGAAGGAATCAACATCGAAATTGACGGCGGCGGTCAGGACGGAGTCGGCAAGACTTCCTTTGGCGGTGCGATTTCAATCGCAAAATCCCCTGGCAAGGATGGCGGTTACTACAATGGTTCAGTCGGTAAAGGATTCGGCTACGGAGCACAGAAAGGATTGCTCATCGCTCAGGGTAATGCCGATGCACGTGCCGGTATCCGTTTATCTGGTGCAGATATGATTATCGGCGGACTTGTGAAAAAACCAATCCCTGAAAAAGAATTCGGCAACATCGGAACAAGCGCCAATATCAAAGGGTTTGCGTTTGAGTATATGACCAATGGCCGCGGACTTGTTCTCGGCGATCCGGGACCATGGATTTGCGCAGGGATGACCGGCGGTGTCGTCTACCTGAGACACCAGCCAGAAATGGGCTTAACAAAAGCAGCCCTCACCCGCCGGATAGCAAAAGGTGCCAAGGTTTCAATCGAATCACTTTCCGCAAAAGGTATCCAAGATGTAACGGAAATGCTTACTGCCTACATGGAAATGCTGGTACGCCATGGCCAGGAAAACGAAGCGAAAGCTCTCGCATTAATAATGGAACAACCAGAAGATCATTTTGTCCAGGTCCTTCCTGTCAAAGAACAGGCAGATCCAGCTGTATCGACAGAATAATAGCAAATTGAAACTGGCCCCGTTGCAGAAACGGGGCCAGTTTTCGTATCAATTGGTACTCACTTCGGAAAAACAGATGAAAAAACCAACTGTAAACACTTTCATTTAAAAAAGGTTTGCTTTTTGGTGAATTGTCGCTTGAACTTCTTCCGGATCCGTTGTATAGTACATAATTGTTTAGTTTTAAATGAATTGGTTTAAAGTAGTAATAATTTCACTTTTTTTAGTTAACGAATGAGATAGTTTTTTTATCTCTTATGAAAGGAATTTACCCAATGAAACTTGGTGCCCGCATCTTGAAAACGGGAATTGCCATTACGCTTGCATTATTTTTATCGAATCTTTTTCATCTGCCGTCACCAGTATTTGCCGGAATTGCGGCAATCTTTGCCCTGCAGCCAACTGTATATCGCTCTTATCAATCGATTATTGAACATATTCAGGGCAATCTGATCGGTGCAGCCATCGCAGTGTTGTTCGTCATGGCTTTTGGCAACAGCATTTTCATTATCGGTCTTGCAGCTGTATTGGTGATTACGATAAACCTTAAGCTGAATTTAGAAAAGACGATCGCCCTTTCCCTAGTAACCTTAATTGCGATTATGGAAACTCCTGGCGATAATTTCATCCAGTTTGCCATAATCCGTTTTTCAACTATCATGCTTGGGGTTGTATCGGCGTTCATCGTCAATCTTGTTTTCCTGCCCCCAAAGTATGAAAACAAACTTTATTATAAGAGTTCTATTTTATCAGAAGAAATTACGAAATGGATCAGATTGAGCACCCGTCACGCCTCCGAGCATCAGCTGCTTAAGGTAGATATTGAGACACTTCGTGAAGGCATTATCAAGCTTGATCAGCTGTACATGATGTACAAAGAAGAACGGGATTATTTTAAAAACAATAAACTCGCTAAATCCCGTAAGCTCGTCATTTATAGACAGATGATCAGTGCGGTAAAAAAGTCATTGGAAACACTGAAGAGACTTCATCGATATGAGAATGAATTCAATCAGCTTCCAGAAGAATTCCAGGAAGTCATCCAGCATCAGCTGGACTGCCTGATCAATCATCATGAACAAGTAATGCTCAAGTATGTCGGCAAAGTCCGCCCTGAACCGACCTATATCTCAGGGGATGTATGCCTGAATAAAAAACAGCTATTTGAATTGTTTCTGACGCAAAAACATGGGCTGGACCAGACAAACAGCCAGTTGCAGTACCACGTCATGCAATTAGTCTCGATCATCATGGAATATGGCGAGCAGGTGGAACACCTCGATAAACTTGTGACCAGCTTCCAGTCTTACCATAAAGACGATGGCAAGGTCACGATCGAACAAAATACAGAAATTTAAAAGCAGCTGAGATTTCAGCTGCTTTTAAATTCTGTTAGCTCTTCATTCGTGGGTCCAGTGCATCTCTCATGCCATCACCCATCAGGTTGAAGCCAAGAACAGTCAGCATGATCGCAATCCCTGGAAAAATCATTGTCCATGGTGCCTGGATCATGAACTGCTTTGCGTCAGCCAGCATTTTTCCCCATTCGGGATTTGGCGCTTCTGCCCCTAGCCCAAGGAATCCAAGTGCAGCAGCTTCGATAATCGCCGTCGCAATCGCCAGTGTTCCCTGAACAATAATCGGTGCCATGCTGTTTGGAAGGATATGCTGGAATAAAATCCTGCTGTCCTTCATTCCAACCGCCCTGGCAGCCATAATATATTCTTCTTCTTTCACACTAAGAACCCTGGAACGAATCAGTCTGCCAAAGTTTGGGATATTAATAACAGCAATCGCAATGAGCGCATTTTGCAGGGAAGGTCCAAGAACAGAAACGATGGCAATTGCCAGCAGGATACTAGGGAAGGCCAACATTATATCAAATGCTCTTGAAATGACTGCATCGATCCATTTTCCATAATAACCGGCAAGAATTCCTAGCAAACAGCCAATAACGATCGAACCCATCACGGCAAAAGTTCCTACCCATAAAGAAATCCTTGCTCCAAAAACAACCCTGGAAAAGATATCACGTCCAAAGTCATCAGTCCCAAACCAGTGATCTGCTGACGGAGCCTGAAGACGGGCATCCAATTTCTGGTCATTGATCCCCTCTGGCGCAATCACTGGAGCAAAAATTGCCAACAAAATAAAGAACAAGACGATCATCATTCCGATAACCGCAAGTTTATTTTTCTTGAAACTATACCATGCTTCTGCCCAGGGAGACGCCACTTTTTCCTCTGCCTGTACGGCCGGCGGCATTTGTTTTTGAGTTGAAATCTCCATCTATCTCTCCCCTTCCATCAATGGTATTTAATCCTCGGATCAACTGCTGCATACAATAAGTCAACGACAAGGTTAATTAGGACAAAAATCAAGGCTATGATAAGAATCCCGGACTGAATGACGGGATAATCACGGTAACCAATTGCTTCGTAAATATAACGGCCAATTCCCGGCCAACTAAAGATTGTTTCCGTTAGAATTGCTCCGCCAAGGAGAAGCCCAGTTTGCAGACCGATGACCGTCAAAACTGGAATGATGGCATTTTTCAATGAATGTTTATACACAACCCAGAACATGCTCAAACCCTTTGCTCTGGCTGTCCTAATAAAATCAGATCTCATGACCTCGAGCATCGCGGAGCGCGTGATTCTCGCTATGATAGCCATAGGGATTGTTGCCAGCGCAGCTGCTGGCAGCACAAGATGTTTCAGCACTTCGACAAACTGGGCAGTCTGACCCTGAATTAGCGTATCGATTAGATAAAAATTCGTGATCGCCTCTACAGGATTGCGGACTTCTTCCCGCCCAGAGGTTGGCAGAATATCCAGATTGATTGCAAACACCCACTGTTCCATCAAACCTAACCAAAAAATTGGCATGGATACGCCAATAAGAGCTAGTACCATCGCTGCATAGTCAAACCAAGAGTTCTGAAACCAAGCACTGATGATGCCTGCGTTTACACCAATTACAATTGCAATCATCATTGCCACAAAGGAAAGCTCCATTGTCGCTGCGAGATATGGCCAGACCTCCGTGCTGATCGCAGATTTTGTTCTTAATGATTCACCAAGATCGCCGGTCAGCAGTCCGCCGAGATAATGGAAATATTGCACATACCAAGGCTGATCGAGTCCCAGCTCTCTAGTCAAATCCGCGATTGCCTCTTTGGTCGCCAGCTGACCGAGAATGACTTGGGCAGGATCACCAGGAATTGCCCGGATCATGAAAAATACAATAAGAGAAAGTCCAAATAGCACTGGTATTAATGAAAATATTCTTCTGACAGAATAGGTAAACAACCTTCCCGCCTCCTCTCTAATAAACAGGCAAGCACCTGCAACTTAAAAAAAGGGAGAATGCATATGTTCTCCCTTTTCCTGATGCATTATTTCGTGAATTCAACCGTTGCAAGCAGGTCTGATCCTGTTGGATGCGGCTTGAAGCCAGTTATATCAGCCCTGCCTGCAAGAGCAGGCTCGGAGTGGACTAGTGGAATCCAAGGAGCATCTTCTTTGATTAACAATTGAGCTTCTTTATAAAGTTTTTCCCGTTCAGCCTGGTCATTGGTAGATTGAGCCTTGATAAACAGATCATGTACTTCCTGGTTGGCATAGCGTGCATAGTTATTACTGTCGATGTTATCCTGGTCTAAAAGCACATACAGGAAGTTGTCAGCATCACCATTGTCGCCTGTCCAGCCAAGCAAGAAAGTATCTGCTTCACCGACACGGGTTTTTTCAAGGTAAGTTGCCCACTCATAAGAAACGATCTTTGCTTTTACGCCAACATCTTCAAAATCTTTCTGAATGGCTTCTGCGACTTTCTTTCCATCAGGCATATAAGGTCTTGCAACCGGCATAGCCCATAGCTCTATTTCGAAACCATCTTCAAAGCCTGCTTCTTTAAGAAGCGCCTTTGCTTTTTCAGGATCGTACTCATATGGTTCGACGTCATCATTGTAACCAGCTACCGTTTTTGGCATTGGATTCTTTGCAGGCTCGGCAGCACCAGCAAAGAAAGCATCGATTATCGCTTGCTTATTCACTGCATAGTTTAGTGCTTGGCGGACCTTCTTGTCTTTAAGCGGTCCTCGTTCGGTGTTCAACCCAAGGTAGGCAACGTTTAAAGACGGTCGATAAAATGTCTGAAGTTCTGGATTGCTTTCAATTGACTCGACATCGCTAAAGTTCACTCCGTCGATAATATCCACTTCTCCGGTGTTTAATGCGTTCATACGGGCAGAGTTTTCTGGGATGACACGGAAAATCACTTCATCCATCTTCGGAAGCCCGTCCTGCCAGTAGTCTTCATTCTTCACCAAAGTAATTCTATCATTTCGCTTCCATTCCACGAACTTGAATGGCCCGGTACCTACTGGGTTTTCATTATACTTATCACCATGTTTCTTAACTGCTTCTGGACTTGCAATCCCGAAAGGAGACATCGCAAGGTTTTTGTAGAAAGGTGCCAAAATGCGGTTCAAAGTGAATTCAACCGTATATTCATCCACTGCTTTTACTTCTTTGATCACATCCCCAAATTGTGAGTTATAATAATAGAATTGTTCCGCATTTCCTGCCTTCCAACGCTCAAAATTGAAGACGACGGCTTCGGCGTTGAAGTCTGTTCCATCATGGAATTTAACTCCTTCACGCAATTTCAATGTGTGTTTCAAGCCATCCGCAGATTCTTCCCAGCTCTCAGCAAGTCCTGGCTGTATTTCTGTATCCTGCTCACCGAAATTGATGAGAGTTTCATAGATGTTCTTCGTTACTTTAAACGATTCCCCTTCTGTAGTAATTGCCGGATCAAGCGATGTTGAATCACCACCACGGCCAAATACCAAGGTTCCCCCTGACGATGATCCGCCATCAGCGCCCGATTCACCGCCTGTTTTTTTGCCTCCGGAATCATTATTACAGCCGGCAAGCCCAATGCTAAGAATAAAGATAAACGCCAAAAACATGAATCTAATACGCTTTTTCATATTCTTCCCCCTCGTTTTTTATTTTGGACCGGATCATTTGTCCAGTCCATGTTCTATATCATCTATGCTGTTTTTCCTGTCTGCATTCCTCTTTGATCAGGAGTACAAATGACAGGCAGCAAAATGACCTGGTTCAAGCTCCCGTAATTCAGGTCTGTCTGTCTTGCAGATTTCCATACACTCCTTGCACCTCGTATGAAAGGCACATCCCTGCGGAGGATTCGATGGACTTGGAAGGTCGCCGGTGAGCAACTCCCCAGCGCTTTTTATATCTGGATCAGGTATCGGCACCGCTGAAAGCAATGCCCTAGTATACGGGTGAAGCGGCTTTTCATACAGCTTATCCGCTTCGGTGATTTCTACTAGTCTGCCTAAATACATTACTCCTACTCTATCGCTGATATGTTTTACGACACCTAGATCATGGGCAATGAAAATATAGGTTAACTGGAATTCTTTTTGCAGATCTCTCAGCAAATTCAAGACTTGAGACTGTATGGATACATCCAGTGCAGAAACGGGTTCATCAGCAATGACCAGCTTTGGCCGCGTCATCAGCGCCCGTGCGATCCCGATCCTCTGGCGCTGTCCGCCGCTGAATTGATGGGGATACCGTTTAGCGTGGTAACTGCTGAGACCGACTACCTCGAGCATTTCCCTGACCATTTGTTTTCGTTCCTTCTTCGTCCCGATTCCGTGGACAATGAGGGGCTCTTCCAAAATTTTTTCCACAGTATGCCTCGGATTAAGTGATGCAAAAGGATCCTGGAAAACCATTTGCATGTCCTTCCGAGCTTTGCGCATTTCACTGTCCGAGAGGGTTACAAGATCTTTCCCTTCGAACACGACTTGTCCTTCTGTCGGGTCGATCAGGCGCATCAACATTCTGCCCGTTGTCGACTTCCCGCAGCCAGATTCTCCAACCAATCCAAGTGTTTCTCCTTTGTTGACCCAGAAGCTGATATTATCAACTGCTTTTACAGCACCTGTCTGTTTCCCAAAGATTCCACCTGTAATCGGAAAGTATTTTTTAAGACCGTCAACTTTTAACAGTACTTCTGCCATCGGCTATCCCCTCCTTCCGATGCAACAGGCAGCGAACAGTATGACCTGGACTTTCAGTTTCATACAGTTCCGGGTCCACACTCAGGCATTCGTCCATCACAAAATCGCATCTAGCCGCAAATCGGCAGCCTGTCTTAATGGAACCAGGCTTTGGCACATTCCCAGGTATCGAATATAATCGCTCTTTTTTATCCCGGATGTCAGGAATTGATTTAAGCAGACCAAGCGTATACGGGTGCTTTGGATTTTTAAAGATATCCCTAACCAGCCCTTCCTCGACAATTTTTCCTGCATACATCACAGCAACGCGCTGGCATACTTCGGCAACGACACCAAGGTCATGAGTGATCAAGATGATTGCTGTATCAAGCTTTTCATTCAAATCCTTCATCAATGCCAGGATCTGTGCCTGAATGGTCACATCTAGTGCTGTTGTCGGTTCATCTGCAATCAGGACCCGCGGGTGGCAGCTGAGTGCCATCGCAATCATGACCCTTTGTCTCATCCCACCGGAAAGCTGGTGAGGGTACTCCTTGACAATTTGCTCTGCTCTAGGAAGACCAACAAGCTTCAACATCTCAACAGCCTGCTGGTTTGCCAATTTTTTGCCAAGCTTTTTATGTATTTTCAACGCTTCAACTAGCTGTTCCCCAATTGTGAATAAGGGATTCAGCGAAGTCATCGGCTCCTGGAAAATCATCGCCACTTCATTTCCGCGGATCGCTCTCATCCTTGACTCGGAAGCATGGACTAAATCCTCCCCATTGAGCAGGATTTCCCCGCCGGTAATTTTCCCCGGCGGCTGAGGAATCAACTTCATGACCGACAAGGACGTTACGCTCTTGCCACTGCCTGATTCTCCGACTATTCCGAGAATTTCTCCTTTATTAACTGAAAAGCTAACATCCTCTACTGCAGGAATCTCTCCTTCCTTTGTGAAAAAGGAAGTCTTGAGATTTTTCACTTCTAAAACCGGAGCATCTGCCACTATCCTACTCCTTTCTATTTTCGAAATAGTATTTCTAAATATAATATTCAGTCTGTTTTAAACATTTTATATTAAAGGACCTCAAAGAGTCCACTGATTTTTCTCAAAGAATAAGAAAGTATAAAATTCACTTTGAGAATTGTCTAGCTCCAGCGCCTAGGAGTCTGTCCGATAAAAATTTTTTAGCGTATAATTATGCGAGAATGCTTCCTATTCATCCGTTTTATTGTATAAAACATTCATTTTGAATAAAAATACGTGGATTTCACTCCGTCGGACAGACTCCTAGCCCCTCGAGTCGCTTGTCTAGCTGCGGCTCCTAACTCCTCGAGACGCTTCGGTCCTGCCAATGAAGTCAAAGAACGACTTCACTGTCAGGCCCTCCAGCGCTTGTCGGAGTTGAACAGTCGCCTTCGCATTTCGAATTGTCTAGTGTCGCCTCCTAGAAACTCCGAAACTTCAACTCCTCCGGCAGAAGCAAAAATCGCTTCTTCCGGAGGAGTCTCCAGTTTCTGCGTTTCTGGGCAGTCGGCTATACTTTTCTTCTTCGGTCCGCCCAATGAAGTCAAAGAACGACTTCAATGGTCGGCCCTCCGAGGCACAGGATGTGCTAGACCCGCCAGCCACAGGACGTGGCGTTCTAGACGGGCAGCGCTTGTCGGGGCTGACCAAGGCGCTTGCGCTTTTCTCAATTGTTTAAAAACCGAAGCCAAATTGGCTTCGGTTCCGCTTCTAATCATTTACTTCTCCAATTGTTGTACCTGAAATAATCTATAATAGCCGCCCTGTTTTGCCATTAATTCATCATGGCTTCCGACTTCAACGATTTCACCATGCTCGATCAGGACAATTCTGTCGGCGTGGGTGATTGTTGACAAGCGGTGGGCTACAACAAAGGTTGTCCTGTCCTTTGCCAGCTTGTCAATCGCTTCCTGAATAAGATGTTCACTCTCAAGATCGAGGGCAGAGGTGGCTTCGTCAAGAATCAGGATTGGCGGATTTTTAAGAAATACTCGTGCTATGGCAACACGCTGTTTTTGGCCTCCGGAAAGCTTGACTCCTCTTTCTCCCACTTTTGTATCATAGCCTTCTGGCAGATTCATTATAAATTCATGAGCATTGGCAGCTTTTGCAGCCTGGATGACTTCTTCATCGCCTGCGCCTGGCTTGCCCAAAAGTATATTGGATTTCACCGATTCACTGAATAAAATATTATCCTGGGCAACCGTCCCAATCTTATCGCGCAAGGATCGGACCTTGAAGGAGCGGATGTCCTTCCCATCAAGCAGGATCACTCCATCGGTAACATCGAAGAATCTCGGAATCAGGCTGACAAACGATGATTTTCCGCCGCCGCTCATTCCAACCAGCGCGATCGTTTCCCCTTTTTCAACCTCTATATTTATCCTTTTCAGTACCGTCTCCCCTTCCTCTTCATACGAGAAACTGACATTTTTAAAAGAAATATCACCATGGACTTTTTTCAATTCCACGGCATCAGGAGCATCCTTAATATCATATTTTTCATCCAAGAACTCAAATACACGGTCCATGGAAGCAATCGACTGCGTAAGCGTCGTCGATGAATTGACCAGGCGGCGCAGCGGATTGTACAATCTGTCAATATAGGCAATGAAAGCTGCCATCTCCCCAATTGTGAGGTTTTCCTGAAGTACTTGATAACCGGAAAATCCGATGACAAGCAGGGGCGCTATATCCGTAATCGTATTTACCACTGCAAACGCTTTTGCATTCCAGCTTGTATGTTCTAACGCTTTTGTCAAAAAATTTTTATTTTGGAGGTCAAACTGTGTTTGCTCATAATCCTCAATTGCAAAGCTTTTGATTACTGAAATTCCGGCTACTCTTTCATGAAGATAGCTTTGTACCCCCGCTAGTGCCTGAGACCGTTCCCTTGTAAGCTTGCGCAGATTCCCAAAGAAGTATTTTACCGAAAAAGCGTAAAATGGGAACAGAACTAGGGAAACAACTGTTAACTTCACGTCCATCGTAAACATGATTGCAGCTGCAATCATGATTGTGGCAACATCCAGCCACAGATTCATTAGTCCCGTCACAACGAAAGTCTTTGTCTGCTCGACATCATTGATCATTCTCGAAATGACCTCTCCGGCTCTCGTATTAGAATAATATTTATAGCTGAGTCTTTGCATATGAGAAAACAGTCTGTCCCTTATATCATAGAGGATTTTGCTCGCGGTCCATTGCGCGAAATATTGGCGATAGTATTCAATCGGCGGCCTTAGTACGACAAACACTACGATCATAATACCCATGACCCAGATCAATTTATCTGTTTTTTCTCTCTCGGTCAAGGTATCGTTGCCGATGACATCATCAAGCACAAATTTGATCAAAAGTGGAATTAATAATGGAATTGCAAATTTCAGGATTCCGATAATGATCGTGCCGATGATTTGCAGCCTGTATGGCTTGACGAATTGTAAGTATCTGCGGATGCTGCCCAACTTTTAGTTCCCCCTTATGGAGCCTTGCTCGTGCACGAAACAAAAACCTGTTGAAACGAATCAACAGGCTGAAGCTTGTCTACTCCTGTATGTCAGCGGCGATAAGTTAAATACCGCTCATAGTAAATATCGATGAAGTCAGGCGCAAATGGTCCCTTTCTTTGCCTGATCCAGCGTTTGAGCTTTTCTACATTGTATTTCAAAATTTTGTCAATCACTTCTGGGTACTGCATTTCCTGACGATGCCGCTCGTATTCATCTTCATCGAGTAGATTAAACGTCATATCTGGAAAAACTTTAATGTCGAGATCATAGTCAATATATTTAAGCGCTTCTCCGTCAAAAATAAATGGAGAACTAATATTGCAGTAATAATATACGCCATCTTCCCGAATCATGCCTATAACGTTGAACCACAGCTGAGAGTGGAAGTAACAGATTGCCGGCTCTCTCGTAATCCATGTCCTGCCGTCTGACTCCGTGACGACAGTCCGATCATTTCCGCCGATTACAAGATTCTGTGTGCCCTTTAAAACGGTTGTTTCTTCCCAGACTCGATGGATGTGCCCATTGTGCTTATAACTATGGATTTGAATTGGTTCACCTTCTTTGGGTACGCCCATGTTCTTCTTCCTACTTCCTTTCCCCGAAACTTTGCAACCTATCCATGTATCTTTATCTTGGTTTCTTAAAAACGACAAAAGGCAACAAAGAACGATTCCTATTTTTTATTATTATAACGGTTACCGAGTGAATTTAAAACAAAAGAGCCATCGATTCCACCGATGACTCTTTAAATTTCCTATTTTCCTCTGCAAAAGTTAACGGTGGGTTACTGCCAGCTGCTGATACGTATGAATGACCTCCTCCGTCTGCTTTTCAAACATCCGATGGATTTCCTGCAGTTCCTGCTTTTTTCGGTTAATTTCCAAGTGAAGTTCTTCTAACTCAGCACTTTGGTTTAGTGCATCCAGCTGCAGTTCAATCTCCTGACATCTCTCTAGTTCAGACTGTAAAAAAAGAAGCTTTTCCATTGTATGCATTTGAATAGATACCAAATCGTTAAATTTATCCATGCTTTTCACCGCCTGTAAAATGATCTCCTAAAGAATTCTCGGGCAGCAGATAAAATCCTTTGACTAGTTATGTAGAGGAATGGGAACCTTTGTCGAATGACAAAGTAGGATTGGAACTTTTGCCCATAGAAAAGGCACTCTGCGAATAAGAGTGCCTTTCATTTAAGTGATATTAACTTTGTTGACCAGAGTTTTTCCCTTTACGAGCTTCAGCCTGTTGATTTTGCTTGCGAACTTCTTGAGCGTTTGTTTCACTCGCGAATTCTGTACCATATTGGCCTTGGCTTCCAGCAGATTGAGCGTTTTGCTGGCGTACTTCTTGAATGTTCGTTCCTGCTTGAGTTTGGTTAGGTTGTTTTGCCATCGTTTATCACCTCCACGAAATATAGATTAACCATCTAAGGAGGATACTATTCGACAAATTTCAACCAAAATTAAACCAATAGCGAAATTCCTCCATCAACAATGATTGTCTGTCCTCGAATCATGCTCGATTCATCTTTTAAAAGAAACAGGACTGCATTGATGATGTCATCGATTTCGACCATTCTACCAGCAGGTGTTTTTTCTCTCGCCTCTGCGAGGAGTTCTTCCCGATTTGGAAAATGAGTCAGTGCTTCAGTATCGACTGCACCACCTGAAACTGCGTTGACGACGATATTTTTGCGTGCTAATTCAACAGCCAAATAACGTGTAAGGGCCTCAAGCGCTGCTTTTGAGACTCCGACCGTCGTATAGTTCTCCAAATAGCGGATGGACCCAAGAGAACTGATGCTGACTATCTTCCCGCCGCCATTTCGTTCCATCAACTTCGCGGCTTCTTGGGCACAGAATAACAAAGCCTTACTATTAACGTTCATTGTCCAGTCCCAATGTGATTCTTCGAGTTCCATCGCAGGCCGCAGTACCCCTGATGCTGCATTGTTCACGAACACGTCCAGCCTTCCGAACCCTGCTTCGATTTGTTCAAACATCGCTTTAATTTTACTGACATCTCCCACATTTGCTTTAACAACTAGAGCCTTTCGTCCAAGTGCTTCGATTTGTTGTGCAGTTTCCAATGCTGCCGTTTTGCTGCGGGCATAATTGATGACAATGTCATACCCTTCTTTTGCAAGCCTGATGGCCGCTGCTTTGCCGATTCCACGGCTGCTTCCAGTAATGAGTGCTACTTTTTGCGTCATGTTTACGTTCCTTTCTGATCCTAATCTGTTACATGAATATGTTTCATTTTAGCTTTTTCAGGTTGATATGACAATAAATGTTCTCAAAGCATTTTAAGCTTTTGTAAATTCCAGATATTGTTGGAACATTTTTAGGTAAGGAACGGGGAAAGCATATTCCTGTAGCTCTGTTTCGGTAACCAGTTTTACATACGGTGTTTCCTGTATTTCAGCTTGAATGTTTCCACAAAATACATGAATATTCCATTTCAAATGGGAAAAAACATGATCTATTTCGCCGATCGTGTCATTTATCTTTGGGAATGAACCATAAAGGTCTTTGAAGTGGTCACTCAGTTGTTCTCGCTGCCTTTTAAATTCCAGGTTTAACTCAACCGTCGGAAACTCCCATAAGTTCGCTAACAAACCAGTTTCCGGACGTTTCCGAATGAGGATTTTGCCCTGGCTGTCTTTAAAAATACCTGCTGCAAGCTGGACGTTTTTTTGCTTTTTCTTTTTTGTTTTTATTGGCAATTCCTTTTGTACCCCTTCATGGAATGCCTGGCAATGATCCCTTACCGGGCAGAGGAGGCACGAAGGGGAGGTAGGGGTACAAATGAGCGCCCCTAACTCCATTAAAGCCTGATTAAAAAATGATGGGTGATCATGAGAGATGATCTCCTTTACAGCCGATTCAAAAATTTTCCGTGATGCAGGTCTGGCAATGTCTTCCGAAATGAGCAGGATCCTTGATAACACTCTCATCACATTTCCATCAACGGCAGGTTCAGGCTTCCCATACGCTATGCTCAGTATCGCACCTGCTGTGTATGGTCCCACCCCTTTTAACGAAGCAATTTCTTCCGGTGAATCTGGCACTTTGCCTCCGTACCGCTGGTGAACCTCCCTCACTGCGGATTGTAAGTTACGGACTCGGGAATAATATCCAAGACCTTCCCAAGCTTTTAGCACCTTATCTTCATCAGCGGAAGCAAGCGTCTCGATAGTTGGAAATTCTTCCATAAATCGTGTAAAATAAGGGATGACCGTGTTTACTTTAGTTTGTTGGAGCATGATTTCAGATACCCATATTTTATAAGGATCCTGATCTTTTCTCCATGGCAGTTCTCGCTGTTCCTTAACAAACCATTCGATCAAGTCATCCTGAAATGATTTTTTATCCATTTTAGCTATGCATTTCTTGATGTCAGTTGCCACTTTTGTTCCTCCATGTGTTAATCTTTCCGGAAATTTGGGAATATACTATTAACGATTCTGTTTTATTGCCAAGAAGCCTATGCGGTCGAGTCCTCCCGGAATATACTGATCCAGTATTCCAAAAACAGAATGACCCCGGGAAAGGCGCATCTTTTTGATCGCATGATAATGGGCTTCTGTCGGCACAAAAAACGATTCAATAAAGACATTTTTTTCGCCTGACAGTCTGCATGAAAACATTTTCGCTTCAAACTCGGGAAGCATCGCCGAAATTCGTTTGATGGCCTCAAGATATTGGCCAAGCAGATTTTGTTTTATTTCATATTGGATGATCATCTGAATCATTTCGTCAGCTCCTTTATCCATTTTGAAAGGACCGTGTTGATTCAGCCCTTTAATACTTTTGCATTCATTAACTCTCAAAAAAGGAGGCGGTTTCCATGGATACTGGTACACATGTTGTCATGGGGTTGGCTCTAGGAGGATTGGCGACGCTCGATCCAGCTGTCAGCGAAAGCAGCATTACAGCCAGCAGCGTATTGATCGCTACTCTTGTTGGATCACAAATCCCTGATATAGATACCGTTCTGAAACTAAAAAATAATGCTGTTTATATCCGGAATCATCGCGGAGTCACTCACTCTATCCCAGCTGTCCTTTTGTGGCCGCTGCTCATTACCGGGATAATATCCTTTTTTTCACCGAATGTAAATTTGCTGCACTTATGGATTTGGACATTCATTGCTGTATTCCTTCATGTTTTTGTCGACATTTTTAATGCATATGGAACCCAGGCACTAAGGCCTTTCTCGTCGAAATGGGTCGCATTAGGAGTCATTAATACTTTTGACCCGATAATATTTGCACTTCATGTCATCGGTTTGTTCCTCTGGGCTTTTGGAGCTAACCCTGGTTATACATTCATAACGATATATGGCATCCTTGTTCTCTACTATATATACCGATTCGTTATGAAGCATCGAATCAAGTGTGCCGTTGAAAAAATCGTTCCAGATGCGACCGAAATCATAATCGCTCCGACGATGCGCTTTAACCATTGGCGAGTAGCCGTCATGAACAAGCATCAATTCTTCGTCGGCCGCGGTAATAAACGTCTCGTCAGGATCCTTGACCAATTTAACCGTATACCTGTACCTGAAACTCCGGTGCTTGAAGCAGCAAAGAAAGATAAGAATCTGTCTGCTTTCCTTTCGTTCTCACCTGTTTACCGCTGGGAATGCGATGAATATGACGATTATTACGAAGTCAGGTTCATTGATTTACGCTATCGCAGCAACGGACACTATCCATTTGTTGCAGTTGTGAACTTAAACAAAAATCTGGAAATCCTCAGCTCGTATACAGGTTGGATTTACAGTGAGGAAAAATTACGTAAAAAATTAGAATTCCTTCCAGGGGAAGGATAAACCGGGTGTTTTTTATACCTGGTTTTTTTATTGCTGGTAGCGTGGTGTATAACAGAAGGGGATAGGGAATCATTGGTTAGCTTTATCCAATAAATCCTTATATCTTGGATTTCTGGCAACGAATTCGTGTAGCTGGTCCCCGTAATTTTCTATCCACTGGCGGACGACTTTTTCGGTCATTTCGCTGCCCATATATTTATGGCCGGCTTTTGCATATGTGGCTTCGAAGTCGCTCCACAAAAGCTCTACCCACCTCAAGGCCTGTTCAAAAGTGAGACCGCTGTTCTTTTCCTGCAGCAAGCTGGCTAGCTTTTCATGAGTTTCCTGCATCTTTATCACCCTTTGCCAATTTTTAATGTAGTTATGAATCCCGATCATTACTCGAATACTATAAATGCGTGCAGCCATTTTGGCATTACACGTAAATTCATCCATCACGGAGGACATTATGCGAAATAAAGTAACGAACTTCCCAAATCAGAACAACACCAAGCTCGAGGGCGAGCCTCGCGCAAAAGCAGAATATGCTTCAACAAGAGCTGACGGTACCATCAATACCCATCCGCAAGAGCGTATGTACGCCTCATCTCACCGTGAAGATGATACTTCAGCTGTGATTAAAGATCACTAATGTCTTGTTGTTCCTTTAGTTATGCCAGGAGCAAAACCAGATGCTATTTACTTCTGGTTTTGCTCCAACAACAAGGAAATTGGCAGCGCTTCTTCTCTTCCCTCTCCATTGAGACGTGCCCCCCAGGCAAAAACGCCATTCATATAAGCAATTTTGAAGTAGGCTCCCGGGTCGCCTTCAATGCCATAGATTTCCCCTGGCTTGAAGTCGTTCGGGTTCAGCATATAAGATTTGGCCATAGCAATTTTCCGCTCGTAAACAGCAAGCTCACTGCCCATCCCCATTTGCTCTGCTTTCCTTGCTTTATCCCGAAGGCTCGCGATTTCCTGGTTCAATTCGTATTCCGTCATTTCGCTGTACCGTTTTTCTCTACCCATATCGATTCACTCCTGAATTGTTACGCTTTTAGATTCATGCAATTAATGATATAACTAGATTATAGCATGTTTTTTAAGGAGGCTGTCATGGAGGCAATCATTGTTACCGGCGCGGGAACTGGCCTTGGAAAAGAGCTGGCATTGCTACTTTCCAAACAAGATTATCATGTAATTTTAACAGGTAGAACAGAAGATACCCTAAATGCTGTCAAACAACAGATTGAACAATCAGGGGGAAGTGCGACTGTACAAGCGCTCGACCTTCGAAATCTGGAGGAGATCAAGGAAATAGCGTTATTACTCAGCAAAAAGCATACATTATCCGGTCTCGTCAACAACGCAGGGATCGGTTACTTCGGTCCGTTCTCTGAAACCTCAGACACGGAAATGGAAGAGGTATTCCAGACAAATGTTTTTGGAACCATCCATATGACGAAGGCAATCCTTCCATATCTCGAGCAAAATCAGAAAGGTCTCGTTGTAAACATTATTTCCACGGCCGGCCTTCGGGGGAAAAAGCATGAAGCTGTCTATTGTGCCAGCAAATTCGCTGTCAGAGGTTTTACCGAAAGCCTTCAGAAGGAGTACGAAGCAACGGACATCCGTTTCGTCGCCGCTTATATGGGCGGGATGAATACACCTTTTTGGGAAGAAAGCGAACATGTAGCAGACCCAACGAAGTTTCGTTCTGCTACAGAAGTTGCCGAAATCATTGTAAACAATCTTGAAAAAACTGAAATTATTATAGAATCCAAAAAATCATGACAATTGTCATGATTTTTTATTATTCGTTTTCTTTTTCCAGTATAAATTCATCGATCATATCCATTGGGAATCCCTTGCGATATAAAGCCATCTTCAGCTTCTGTCTGTACTCCCGGTCTGGAAGCTTCCTGTATTTGTTGTACAATTTTTCCCCTTGCATCCTTAGTGCATCCATTTCGGCTTCATCTTCTTTTGCCATTGCCGTTTCGTCCATAGCAGCCCGGATTATGGAAAAAGAATATCCTTTTCGTTGCAGCATCTGCTCTATTTTCTGCTTCAATACTCTTGAGGAGTCCTTCTTATTTTTCACAGCATATTTTTCACTCAGTTTGATGGCCTTTTCCAGCTGTTCATCGAACGAAACGTCATCGACTGCTTTAGATATCAACTCAGGGGCAATCCCTTTTCCCTTTAGCTCCAGCTTAATGACTTCTGCACCTTTATCTGTTGTATTCAATTGCGTCCGCACAAATGCATTGGCAAATTCCTCATCATTCAGGAATTTAAATTCATATAATTTATGCACGGCTTCGTTAATGACTGAATCTGATATTTCTTTTTTCTTCAGATGTTCCCTGACTTCGGACTCTGACCGCATGCGATAGGAAAGATATTGGATTGCCGCATTATAGGCTTTCCGGATATCGTCCTGGAAAAGCACTTCCGTCACCGCAAAGTCATCCAGCTCCATCCCTTTTTTCAAGTTATGCTTGATTAAAACATCTTCATCGACACTGAAGGCATATTCTTCTCCCTTTCCGCTGTCAGTAAAAATGCTGTATCTGTCTTTATTGTGTTTTTGAACGGAGATTTTTGTAATGACTGGCATATGCTTTTCACCTCTAAAGAAATTTTAACACATTTAATGAAGGTTAATCATGATTAAAAGCAGTACTATATAGACAAGCGAAGAAACGGGAGGAATCTTATGAAAATTGCGATTACAGGAGGCACTGGTCTAGTCGGCAAAGCCTTAAGCAACGAATTGGTACGAAGTGGACACGAAGTAGTTATTTTAACCCGGAAAGTCACAGAAAAGGGATATAATCCAAAATTTGTCCAGTGGCTCAATCCCGGAGACCAGCCTGAAAATGAATTGGCTGGCGTAGAAGCAATCGTTAATCTTGCTGGTGCCACGATCAATAGCAAATGGACTAAGGAGTACAAACAGAAAATAATCGAAAGTCGGATGAAAGCAACCACTGAAGTGAAAAGAATCATTGCAGCTTTAAATAGGAAACCAAATGTACTTATCAACGCTAGTGCAGTCGGATATTATGGCACATCCCTGACAGGAGAATTTGATGAACAATCAGAACCAGGCCATGACTTTCTCGCTGACACAGTAAAAAACTGGGAGGCTGCCGCAAACGAGGCAAATATCAGGGTAGTTCTATGCCGATTCGGCTTGATTCTTGCTAAAACTGGTGGAGCACTGCCAAGAATGCTTTTCCCTTACCAATTATTTGCGGGCGGAAAAATTGGAACCGGTTCGCAATGGCTCTCCTGGATCCATATCGAAGACGTTATCCGCGGAATTATTTTTGCAATAGAAGAGAAGCAGTTGAAGGGGGCAGTCAATTTTGTTTCCCCTTCACCGGTGAGGATGGATCAATTTGGCAGAACGATATCCCAGGTTTTGAAGCGGCCTCATTGGCTTCCCGTTCCGGTATTTGCAATGAAATTCGCTCTTGGAGAGATGAGTGTGCTTGTATTAGAAGGTCAGAAAGTGAAACCCGAAAAGCTGCTTACCGCTGGTTTCTCATTCAAGTATCCTGTACTGGAAAAAGCTCTCAAAGATATTTTAGCGAATCATTCTGTTTAATCCCTTTCAACAAGGAAATACTTGTAAGGTAAATTATTTTGGAAAGGGTGGATTTATTATGGAAAAGAAGAAAAGAGATACTACCAAAAACACGTTATCAAGCATGCAGGAAGTTACATACAGCCGCGAATTCAAAAAAGCAGACAGAGCCGGCGGCTATACAAATGGAAAAAGATAATTGGCATAACCCTCCTCCGTTTGGAGGATCATAAAAGTACGGAAATACCTATTTCCGTACTTTTCAATTTGAAAGGGGTTTTTTCGAATGGGAAGAGCACATGGACATAAAACGCGGGATCGTAATAAAGCATCCCTCCCACAAGTTCCAAAGAATATGAAATCAGATGGACTTGATGTGGAATTTAATCGCGATTTAGCTGACCATGAAGACCTGGAAGCAATGGCACGCTCAAAAGCTGCCGATCAGCGCGCCCAAAGCAGGAGAAAATAACCCATCAAGGAAAAGCAGAATCGATATGATTCTGCTTTTTGTTCATAATCATCTTCTTCATTGCGAATACTATAAGCAATCATCAAAATGGAGGGATTACCAATGGCCAGAAGCAATAAGATTCTCGTACCCGAATCCAGAAATGCGCTTGATGATCTGAAAGCACAGGTAGCCGGAACTATGAAAGCGGAGGATGCAAAATTTGAAACAGCAAAAGAGATAGGTGTTCCTCTTAATAAGGGATATAACGGCAATCTTTCCACCCGGGAAGCTGGAAAAATCGGCGGAAAACTCGGTGGAAATATGGTTAAAGAGCTCGTGAGAATGGCACAGGAAACTTTGCGAAAACAGTAAGGCACAAGACTTTTTTAAATAACATTTGACATCTGCTGGAAAATGTAATATACTTAATTAGCTACGTCAAAATGAAGTAACTTGAATCACAAACAATACTATGTAAACAATTAATGGCGTTCTGCTTTTATTTTTAGGTAACAACTTATTCACACTGGATCGGCTTCGGAGCCGTAAGGATACAAGAGAGGTAGGGCTTGTGTCGTTTAGGTTAAAAATGGTCAAGTGGAATTTTGTACCGCGGCAAAGTTTATAAATGGATGATATATTATACATCTTGTGGAGTAGCAAGTTACTTGAAAGCGAACCGGGGACGGTTCGCTTTTTCTATTTGTCCTATGCTCTACAGTCCCCGATTGCTCTTGCTGGTTCAATTGTTGGTTCCATTGCTTTCAAGGTTTCAGCAGGATATTCTTCTCAAGCTGGCTCGTGTATAATTCATGGTAAAAACCTTTTTTCGCCAATAATTCTTCATGGCTGCCTTTTTCCACGATTTTGCCACTCTCAATGACGATGATCTGATCGGCATTTTTAATTGTGTTCAAGCGATGGGCTATAATAAAACTTGTTCTTCCTTTCAGCAAATGCTGAAGGGCTTCCTGAATTTTCAATTCCGTGATCGTATCAATGCTGCTTGTCGCTTCATCCATTATCAAAATCGCTGGGTCGGCAAGGATCGCTCTGGCAATCGATAATAATTGCCTTTGCCCCTGACTGATCCCGGCATCATCCTGACTAAGCTCGGTATCATACCCTTTCGGCAATCGGTGAATGAAGAAATGGGCATTGGCAGCTTTGGCAGCCTTTACTACTTCTTCATCCGTAGCGTCCAGTCTTCCGTAGCGAATATTCTCCCTGATGCTTCCCTGAAAAAGAAAGGAATCTTGAAGGACGAACCCCATTTGTTTCCGAAGACTGTCGCGGGTGATTTTCTTACTGTCGTGCCCATCAAACAAGATCAGCCCCTGTTCCGGTTCATAAAAACGGGAAATCAAGTTGATGATCGTCGACTTGCCAGCACCTGTTGGACCAACCAATGCTATCGTTTCGCCCGGCTGTGCGGAGAAATTTAAATTGGAAACGGTATCTCCTCCCTTTTCATAGGAAAAGGAAACATCCTTAAACTCGACTTTCCCGATCATGTTAGGGAGTGGTACGGCCCCCTTTTCATCCACTGCTTCTTCTTCAGTATCGATGATGTCAAAAACACGATCGGCTCCTGCCACAGCAGAAAGTAGGGTATTGAACTGATTCGACAGATCATTCAATGGCCTTGTGAACTGCCGGGAGTATTCGGAAAAGATAACAATCGTTCCGATCGTTACATATCCTTTTAATGCGAAGAAGCCGCCCACTGTTGCCACGATCGTAAAGCTAAGGTTATTAAGCATATTCATTAATTTTGGGATGAAGCCCGTTAGTGTTTGCGCCCAGTAACCTGATTCTTTTAGCCGCTGATTTTTTATCCGGAATTCTTCAATAACTTGTGGTTCCTGAGAAAATGACTTGATAATTCTTTGTCCAGAAATTATTTCCTCGATATATCCATTCATCTCGCCAAGCCGGCCCTGTTGTTCTTTATATAACTTGCCGGTACGGCCCGTAATCCATTTCATCCCCAGAAACATTAATGGTACGATAATCATCGTCACCAAAGTCAGCATAGGACTCAGCCAAATCATGACTGCCAATGTTCCAACTAAGGTAAGCACGCTTGAAAAAACCTGGATGACAGATGAATTCAGAGTCGTACTGACATTTTCAATATCATTCGTGATCCGGCTCATCAATTCCCCATGCTGGCGTTTGTTAAAGAAGTCAATCGAAAGCTGATGAAATTTGCTAAAAAGCTGCCTCCGCATGATATAGACTGTCTTCTGGGCAATTCCGATCATCCAGTAGCTTTGAAACCATAATGATAGGGAGTGCATCACATAAACTGCGGCAAGGCCGATTAGTAGCAAACTAAAACCATCCGTTGAACCGGTTGCAAAGTACTTGTCGATGCCCCAGCCGATTAGAAATGGGCCAAGCAATCCAAGCGCTGAGCTCGCCACTATCATCAACAGCACAAGAATCAGCAAGTTTCGCTCATCGGCAAGATAGGACCAGATCCTCCTGATGGTCCGGCCACTTCCTTTAATTGTGCTTTTTTGATTGCCTGCGTGTCTCTCTCTTTGTATTTTTACCATTCGGCCTTCACCTCCCCAAACTGGGAGCTATAGATTTCCTGATAAAGCGAAGAAGATTTTAGCAGATGCTCATGCTCGCCAAAGCCAATTAATGATCCGTCCTCGAGCAAAAGGATCTTATCAGCATCTTTTGCGGTGCTGACTTTTTGTGTAATGATGACCGTTGTACAGTCATATTTGCGAATGGCATGAAGCAGCTTTGCTTCTGTTTTTAAATCGAGTGCACTTGTGCTGTCATCGAGCAGAAGGATTTTCGGCTTTTTAATCAAAGCCCTGGCAATGGATAATCGCTGTTTTTGGCCGCCCGAAAGATTGACACCTTTTTGTCCGAGAAGCGTATCGTATTGGTTTGGTAGTTTCTCAATTGTCTCATGAATTTGGGCGTCTTTGGCTGCCTCGATCAATTCCTCTTCCGTGGCATTCTGCTTGCCCCAAGCGAGATTCTCCTTGATCGAGCCGGTGAACAGCACAGACTCCTGAGGAACGTAACCGATCGCTTCCCTAAGACTTCTAAGCTTCAGTTCCTGGATATTCCGGCCATCGATTCGGATTTCTCCGCTGGTCACGTCATATAACCGCGGAATGAGCTGGAACATAGCCGTTTTTCCCGCCCCGGTCGCTCCAAGGACGGCTACGGTTTCGCCTTTGCTGATTTTGAATGACAAATCATCCAATATTGGAATATTGGTGTTTGGAAACTGAAATGAAACTTTGTCAAACTCGATTTCACCTGCAGAAATTTCATACCCATCCTGACTCCCAGCGGTATCTTCAAGATCGATTCCCTCATTCAGTACTTCCATAACACGCTCAGCCGATGCTCTGGAACGGGAGAATACCATGATGATCCACGAAAACATGGAAAAAGCTGCAGTAATCCTGGCAGCATAGTTCACGATCGCGACCACTTCGCCTACGGATACTCTGCCGGACTGGACATCTATTTTTCCAAACCAAAGAACCACAATGACACTTAAATTCATGAAAAGCAGCAGCACCGGTATCGTTGACTCCGTTACCCTTAAAGCAAATACGGTGCGATTTTTTAACTGATCGTTGGATTTTTCAAATCTTGTGCCTTCGTAATCCCCTCGGGCAAAAGCCTTGATCAGTCTCATGCCTACAAGATTTTCTCGCATTACGCCATTGACTCTGTCCAGACGTCTCTGGACACTTTTAAATAAACCAGCCGCCTTTGTCATAATCCAAATAAGGAAAATCAGCAGTGGCGGGATGATGATCACAAAAGGCATTGCCAATTTCACATGGACCAACATCGCCATAACGATTCCCCCAATTACCAGCAGCGGAGCGCGCAATGCCATCCGCAGGCTCATGAAGAACGTGTTCTGAAGCTGGGTTACATCATTGGTGATTCTTGTAATCAAGGACGATGATGAGAAATGGCTGAAGTTAGTGAAGGAAAAAGACTGAACCTTAGAAAATAGCCTTTCTCGAATGTCGAAGCCAAAACTTTGGCCTGCATGAGCTGCTAAAAACGAGTTTGCAATCCCAGAGACAAAGGCAAGGAGAGAGATTCCGAGCATCACTCCACCCCATTTGATAACCGTGTCCAGGTCTTTGGCAACAATTCCTTCATCGATAATTTTCGCAATTAACAGCGGCTGTATAAGCTCTACAGCCAATTCGACAAGCATTAAGCTTAGCGCAGCCGCAATTGGTATGCGATATGGTTTTACAAATGAAAATATACTCATGAAGATTCTGCCCCCTGTTGTCCCATCCCATTATTATTTCGACTTCCGAATTTCACACCTTCTATCATACCTCTTTTCTTATATTTTTTGAATGAAAAGAGTAACAAAAACGGTCCATTTTCTGGACCGTCCACATTTTGTTCCTCTCTTAGTTATTTAACTAAATAAAAAATCATTCTTGCGTTTTTTTGCAATCCTAAACTTTGTTGTAAAGGAGTCCAATAAGAAAAACCGGGCAAAAACCGCCTGGTCTTTTTTCGTTTGGTGGATAATCGGGGCTGTTGATTGGAACGTATGACACTCGCTTTCCGCGGGGCGACAGATGAGCCTCCTCTCGCTCCGCTCAAACCTTTCCGATCGCAACCAAGTCTATCACCATCCAAATAAATAATTTCACCCCAACCCCTCACAGGACCGGTTTTTTGGGGCTTTCTTGACAACTTTTCGCTCTACATACCCAGACCTAGTCTTGTCCAGCATTAGCACATAGCCCAAGGCTTAGGCAAGCCGTTTGCCGCTAACTCCTCGAGACGTTTTTCGCCTTTGGTCTATCAACAAAAAAGATTCGTTTAAGAATATTGGGATTCACGCCCGATTTTCCCGCAAAAAAGGGTCAATATATAATTCTGATATTATAAAAAAGCCAGCTGCACTTTGACAGCTGGCTGGTTTATTGGAGGAAAATATTGTACATTTATGAATTTTGTACGAGATGGTCTTTCAGCTGGTCCCTCAACGCCCGCTTCAGGAATTTTCCGACGGAGGTTTTCGGAATTTCTTCCATAAATACTACGTCATCTGGCAGCCACCATTTAGCGAACTGCGGTGCGATGAACTCGAGCAGCTCCTGCTTTGTGACTTTACCTTTGTATTGTTCTTTAAGGACGACGCAGGCGACCGGGCGTTCCTGCCATTGTTCATGCGGAACAGCGACAACACTTGCTTCGAATACGGCATCATGGGACATAAAGGCATTCTCAAGGTCAACGGAGGAAATCCACTCCCCACCGCTCTTTATTAAGTCATTTGTTCGGTCGACAAGCTTGATGACGCCTTCTTCATCTACAGTGGCGACATCGCCAGTATAAAGCCAGCCATCACGGAATGCATCTTTGGACCGTTCATCCTTGTAATATCCATCCGCAATCCACGGTCCCCGCAGCAGCAGTTCGCCCATTTCTTCGCCATCCCACTTCACTTCCCCATTCCCGCTAATGACCTTCATTTCCAAACCTGGAACGAGCAGTCCCTGCTTGGAACGGATATCGAGAATTTCTTCTTCTTCCAAGCCAATCTGGTATCTTTTCAGACGGGAAACCGTGGCCAGCGGAGTCGTTTCCGTCATCCCATAAGCGTGCAGGAATGGAATTTTGTACTTCGTTTCAAACGCTTTGATCATCCCTCTTGGCGCAGCAGACCCTCCACAGACAATCGATCTGAGCGATGACGTATTATAACTTCCTTTTTCCAGTTCATTTAAGAGGCCAAGCCAGATCGTCGGTACTCCTGCGGTAAAGGTGACCTTCTCCTGATCGATCAATTCTGCCAGCAGTTTTGGAGTGAACAGCGGCCCTGGAAGCACCTGGGTAGAACCAAACCATGTCGCAGCAAATGGCAGACCCCAGGCATTGGCGTGGAACATCGGAACAACCGGTAGGACGACATCTGTTTCCGATAACGCAGCAGTATCAGCCAGACCAAACGCGAAACTGTGGAGGACAATGCCCCTATGGGAGTAAACTACGCCTTTTGGATTCCCTGTTGTGGCTGATGTATAGCACATTCCGGCAGGGTCATTTTCATCTATATTTTTTACGAATTCGAACTTAGGGCTGGATTCTCGCAATAGTTTTTCATAGGAATAGACAGGTTCCAATGTTGTTTCCGGCAGCTCATCTTTGTCAGTCATGATAATATATGCTTCCACCGTTTTAAATTGATCCTTGCTCCGCTCAATCAGCGGCACCAAATCCTCATCGATAAGCAATACCTTATCTTCCGCATGATTGATGATATAAGAGACATGCTCAGGGGATAATCGTATATTGATCGTATGGAGCACAGCCCCCATACCAGGTGCGGCGAAATAGGCTTCTAGATGACGATGATGATTCCAGGCAAAAGTTCCGACCCGGTCGCCTTTTTCAATACCAAGCTTTTCAAGCGCACTAGCAAGCCTCCGGGTCCGCTCGCCAATCTCCTTGTAGGTGAACCGGTGAATACCTGATAGTGTCCGCGACACTACCTGCTTTTTCGGGAAAAACTTTTCAGCTCTTTCTAATAGTGATCCTACTGTCAATGGAGTATTCATCATAATTAACCATTCCCCTTCCGCATATTTATTTTCTTTGCTTCCTTTCTTTTATAATCGCTTCTGACTGTTCTCCCTTTTCAGGCGGAGGCGTACTTTTCCGTGCTGTCAAATCGCCATGCATTTTAATTTGACCTTCTGGAAGAATGAAGCTTCTTTCCCGCCAATAAGGATCGTCTTTCAACTCGGCTGTTTCGAGGACGGGAGTCAGGCAGCAGTCAATCTTCCTGCCGAATTCTGACCACTCTGACAGCGATTTGCTTTTAAACAACTGAACAAGCTCAGTGAAAACAGGATTTGATTCTTCTGGTCTCGAATCATGTGCTAGCTGCCAGTCCGGCCGTCCGACAGCCTGGCAAAAATTGTTCCAAAATTTTGGCTCAAGAGCCCCTAGGCTGACATAGCGACCGTCTTTTGTTTCGTAAATTCCATAGCTGATGATCGTACCGTTCAGGACGGAAACGCCATGTTCGTATCCCGTTTCTTTTTCGATCAGCACATGGTTTGCCATCAGGGAAGCCATGCTGTCGGCAATCGAGATGCAGTGATTGCTCCCCTCTCCGCTTCTCCCCCTTGCCACCAGTGCTGCCAGAATCCGTTCACTCGCAGCCAATCCCCCGATATAATCGGAAAACGTATGGGTTGGATGGATTGGTCTTCCTGCACTGTCCTTTAACTGTGCTAAACTACCGCTCAAGCTCATGTAATTTAGGTCATGGCTTCCTAGTCGGCTCATTTCCCCATCTGAACCGTATCCGGTCACTGAACAATAGATGATGCCGGGATTGCGCTTTTTTACAGCTTCATAGCCAAGCCCGAGCTTTTCCATCACACCAGGCCTGAAGCTTTCAACAACAACGTCCGCCTCCGCAAGTAAATCAAGAGCAAGTGATTTTCCTTCCTGCTGCTTTAAATCGATCACGATGCTTTTTTTGCCGCGATTATGGGCGTTGAACACATACCCATCTCCTGAGTTCCTCGCCGGATCTCCTTCAGGTGCTTCGACTTTGATCACCTCTGCCCCAAATTCCGCTAGCCTCAGCGTTGCAAACGGACCCGGGATATAATTCGTGAAGTCTATAATTTTAATATCCTTCAACATGTTTTTACATTCCTTTCCGTTAAGTCAGCATCCCTTTTGAAACCATATCTTCCATTTGTTTACGCAGCATGAATTTCTGGATTTTTCCGCTCGCATTCCGCGGCAACACATCGACGAAAATGTACTTGCGAGGCCGTTTGTAATTTGCCAGGCTGTCGCTATTTTTGCACCATTCGTCCAGAGCTTCTTCTGACAGCTGAGAATCTTTTTTCACAACAAAGGCTGTTACGGATTCACCCCAGCGGTCATCCGGCTGCCCGACAATCGCGACGTCAAGTACCCCTTCATGGGCATGGAGTACGTCCTCGACCTCGCGCGGATAAATATTTTCCCCGCCGCTGATGATCATGTCATCCACCCTGTCCTTCACCCACAGAAAACCATCTTCATCAAGGTAACCGATATCTCCTGAATGGTACCAACCCTTGTATAACGCTTTTTCTGTTGCTTCTTCTCGATTGAAATAGCCGGACATCATGCATGGACCTTGGACGATTATTTCCCCGCTTTCTCCAGGCGGAAGGACGTCTTCCGGTTCGGACGGACCCTCCTCATTCGGGCGGACAATCCTGATTTCGTGGTTTAGGCAAGCTTGACCAGCAGCACCTGCTTTAGTCAATTGGTCATCCTCAGAAAGGAAGGCGATCGCCGGACCCATTTCCGTCATTCCATAAGCCTGAACAAGTTTGATGCCGAGTCGCTCATGGCAGGCATGGACAAGCGATGGCGCCATCGGAGCTGCTCCATATAATCCAAGCTTCAGACTTTCAATATGATAGTCTGATAGATTCTCCTGTAAAAGCATATTCCACATCGTTGGCGCAGCGAAGAACTTGGTTATTTTTTCGGAACCTATCAGTTCAAGCACTTTCTTCGGAGCAAATTGATGGAGGATGACATTGCTGCCACCGACATGGACTCTCGGCAGGAAAGCGCAATGCAGTTCAGCGCAGTGGAACATTGGCGCAGTCACTAGGCCATTATCACCTGCATCCAATTTCGTTGAACCGATAACAAGCATGCTTTGTTCGACCATATTTCGATGCTTGTGCATGACTCCCTTTGGCCTGCCGGTCGTACCGCTTGTATACATGATTGCGTACAGGTCATCCTCTTGAACATTCATTTCAACTGGCTTAGGCTCAGCCGCTTTCACTTTTTCGTGATAACTCTGTGCATATTCTGGGGCATTTTCATCGATAAACCAGAAAGAGATATGCGGAAACCTGTTTTCAATCGATGCAATCACTGGCTCAACTGCTTTTTCAAAAATAACTACCTTCGGCTCAGCGTCTTTTAGAATAAACGCGACCTCTTCCCCCTGCAACCTGAAATTAATAGGGTTGAAAACAGCACCAATCTTTGCGCAAGCAAAAAACGCGGTGCCCAGCTCTTCTGTGTTAAAGGTGAAGGTAGAAACCCTGTCTCCTTTTTTCACCCCTTCAGCGAGAAGCGCATTGGCAAGCCGATTTACCTCATCATTCCATTCGCTGTACGTATAACGGACATTTCTGCGGACATCATAGAGGGCATCCTTGTTCGGGAACTTCATTACGGTCAGGTCAAAAATTTTGCCGATTGTTGTGCTCATTTACATTCCTCCTAATGAAATGTCATTTTATGCGCTGTATATGGAACTCCGATTGGTGACCTCTTTTTCTCCATTTCGCTGATTTCGGTCACCAATAGAAAAATCTAATCTAACCGCTCGATAATGGTTGCGTTCGCCATGCCATGGCCTTCACACATCGTTTGCAATCCATATCTGCCACCAGTCCGTTCAAGCTCGTGCAGCATCGAGATCATCAGGCGGGCGCCGCTTGCCCCAAGAGGGTGTCCGAGCGCAATTGCTCCGCCGTTTGGATTGAGCTTTTCAGGATCCGCACCAGTTTCCTTCAGCCATGCCATTGGCACAGGTGCAAAGGCTTCATTGACTTCGAATACATCGATGTCCTCCAGCTTCAATCCGGCTTTTTCGAGCACCTTTTCTGTTGCCGGAATCGGCCCTAACAGCATCAGTGTCGGGTCTGATCCTACGACTACCCTTGTATGGACCTTAAAGCGCGGTTTCAAGCCGAGCTCTTCTGCTTTTTCACGGTTCATCAACAGCAGTGCTCCTGCACCGTCACTGATCTGGCTTGAGTTCCCAGCATGGATGACACCATCCTCTTTAAACACCGTTTTCAGCCCGGCCAATACCTCTGGTGTCGTTCCTTCCCGCGGGCCGGAATCCTCCGACATCCAAGTGGTCTCCCCATTTTCAAGTGTTACCTCAAGGGGCATGATTTCTTTTTTAAAATAACCCTCGGCCTGCGCCTTCAAAGCACGGCGGTGACTTTCAGCAGAGAATTCATCAAGCTCCTGGCGGGTAAAACCGTATTTCTCTGCGATTCGTTCTGCAGATAGTCCCTGATGAATCATCTCGTGTTGTTCTCTTAATTTAGAACTAAAAGGGTGGGCATCCTGGTAATTGGAACCCATTGGAACTCGAGTCATATTTTCAACGCCGCCGGCAATGACGACATCCATATCCCCTGCAAGAATTGCCTGCGCAGCAAAATGGACGGCCTGCTGACTAGACCCGCACTGGCGGTCTATTGTTGTTCCTGGTACTTCAATTGGGAAACCGGCAGTCAAGGCAGCTACCCTGGCAATATCTCCGGCCTGTTCTCCTGACTGTGTCACACACCCCAAAATGACATCTTCGACAAGACCGGCGTCGATGCCAGCCCGCTTGACTACCTCTTTCAAAACTAGTGCCGCTAGCTCATCCGACCTGATATCCTTTAACAACCCTTTTCTCCTGCCGACAGGTGTCCTAACAGCTTCAACGATTACCACTTCACGCATGTTTCCTCTTCCTTTCCAAAAATCTTTTTATCTATAACCCCATATTTTTAGCAATGATGGTTTTCATGATTTCGTTTGTTCCGGCATAGATGCTGGCAACCGGAATATCACGGAATCTTCTCGCAATCTCGTATTCTTCCATATATCCATAACCGCCATGCAGCTGCATGCATTCCGCGGAAATTTTCCTCGCGCTGTCTGTGAGCTTCCATTTTGCCATCGAAACCTTTGTGACAACCTCCTTTCCTTCGATATGCTCGGCAATCAGCTGGTCGAGGAAAGCTCTGCCCATTTCTATTTCTGTCGCCATCTCGACAATCTTGAACTGCGTGTTCTGAAATTTGCTGATCGGTTTGCCAAACGCTTCTCGGCTTTTGACATAATCGATTGTTTGCTTCAGCATGACCTCCGATGTTATCTGGGCAGCAATCGCAACCAAAAGTCGTTCCTGCTGAAGCTTTTCCATTAAATAGACAAAACCTTTTCCTTCTTCCCCCAACAAGTTCTCCTTTGGTACCAAACAATCCTCAAAAATGAGCTCTGCGGTATCCTGGCAGTGCAATCCTACCTTATTCAGTTTTCTTCCTCGTGAAAAGCCTGGTGTGTCCCGCTCAACGACAAGCAAGCTCACTCCTTTATGCTTTGGGTTTGCTTTTGGATCGGTTTTACAGGCTACAACTACCAAATCAGACTGGATTCCGTTGGTGATGAATGTTTTTTGTCCATTTAAAATATAGTGATCACCGTTAAGGACTGCTGTCGTCTGGATATTTGCCAGGTCCGATCCTGCCCCCGGCTCTGTCATCGCAATCGCGGTAATGATTTCACCCGTCGCACATTTCGGCAGCCAGCGTTTTTTCTGCTCTTCTGTCCCGTAAGCCGTGATATAAGGCACTACGATGTCATTATGCAATCCAATGCCAACAAGGCCTGAGCCTACCCGCTCGAGTTCTTCATTAATGATAACTGCAAAGCCCCAGTCTACTTCGCTTCCTCCGTATGCTTCGTCAATATCAGGGCAGAGATAGCCTTGATCACCCATTTTTCTCCAGAAGGAGCGTGGAATCATCCGCTCCTCTTCCCATTGGTCGTAGAAAGGGTATGCCTCTTTCTCTAAAAATTTTCTCAGTGACCTGCGAAAAATTTCATGGTCATCCGTTAAATAAGGGTGTTTCATCCTGCTTCTCCCCTCTCAAACTAGTTTCTGGCGAAGCTGGTATTTTAAAATTTTACCTGAAGCATTTCTAGGCAATGCTTCTTCGATAAATATTTTTCTCGGAATTTTATAGCCTGCAAGTTTTTGGCGGCAAAAACTCTTCAGCTCCTGCTCATCCACCATTGCATCCTTTTTAGGCACAATGACTGCACAGACAGCTTCACCCCATACCTCATCCGGCAGTCCGATTATAGCCGCCTCCAAAACGGCGGGGTGCTCATAGAGGACTTCTTCGACTTCAATCGAATAGACATTTTCGCCACCGGAAATAATCATGTCTTTTTTCCGATCGACTAGCGTAATATATCCATTTTCATCGATCGTTGCCAAGTCACCAGTGTACAGCCAGCCTTCCTTGATTGTTTTCGCCGTTTCCTCCGGCTTCTTATAGTACTCTTTCATAATCGATTCCCCTTTGATGATGAACTCCCCGACTGCACCAGGTATGATGTCTATTCCTTCTCCATCGACAACCCTCGCTTCAGTCAGGAATGCCGCTTTTCCTCCTTTGCCAAGGTGATGTTTATGGCCTTCAGGACCAAGCAGGATACCGCCTGGGCCAGCTTCTGTCAAACCGCAAAGATTGTAAAACTGGTCCGTCCTGAATAGTTCCATACTCTTACGGACGAGCTCCGGCGCCATTGGGGCAGCGCCATAGCCACATCTTTTAATCGACGAAAGATCATAATCTGCTGCATTCGGCACCTGAAGGATAAAGTTATACATGGCAGGGACTCCAAAAAAGTGGGTAATTTTATCTTCTTGAATCGACTGCAGAGTAGTCACCGGGTGGAAATCTCGATGGATGATATGGGTTGCGCCAAGTACGACGCCTGACACCAGGAATAAATTAAGCTGAGCCGAGTGAAACAGCGGGGCGATGTGGAGGATTCGTTCCTCCTGGTTAATGCCCATGGTGATCATCATCGTCAGACCAACATTAAAGACCCGTTTATGGTCAAAAAGGGCACCTTTTGGCCTGCCGGTTGTCCCAGATGTATAGAGGATTTCAAGATCATCGTCTTCGCTGATCTCCATTTGTGGATTGGTGACATCGGTGGAAAGGACACTCGCAAAGGAATGATGTCCAACCGTTTTGGAAGTTCCAGCTGTTATGACATGCGCTACATTTGTTCCTTCACGTGCTGAAGTGATGATTTCCTCATACTCATCATCGCATATAACCAGCACTGTACCGGACTGTTCGAGTATGTAATGAACCTCGGAGGCTGTCAGACGGAAGTTTACCGGTACGATAACCGCTCCAATTTTCGCGCCTGCAAAAAATGCAAACACAAATTGATCGGAGTTTTTCATCATTAACGCAATTTTATCGCCTTTGCTCATTCCCATCCTGAGCAGTCCATGGGCTAGCTTATTTACTTCCTCGTTAAACTGCTTGTAGGTATAGCTCCTTCCCTCACATTCGATCGCAAGCTTCTCCGGTGTTTTCCTAGCATTTTGTGCTAAATAGGATCCGATATCCATACAATATTTCCTCCTTGGTTATTTCTGAAAGCGCATTCATGTTTTTATATGCAATAATTATGCCAATTTTCAAAAAGTGATAAACGCGATGAAACCTGGCAGGAATTGGCGAGAATGTGCTGCATAGTGTCCAGAAATTGGACACTGTGTTTGGACATATAGTGAGAAGGTTCAACTCGACGGAAAATTGCTTATAAAATATTGATTGGTGTTAATTCAGACGTGAAATAAAAGCAATATTGGCGATTTCCCATTTTTATTGGCGATTTTTTCATTTTATTGGCGGAGTTCACAACTTTATTGGCGATTTTTTCATTTTATTGGCGATTTCCAGGATTTATTGGCGAACTGGAAAAAAACACGTGTTTTTCCCAGTTTGGTACAACTCTCAATAATCAAGATGAAAAATCTTTCATAAAGCCCCTTACACGCTCAGCTGGTATTTCTTTATTTTTTCATACAATCCTGAACGGCTGATCCCCAATAGTTTTGCTGCCTTTGCTTTGTTGCCATTTGTCTGGGAGAGTGCCTTTCTGATCGCACCAAGCTCAGCATCTTCTGCAAGGCTGATTTGTTTGATAAGTGGAGAAAGCAAGTAATCCGGCAGGTCCTCTGCCTGTATTTTTCCATGCTCGGCAAAGGTCATGGCGCGTTCTAGGACGTTCCGCAATTCACGCACATTGCCCGGCCACTCGTAGCGAAGGAGTGCAGTTTTTGCCGAAGAAGCAATGCCTGTGATGCTCGTACCAAGCATCGAATTCAACTCCTTCATTAATTCCATAATTAAATATTCAACATCTTGAACACGATCCCTCAGCGGCGGAATATTCAGCGAAATAACATTCAAGCGATAATATAAGTCCTCTCTAAATTTCCCCTGTCTCACCATCTCTTCCAGGTTTCGGTTTGTAGCTGCAATGATACGGACATCGACCTTCACCCGCACGTTTCCACCCACCCTGTAAAATTCCCGTTCCTGCAGAACTCTTAGCAGCTTTGCCTGAAGCGACAGGGACATATCGCCGATTTCATCAAGGAATAGCGTCCCACCATTCGCAAGATCAAACTTGCCGATTTTGCCGCGCAGTTTTGCCCCTGTAAAGGCGCCTTCTTCATAACCGAAAAACTCTGATTCCAACAGATCCTCTGGGATGGCTGCACAATTGACGACAATAAACTTCCTTTCACTGCGGGCACTGCTGTTATGGATGGCATGCGCGAATAATTCCTTTCCTGTACCACTTTCCCCCCTGATTAGTACAGTGGATCTGCCTTTCGCTGCTTTTGCTGCACTTTTCTTTAATTTTTCCATGTAAGGATCCTTGCTGAAAATATGATCCCATGTGAACCTCGCCGATTCTGATTTCTGCAGCTGCTCATGAAAAAAGCTTGCCTTGTTTTCCGCCTTTTGAAGTCGCTTGAACAACTCGCTAACCTCATTCAACTGGCGAAACATCACTTTTCCAATTGCTCCAATCACCTTGCCATCCTTTTTAATAGGAATTCGGTTGACAATATATCGAATTCCGTTCATCTCGTTAAAATCGCTGACTTCCGCCATTTCCGACTGGAACACATTGCCAAGCTTCAGTTGCGGGAGTACTTGCTCGACTGGTTTGTGCAGCACTTCATTTTTTTCCAGGCTGAACAGTTCGAGCATAGGCGGACTGACCATGGTGATTCTATTCTTTTCATCTGTCATCAAGATTCCATCATATGCATACTCCAGTGTCGTTTCGATTGTCAGTTTGAGTTTTTTGACCGTCTCTAGTTCTTCTGCCATCTTTTCAAGTTCGGATATATCCTGGAATAATAGGATTTTCCCTTCTTCATGATTCACTGTTTCATAGGAAGAAACATGGAGAATTGATTTGAATTTTTCATAATGATGAGGCATGTCATCTCCATTCAGCAATCCAGGAAAAATATCGCCGAGCTTCCGGGACATAATGGAAGCAACAGTCCGTCCGCTGATTTTCGCAAACGCTTCATTCGCATAAATCATCTGCTGGCTGCCGTCCGTCATGAGCACACCGATATTGGAGTGTTGAAGGATTGTTTCCAATTGTTCCTTAAGAGTATTCGCAGATTTTAGCAGTGCGAGCACCATTTCGGTCTTCGTTAGCAAACCGATGACCTTATCCTGTTCATCCAGCACTACACCAGTACCTACCAGGCTTGTTTTTACCGCTTGCTCGATCTCATTATAAGGAGTATCGATTCGAATCGATCGCGCTTCCTTCTTTATATATGGTTGGATAGCCGTTTCAAGGGGGTTGCCTTCAAGGATCATTTGATACAAACCGCTGCGAGTAAAAACGCCAAGCAGATTCCTTTCAAGATCCGTAACGGGTAGGAGATTCCATTTCTTTTCCATGAAGATTTCGACCGCTTCTTGCAAAGTGGTTGTCTCTGTCACCAGACAGTCCACAGGGGTCACGATGTCCCTGAATTCCAGCATTCTTTTCCCTCCTCCCGTTAAAAATTTCTGAATATTTTAATTATATTACACTTTGAGAAAAACTTCACTTTTTAATCATGAAAAAACCTGCCCAGGTGAAGAGCAGGTTTTGATATCATGATCATTTCGGCTGCATTCTGATTGCTCCATCCAGACGAATTGTTTCGCCGTTGAGCATCGGATTGACCATAATACTTTCAACGAGCTGAGCAAACTCCTCCGGGTAGCCAAGGCGCTGCGGGAAAGGCACCGTTTTTCCGAGCGCTTCCCTTGCTTCAGCTGGAAGCAAATCGAACATTGGCGTATGGAATAGACCGGGTGCTATCGTCATCACTCTGATGCCGTATCCAGCAAGTTCCCTTGCGATTGGCAGCGTCATGCCTACCACTCCAGCCTTTGAAGCGCTGTATGCGGCTTGCCCGATCTGACCGTCGAACGCGGCAACGGATGCAGTATTGATGATGACTCCTCTCTCGCCAACATCATTTCGGTCATTTTGAGCTATTTGCTCGGACGCAAGCCTGATGACATTGAAGGTTCCAATTAAGTTGATGGAAATGACCTTTGAAAACATCTCCAGGGAGTGAACGCCTTTTCTTGATAGCAGCTTTCCGGCAACGCCGATCCCGGCACAGTTTACAACCGTGTTGATCGAACCGAATGACTCGCTTGCTTTATGAACGGCATTCCTAACTTCTTCCTCACTCGTCACATCCGTTTTGATAAAAAGAACATTCTCTCCCATTTGTTGCACTTGAGCTTCACCGCGTTCAACAGATAAATCCAGAATGGCCGCTTTTCCCCCTTGCTCGACAATCCTTTGCACCGTCGCTTCCCCTAACCCGGATGCGCCTCCAGTCACCATTGCTTTTATCTCGCTCATTTTCATTTTTCCTGACCTCACTTTTATAAAGTTATCTTTTTATAGAAAGCAAGAATCATGCCAAGGATTTTTTCAGGAAAATAAAGCTACTAAGAGGGGGAACTGTCCAAAATCCGGACAGTTTTCATTGGAGAATGGACACATTGCAAAAAGCAGAGCCGAAGCCCTGCCCGTTTCTACTATTAAGCTGCATTTCGTTTCGCTCTGTTTTTTAGCATCAGTTCCTCAAGTGCTCCTGATCCGAAGATGACACCTGCGACGATGAAGATTAGTCCGAGCATATGGGAGGATGTGATCCGCTCGCCAAGGAAGATTCCTGCGAACAGGATGGATAGGAATGTATTCAAGTTCAGAAAGATGGACGCTTCTGCAGGTCCGGTCTGGCCTATCGCATAATTGTAGAGCATGTGCCCAACTGCAGTGGCAAAAATTGCCGACGCGAAAAATATGCTCCACATTCCGACAGAAGCATTTCCTAGGCTCGCCAATCCTTCAGGTTCCTTCCATAATCCGATCAACAACAACAAAATCGAGCCGATGACTAGCATATAGCCAGTCAACAGACGAGGATCTAGTGTTTTCGCTGCTTTAGATATAATAATGAAGCTGATCGCTTGTGAAACAATCGCTAGAAACACATAAAAGTCACCGATTGACATGCCTGACAGGCTGGTATCCCCTGCAAGAACAGTCAGGGAGACCCCGATTCCTCCAAAAATAAATCCCAGAGTCCGGACAAACGTCAGTTTTTTTCCGAGAAATAAAATAGCCATCAATGCGGTTAACAACGGACCTAAACCAAGGATCAAACCACCATTAACTGCCGAGGTAACGTTCAATCCAATTCCCAGGAACAGATGATGGCCGGTTACGTTTAGGATGCTGCCACCGATAATATATTTCCATTCTTTTCTTGATGGCAGGCGAATTTTTTTTAAAAAAAGGAGAATGATAAACACCGAGACTCCGGCCGTGAATACGCGAAGCGCGGTTATCGTAATCGGCGGAAAATTCCCTACTATTACTTTAAGTGCGGACACATTCAATCCCCACAGGAACATGATACCGATCAGAATCAGGTAGATTTTCGAATTTTTCACGATGTTTCCTTCCTTCATTTAAACGATAATTTCCATTCTACTCTTTTTTGAAAAAAGGGCAAGAGCAAAAAACTGTCGCGAAAGAAGGTGCTGGGGAGTTCGATGCTGAGGAAAAAAATGCCGAGGAGCGAGTGCTTGCTACTTTCGCTTCTTCAAAAAGTCTGGCGAACTTTTCTTCCCGAAAGCGATCGTTTACGAATGCGATTCTTCTTAGTTCAGTCTCCATTCTGGCGATATTGACTATGATGATATATTTTATTGGCGATTTTCACAACTTTATTGGCGATACACAATTTTTTCTCTTGCCTCAATCAGGCAGAACAGGATCGTTCCTAAAACTACTCTTCCGGCTAAAATTTGTTATTCTTTGCTGAAGAAGGGTATAAATAGGTAAATCTTGCAATGGAAAGGAGGCTGATTCTGTGTTCATTGTTTATATTAGCATCGCTGTAATCTTGGCAGCTATTGGGTATCTTGGTTATGTAGCTTATAAAACATTTAAAGATGCCAAACCTACGATTGATAGCCTTCAAGAGACAGTTACCCGTGTCCAGAACAAAACGAATGCGATCATAGAAGAGACAGATTCACTTAAGTTTAAACAGCAAAAGCTAATGACTAATTTTGAAAAGAAAAAGAAAGCTGTCAATACGGTTGTCTTTTCCATAAAACAAACACCCGTTGAATTCAAAAATGCATTGGTTGCAAAGCCAGTTGCGGAACTTGAACAAAAAAATAAAGCAAGAAAATGGAAACGTAAGCGGACAATGCAACTACTATAAACAGGGGCTCTGTCCCCTTTTTTTTAATGACTATTTACCTATCTCCTTTTTCAATTTATTACCAACATCTAAATTTTCAAGAATTATAGGATTTATTCCTCAAGCTAATATAGGAATTTTGTATGATTGTAGAAATAATATTTATTTATTATTATGTATAAATATACAAATACTTTTTTGGAGGATAAATCGATGAAGCATAAAAAAATAATCTCTGGAATAGTCGTTGCTAGTTTGCTCGCTGCTTCCCCCTGGACACCGGCACTTGCTGAATCGTTAAAATGGAATTATGTAAATACATACGAAGAGCAGGATGGAAGTCTATTCAACAGTGAAAACTATGATTTTATGAAGTTCTCAGAAATTGGCGTAAAACTTACTGAAATAGAAAAGCAATCCAACAGAGTTAAGGTTGAAGTGAAAGGTCAGTCATCAACAGGACAACCCCTTTATGTCGTGACAATTGCTTCTCCAGATTCCCAGGGCAAGTTCGGTAAAATTCAGGCTTTAAGAAAGCAGATGTTCAACAATCCTGACAAAGCACAGGACTGGATTGCAAACAATCCGGATTTCAAGGTACCTGTCATGATCAATGGCTCGATCCATGGAACTGAGTTTGTTGGCAGTGACGCGATCATTCAGTTGATTGAACGATTTTCATTTGACAATGATGAGACAACGAAAGAAATTCTGGAGAATAATATTCTGATTTTCAATGTCGTTCAGAATCCTGACGGGCGCATCAATGCTACCCGATTCAACGGAGAAGGAATTGATTTAAACCGTGACTTCATCACCCAGTCACAGCCGGAAACACAGGAAACCGTTGCACTGATCAAAGAGTGGAATCCAATGGTCTTCCTTGATACACATGGCTATGTGAAAAATTATGCACCGAACAAGCAGGGGCTAATTGAACCATGTACTGTCCCCCATAATCCAAATTACGAATATGACCTTTATGAAAAGTGGGCAATGGACCAGGCAGAAGCGATGGAAACCGAAATCATGTCCAATAAGGGAAGCTTTACCGGCAGCCTGTATCAGTCAATGGAAGGAACCTACATTCCTCAGCGTGATGACGCGGAGGGCTGGGATGATTACCCGCCAATCTTTACGCCAATGTATGCTATGTACCATGGTGCATATGGTCATACGCTTGAAACACCTACGAATGACATGGACGGGGTTCGCTGGATGTATGACGCCATCATGGGCGCGCTGAAAAATGCGACGGATAACAAGCAGGAAATGATCAAAGACCAAATCGAGATGTTCAGGCGCGGCATCAATTTTGACCACCCATTCCATGATGAAGGATTCTTCCCTTCTGCCTACGTTCTGCCTCTTGATCCTAAAGATCCAACGGTAACTCATAAGGCAGTTAATCATTTGCAGAAAAACGATATTGAAGTTGTCCAGGCTTCAAAGGATTTTACAGCCGGCGGCCAATCTTATCCTAAAGGCACATATATTGTAAAAATGGACCAGGCAAAGGCCGGTCTTGCCAATACGATGCTGTGGGATGGCGAGGACATCACGGAAGAGGTTGATGCGATGTATGATATTTCAGCATGGAGTCTGCCGGAACTTTGGGGCTTCGAGGCGATTGCGGTCCTGAGTGATTTCGAAGTAACAGCGACGAAAGTGAACCAAGTACAGAGCCAGGGCAGCGTCAGCGGCAAAGGGCCATTCCTGATTCCAAACAGTTCCGTGAAAGCTGTCAACCTGGTGAATACACTCCTTCTTCAGGGAGTCAACGTTAAACGTGATAAGAAAGGCAATTTTTATACAGAAGCAGCCGCTAACACAATTTCAGCAACAGTCAAACAATCCGGACTGCACATTGAATCAGCAAAGGTGCCTGCCGAAGCCGTTGAAGTTGCAAGCATGAAGGTTGCGATTTTAAAGGATGGCGGGATGAATAAGGTCCAATCTCACTCGGGTACAAAACTCGCACTCAAACGCCTTGGCTTCGCTGTTACTGAAGTATCTCCTGCAGAAGTTGCAGAACAAGGTCTTTCCAGCTTTGATGTATTTGTTTACAGCGGCACGGAAAGCTTGATTGCCAGGACCCAGTCACGTGCTGGCAATAAAGAATTTGGTTTCCAAAATCCAGCACAGTTTGATGGCTTCAAAGCTAATGTAGACGAGTTCTTAAATAGCGGTGGAAAATATATCGCAGTTGGTGCTGGTGCATCGAATGCGACGAAGACGTTAGGTCTTACAGATAACACTGTTGTTGTCGGAGATTACAACAGCAACGGTATAGCTAAAGTTGATTACCAGGGAGAAGGGGTAACTGCCGGCTACATCTCAGACGATTTTGGCTTCGTCTATCGACCTGTTTGGTATGAAAACACAGGCAACGATGAGGTTTCTGCAACTTTTGACGACAACTCAGACTTCTTTGTTGCCGGACACTGGAAAAACAATATTGCCGCGCAAGGAAAAGCTGTGATTGTAAAAGAACAGGATAAAGATGTGACGTTAATTGGCCTTGAAGCAGGTTTTCGCGATCACACAGACTATCTCTTCCGTCTCCTGTCCAACAGTATTTTCGAAAAATAAATTGGTAGAAGCATCGTGGCCATTGCCCGATGCTTCTAATTTTTTTCAAGAGCAGAAAATGCCTTTTCTTTTGGATCTCGATTTATGAGTCGGGAGCTACTAATGGGCTTTTCGCTGCTCACTATATCCCCCTTTTCAGGTAATCTCCTTCTTTACATATAAAGTCCTGCCAAGAAAATCCCCAGGGCTTCCTCATAGATCTCATCAAATTGAGACAGTGGCAACGGGTTAATGCCGAAACCGAGTTCGACTGTGAAGCCTGGCCGGCGCCAATCTTGGATGAACCAGTCTTTGTATCCAGCATAGCTTTCGATTGATTTTACCGGCTGGTAGCCGCTTACCCTGGCAAATTCTTGAACGATTGCCTCCGATTCAGGCGGCTCAAGGTTTTCAAATCCCCAGTAGATGACTTTTCCCTGAGTATGGAAAGCAAGCACTCTCGAGAAATCGCGCTTGCGTGTCAGTTCTGCCATAGCGATTGCTTCCGGCTCCGATAATGGCTTTTCTCCTACATAATCCCTCGGACCAGGCTCGGTTGGATTTCTTGCTTTTTCCCGTTCCCATTCCGCCGGAAATTGATCATTCAGGTCCACTCCTCTTATGTTCGCCTTCCAGTCACTGAAGTCGATGCTGCCTTTATTCCATTCTACTACCCTTTCATTCCATGGCTCCTCTTCAGGGGGACCATTAAGAACCAAGTCGACTCCATCGGGGTTGACCATCGGGACAATCGACAAAGCCGTCTGGGTGTATAAGTTCAGCATGGACAGCCCTCGTATCGAGGAATGGTTTGTCAGCGCCAGGAGATAATCATTAATGAACGTCATGAGGATGGGAGTAGTGATCCATTCATTCGCATGGAATGCTCCATTATAATGGACCTTTTTATTTCCATTGCCAATTTGGGCTTCAGGAATTCTTTTTCCTAAAACAGAATTGCCGATGGACGGCACTTTCATAAATGGATAGATACTTTCCAAGCGCCTTACATCATTCATGAAAGATCGGGAATCGTAGCTCTTCTTTCCCTGGACAATCCTCCAGGTAATCCTTGTAGGAACTTTGATCATCTGGCCAATGTACAGTTGATTAGGGTTACTATTTCGATTGGCCAACACGAGAGCATCCAAATGGATATTTCTGCTCTGGGCAATCTGCCAGAGCGTATCGCCCGCACGGATTCGGTAATCAACGGCAGCATAACCGGGAATCTTTACAGCCTGGCCCACAGTCAGTGCGTTCGGATCGACATCGCGGTTGGAATCTATGATCAACTGAAGCGGGATATTGAAAAGGTTGCTGAAATACCAAAATGATTCTCCTCTTCTCACATATATATCCATAGCGCGCCTCCTGTTCTTTTAAAAGTAGCATCTATACATATGTATGTGAGTACCCATTGAAACTATTTCAGAAGATGAAAATTAACCTGATTTTTTCATGCCACGGAAAAAGGTCTGTACCGCCAGCCTATAGCTTTCATTAATATCAAAGGGCATTCCAAAGCCACCTTTTTGCTCGAGAGAAGCGAAACCATGCATTAAACTTCTTAATCCTCGCACTGCATGAATCGCTTCCACGTCTGAGAAATGAAAAGGCTTGATTTTGGATAGGACAAGCGTGACAATTTTCTCCCTAGCATGATTGACTTTTTCATCAGAAGGGTCAGGAGCTGACAAAGCAAATTCATAAAGACCAGGATTTTCCCTGGCAAAAGCTAAATAAGCGTCTGTTATCGCCAGAACTGATTCCTCCCCGGGAGACTTTTCCAATGCTTCTGCCTCAAGTTCGTTATACAGTTTTTCAAGTGAAAACAGGGCAAGCTCTCTTTTAAGTCCTGGCAGGCCATTAAAATGGTTATATAACGATGGTGGTTTGATATTAAGCTTCTTTGCCAGCAATGCAAGCGTTACGCGATCACTTCCCTGCTCATTCGCAAGCTGTGCTGCTGCTATTACAATAGTTTGTTTATCGAGGGCAATTTTTGGCCTTGGTGACATTTCCTACGCTCCATTCTTTTGTAAAATTGCATCTGCCTTTCGGATAGCTTTCTCTATGTGAGTGACAGGTTCACGAAGCAATTCCCCATGACCTACAGCCAGAATTGTTGGTTTTATCCCGAGAATTTTTTTTGCGCTTTGCAATGCTAGTTTCCTGTTCCAAGTAGCCATCGCCGGAAAAGGAAACCATGGTACTATCACCCCAGATACAGCTGTTTCCCCTCTAGTTTGGAAGGCGTCACCTGTAATTAGAGAATGGGTTCTTTTGTCCAGAAAAGCCATCGATCCTGGTGTATGTCCTGGTGTTTCAAATGCGACTAACGAGCCGATTTCATCCCCTTCCGTTAGGACCACATCTGGTTTTATTTTGATGTTCTTCGGTACTCCTCCGCGAATCGGAGTCTGAGGTTCAGATGGGTCTAGTGAGGTATCACCGGCAAGAAGGCGTGAATCACGTACAGATAGATAAACCGGGACATCCAGCTTTTTCTTCAATTCCACAAGTGCTCCAATATGGTCGCTGTGAGCATGGGTTAAAACAATTCGATTGATTGGTTTCCCAATTTGTTCTGCTGCATGAATTATTGGTTTGGCACTGTTTGGCAACGCGGCATCAATTAAGGTCAGCCCTTCCTCTTCCTCAATAAAATAACAATTCACTGGAAAAACTCTTGGCATGAATGTTAACTGATACAAAAAGCCTTCTTTTATGATCCTCATTCGGAACCCTCCAATTTAAACTACTATCGTTAGTTTTATTTTAACTAATGATATTAGTTAAATCAATGGTTTTTTATTCCTGCTAAATAATTTTTTTTGTTTAAAAATTTGTAATTATAAAATATAATGTGATCATATCAAAGAAAAGGTGGGGAGAAAGTTGAAAGCAATCAAATCAATCATTATTTGGGGTTTAGTCTCTGCTCTCGGTGCCATCGCTTTTGCCGTTATAGCTTTGAACAGCGGAGAAAGCGTCAACGCCATTTGGCTATTGACTGCAGCAGTCAGTGTTTATGCAATCGCTTACCGTTTTTATAGTCGATTCATGGCAAGGAAGGTATTCGAGCTTGATGACAACAGGAAAACTCCCGCGGAAATCCATAATGATGGAAAAGACTATGTACCAACTAACAAATGGGTTCTCTTTGGGCACCATTTTGCGGCAATTGCTGGGGCAGGTCCGCTTGTAGGGCCAATTCTCGCAGCCCAGATGGGGTATTTGCCAGGAACACTCTGGATTATTGTCGGAGTTGTTTTAGCTGGAGCAGTCCAGGATTTTATCATCCTATTCGGGTCCATGCGCAGGAATGGCAAATCGCTTGGTGAAATGATTAAGGATGAGATAGGAAAAGTAACAGGCTTTATCGCAATGATCGGAATACTAGGAATTATGATTATTTTAATAGCAGTATTAGCATTAGTTGTAGTGAAAGCGCTCACAGGAAGTCCGTGGGGAATGTTCACGATTGCGGCAACCATCCCGATTGCTGTGTTCATGGGCTTCTATATGAGATATATACGTCCGGGCCGTGTTGGG
Source organism: Mesobacillus stamsii (assembly GCF_030814065.1). Classification (NCBI taxonomy): domain Bacteria; kingdom Bacillati; phylum Bacillota; class Bacilli; order Caryophanales; family Bacillaceae; genus Mesobacillus; species Mesobacillus stamsii. Next base: position 56,118 of record NZ_JAUSUN010000011.1, read on the forward strand.
GAAGCATCTGCAATTGGCGTCGTCCTGCTGCTCTTCTCGATTATGTACGGACAAACCGTTGCGGAGACTCCAGCTTTGGCAGCCATGTTCACTTTTGATGGCAAAACGATTGCCATCATGATGATTATCTATGGTTTTGTGGCTTCGGTATTGCCTGTTTGGATGCTGCTTGCTCCTCGTGATTATTTAAGTACATTCCTTAAGGTGGGGACGATCTTAGCGCTTGCAATCGGTATTCTCATTGTGGCACCAGATCTCGCTATGCCACCTGTAACTCAATTTGTCGATGGAACTGGACCGGTATTTTCAGGCAGTATGTTTCCTTTCTTATTTATTACGATTGCCTGCGGTGCTGTATCCGGATTTCATGCCCTAATATCATCGGGCACAACACCTAAAATGATTGAGACAGAGTCACACGCACAGCCGATCGGTTTTGGGGCGATGCTAACGGAATCATTTGTCGCTATTATGGCGATGATTGCTGCTTCTGTTCTTACACCAGGGATTTACTTTGCTATCAACAGTCCCCCTGCAGTGATTGGAACAGATGTCATCCAAGCAGCACAAACTGTTTCCAGCTGGGGTTTTACAATCACACCAGACGATATTTCAAAAATTGCAAATGATGTGGGAGAAGAGAGCATCCTTTCCCGTACTGGCGGAGCGCCAACTCTTGCCATCGGAATGGCGTTTATCTTCTCAAAAATTATTGGTGGTACATCCTTGATGGCTTTCTGGTATCATTTCGCCATCCTTTTTGAAGCATTGTTCATTTTGACGACGGTTGATGCAGGAACCCGTGTTGGCCGTTTTATGATTCAGGATATCATCGGAACTGCTTACAAACCATTTGCCAGAACTGATTCATTAATCCCTAATATCATTGCTACGACTCTTTGTGTAGTAGGCTGGGGCTATTTCCTATACCAGGGTGTCATTGACCCTCTCGGTGGAATCAACACACTCTGGCCGCTATTCGGAATTGCCAATCAGATGCTCGCAGCAATTGCCCTGTTATTAGGAACGACTATTCTGTATAAAATGGGGAAAAAAGCTTATGTGTGGGTTACTCTTATTCCGACTACCTGGATTTTGATCGTGACGATGACAGCTGGCTGGCAAAAGCTGTTCCATGAAAATCCGAAAATCGGATTCCTTGCCCACTCTAAAGTGATTAAAGAGGCACTGGATAGCGGCAAAATTCTCGCACCTGCAGCCTCTATTGGAGAAATGAAGCAAGTAATGCTAAACGATTATATTGATGCTGGTTTAACGGCATTTTTCATGATCGTTGTTATCACAGTATTGATTTCGGCAATTCGGATTTGGATCAAGGTTTTGACAAACCAGAAGTATGAACTCCATGAGGATCCTTATATCCCACGGAATGAAGGAGACCTGAAACATTATGCTTAAAATCGTGAAAAGCATGCTTCGATACAGAAAACAATTTATCAGCCTGCTTGTAGGTATGCCAAGTTACGAAAAATATGTTGATCACATGTCGCACCACCATCCAAATGGACCAGTGAAATCAAGAAAAGAATTCTTCTGTGAAGCACAGGAGTCAAGATACAGCGGCAAAGGCGGTAAAATTTCGCGCTGCTGCTGATAAAGAAAGCTCAGGGCGCCTTGGTCAGCCTCGAACAAGCGATGCCTACCTATAAAAAAAACAAAGCCTGCAGTGTGATAAACGCTGCAGGCTTTGTTCATGATATTGATTATATTATTTTTTTAACCCCCTCGCATTCGCCGTATGATTCCTGTTTCAAGTAAAACCTTCGTTTGCTTATGCTCCGAGAGTTTTTCTGCAGATGTATCGGTTTTCAAGACAGCAAAATTTTGGTATACTATTTAGAAAAGCGAAATATTCGTACTGAGAAAGAAGTGTTGATGTAATGACTCAGCAGCAAATGGCGAAACGAAACTTGATGATCATGTGGTTCGCCAATTTCTTCATCGCAGGCAGTATGACAATGGTAATGCCATTTCTCTCCTTATACATTGAGTCATTTGGAGATTTTTCGGAAAAATATGTTCAGAATTGGTCAGGCCTTACTTTCAGCATCACATTCGTTACCGCGTTTCTCTTCTCTCCTTTCATCGGACGGCTAGGTGACCGTTTCGGCCGCAAGCGCATTCTGATTTTTATGGCCTTTGGAATGGGATTATCTGTCTTCTTGCTCGGTTTTGCCACTTCCGTGTGGCAACTATTTTTGCTCAGAATGTTCATGGGTTTGTTTTCAGGCTTCATTCCGGTATCTCAGGCACTTGTCTCAACCCAGACGCCAAAAGAACACGCTGGTAAAACACTGGGGACTCTGCAAACTGGCTCTATTACTGGATCCTTGCTTGGTCCGATGATTGGCGGTGTCCTCGCCGACTCATCAGGCTATGCCTTTACCTTTCATTCAACTTCCGCCTTTATCATCGTGTCCGGATTGCTTGTATTCCTGGTCATGGAATACCGAATTGATGTAAAGGAAGGCAGCAAAACAAATTACAGCCGGAAAGAAGTGCTTCAACATATCCTCAAAAATCCAATCATGCTTAATGTCCTGCTTATGTCCATGCTCGTACAGATTGCTCATTTCAGCATCCAGCCCATTCTCTCCCTATATGTCGGCGAGCTGCATGGCCATGAAAACCTGGCATTCTTTTCCGGAATCGCTTTTTCGGCAGCGGGACTTGGAAACTTGCTGATGGCCCGGAAATGGGGACAGATTGCAGACAAAATTGGCTATATCAAGATCCTTGTCCTCCTCCTATTCTTATCCGCCATCATTTATTTTCCAGGCGGCTTTGTCACGAATATTTGGCAGTTAGTCCTGATTCGCTTCCTACTTGGTATTACTATTGGAGGTGTCATCCCTGTCAGGATTGCCTATATTAGGCAGGAGGCTCCGGTCGCAATGCAGGGCGAAGTACTTGGCTATAACACCAGTCTTCGTTTCTTCGGAAACATTATCGGACCCGTCCTCGGCGGATTCCTTTCGGGCTACCTCGGCTTCACGTCGGTATTCGTCTTTACGAGCAGCCTTCTGTTAGTAAGCGGGATCGTCCTGTTCGCTTCCATGCAGCGACATCCGCAGTTTGTTAGGGATACTTTGTGAATAATAGTCGAGACTGAATCTTGCAAGCAGATTTAGTCTTTTTTTGCGTTTTTTCCCTTTTCTCTTAGGGAAGTTTACATAGGAGAGAAAGTTTAAGGCAAAATACTTTTATTACAAATTGACGACGGGTGGTTTTAATTTGGAAGTACAAGCGCTTCAAGAGGTTGAAAAGCTAGCCCTGAAGAAGGTTGCAATTTTCAGGCAAAGCAAAAGTCGTTATCTTGCACGGGCCGCTTTAGCGTCGATGTTTATTGGATTTGGGGTAATTGTTGCATTCAAGACAGGGAATCCATTCTACATGGAACATTCACCGTTTGCTTACCCTATTGCGGCCATTACCTTCGGAGCTGCGATCATCCTGATTGCCTACGGTGGTGGAGACTTATTCACAGGGAATACCTTTTATTATACCTTTGCGGCACTGAGGAAAAAGATGTCCTGGGCCCAAGTAATTAGAATGTGGATTTTCAGCTATATCGGCAATATCATCGGTGCAGCGGCGTTTGCTTTATTAATTTATACAACGGGTTTGTTTAATGATCATTCTGTAAATGGATTCTTGTTAAGCGTCGCTGAAAAAAAGACCCTCGCATCAACTTCAGAACTATTTTTCAGGGGAATTCTTTGTAACTGGCTCGTCTGCTTAGCGTTCTTCCTGCCGATGTCGATGAAGGGTGACGGAGCAAAAATGTTCGCAATGGTGTTTTTTGTGTACTGCTTCTTCATTTCCGGCTATGAACACAGCATCGCCAATATGTGTACTTTTGCGATCAGCATGGTTCTTGACGATCCACAGTCAGTTACATTTGCAGGTGTAATCCACAATTTAATCCCAGTGACGCTCGGGAACCTGATTGGCGGCGGAATCATGATGGGCTGGATGTATTACTATGCCAATCGTCCGTTTTTTGAAAAGCCGCTATAAAACCGAAAAAGCGCTATGTAATAGCCCTCTTTTAGCCTATTCGAAAAAATTAACGGTATCTTTCGACCCGAATGGTACCCTTATGGGGATGGGTTCACCTGCATAAGGGTATCTTTCACCTCGAATGGTGCCCTTATGGGAACAGGTTCGCTTGCATAAGGGTATCTTTCATCCAGAATGGTACCCTTATGGGGACAGGTTCGCTTGCATAAGGGTATCTTTCACCTGCAAAGTTGATTAATCAACCTTCTTCGACAAGAAGAGGGAATCTATTTGAAAAATAATTTCCGTATTCCAGAAGCAAATATAAAAGAAGACCCCAAAAAATCTAAAGGGAGTCTTCCTTTCACTAACCATCAACCCCTGCCGGCTGCGGTCATCCATTCGTACTGGCGAAGTTTTACTTCAAACAGTGTTAATGGATCACGGTACCATTCAGGGTTAACTCTTAATTTTTCCATTTCGTTCTTTCCGTGCTCGATTTCGCTTTGCGCTTCTTCTGCAGATTCTTCAAGCACGCGGAATGGCTGTTTATAGAATAGATTTACATCGCGTTCCATTGACTTTTCGAAGAATTCGAATTGCTGCAGGAAGCTTTTAGCAATTGTTACGGCAACTTGATAATAATCCCCTGTCTCTACGTAGGATCTATATCTAGTATGAAGCATTGGATTGTTTTGCGGCAACGCGCCAAATAGCTTACCGGCACTTTTCAGAAAAAACGCTTGCGGCGTCGAACGGTTCATGATGTTGACCTTCTCAAAATGAACCCCATTCGACATCCTGTCTGCGTCGCGGCGCCAGTCATCGAGTACCTTGAAATCGCAGGCAAGATTGATCCTATCTTCCCCGTATAACGAGTTGAACCCCTCTGCCATTTCATCCAAATAATTTTGGCTTTGGTCAAATTCCTCTTTTGAAAATTGGATCCAGTCATTCAAATTGGCATGGAATTTTGGCAAAACGTTTTTTTTCAGATATTCCTCGATTCGCTTGTTCATTTCCTCGTCTATTTTTAAATGAATTTTCCCAAAATCGCTGTCCTCCGTCACCATGTCAGAGCAGCTGCGCAGTAATTCTGGAACCTTTTCGATGATTTCCGCACGCGTTTCATCCTTGATTTTCCGAAATGCCTTTTGAATAGAGCGAGCCTTCTCCTCTTCTATATCAGCTAACTGATGGAGTGCGCCATTCAGCTTGCTCACCATTTCCTCATTCCAACTGATCGACTCCAGATGATTTTTCTCCATTTCAACTCGTTTATCAAGCAAATAGGTAATGGCACGTCTGACGAAGAACTGCAGTTTCGCGGTCCGTTCCTGGTCAAGATCGACTGTACTTCTAGTTGCTTTGATGAAATGAGAAAAATCGTTCAACACCTGAGCATTGTCATAATTGGATGAGAAAGCAAACATTTTTGCATCCGGATAGTATTGGCTGACTTCTGCCAATGTCTGGTCAAAAACTTCCGCCGCCTCCTGCTGGCCGTATATTACATCCATTTTATTCAGCAGGAAGTGAATCGGCAGATCCGGGAAATACTCTGCTATTTTCTCAAGGATTTCCTTGTCTTTCTCCGTAAAAGGCTCGGCGGCATTTAGGACGTATAGCAAACTATCGGCAAACCGTAAGTACTGATAGAGCGGGTGCTTATCGTAATTATTGCGGTTGACCCCTGGAGTATCCATTAATGCCAGGTTATGTTCTCGCAGGAATGGGAAGTCAGCTTTGAAATCAATAATGGTTTCATTTTGATGATTCTTGCGGCTGACACCTGCAGCCTCCTTGAAATCTTCCACATCTGTGATCTGCCGTATTTCCGTATCGGTAATTTCATAGGCAACCGGATTTCCCTGATCCATGAAACGAATGACAGCTGCAGTCGGGGCTGTAAGCAAGTCTTCCCCCAAGATCGTATGGATGAAGGAAGACTTTCCATTGCCTGACAAACCGGCGACCAGCATATTATGAACATTTGTCTCATGTAGCTCCTGAACCATCCACTTAATCTTGTTGCCAACCTCAATGTCATGTTCTTCGGCCCACTTCATGATCGAGTCAAACAACATCAGGCTATCCTGATAACCATCATGGTACTCATTGGAATGCAGAACTAATGTCTCCGCGTCGTGGATTGCCGAATCGGTAATGGTTCCAGGGAACACCTCATTCCAGGCAATGATCGATGATGCTGCTACAAGGCTGTTCACTGGGCTAGTTATTTTCAGCCAATTAGTCAATAATTCCGGAATCAGCGGCGAAATTTCCTTGATCAGCCTGTCTCCATTAATCAACTCGAAATAGCTTTCCTGATAGATTGCTGAAAGCTGAATCCAGCCATCTCTCCTGTTTCCGTCCATCCCGCTGAATAATTGATTGAATTCCCTTATCCATGCCATGTAGGTGTTCTCGTTTCGGTAGCTTTGCCATAGGGATACAGCGAGCTGCTCAAATCGCCCTCTGTCGACTTGGAATAAGACAGATAATGCCTCGCTAAAATAGTCAGGCGCGAACTGGACGGTGTAGCCCTGTTCAACATAATGGTTCAAGACATCAAACCATTTTGGCGACCCCGTCCGGATTCCCTCATTGACGGCAAGCTCCACCCCATTTTCCCAATCGTTTTGCTCCTCGAAAAAGGTACGGGCAATTTCAGTCACCCCCGGATAATCCGGATTTAGCGCGACAGCCTGTTTGATGACAGCAACTGCTTTTTCGAGTTTTCCCTGCTGTATGTAAACGGATAACAGCTGCAGCCCGCTTTCCATTTTCAAGACATCGCTGTCTGTCTCAATCGAAAGGTATAGCTCTTCCGCCGATGTCAGCAAACCAAGCTCCAGGAAAGCATCCCCCATGTTCTTTTTTGCCCATGGCTCCAACTCATTCGTGATATTTTCCCATTTAAAAATTGCCGCTTCATAATCTTTATGATGAAAATAAACCTCTCCCTGCGCATAACGAATCTTTGCTAAATCCGGCATATCCTTCTTTTGCTCAGCAAGGTAAAGCTCTCCAAGTACCTGGACTGGATGTGTCCGGTTTCCTGATTCCATATAGATTTCAAAATAAGATTTTTTGATTAATTGCTCTTCAACTGTCATGGCTTTCCTCCGACCTCTTGATACGATCTATTCGTTAAAAAAATTTGAAAATTGTTCAGATACCATTCTTGTTCCCTTTTGCGGGAGGCACTCAAACCTTATCATTGTATTCTATCAAACTATATTTCATTCAAGATTTCAGTAAGCTTTCAGTTGTGCTACAAGTCATGAAAAACATGTAATGATTTTAATAATTCATCCAGTGTTTTGTCAATTTTTGTCGGATTATCGGTTTCTTCTATATCTTTCGAACTAGGATTCGTGTTTCTGGGGATAAAATGAAGTTTGTCACATTCTTGACAGGACAAAACCATTATAATGAAAAGTACAAGCGGAGTGAAAAGGAGATTATCATGCTGACTTTAAAAATACTGGGCACGCCCATCGAGAATATTACATCAGAACATATTAAAAACAAAACTGTGATCATGAACAATAAAACACTTGCCACCATCAAAGGAATAGGAAAGGAAGTGGAATTCCACATCGACCCCTATCTAGACCTGGATGAATTCCAATTTTTGCGGGATATTATCGTGGAGGTAAGCTACGGGATGGAAGATGCCATCGATGAAAGTGGCTGTCAGCTCGGTTACTTGGAGAATGGAGAAAAGGCCTTTTTAATCAAGAATTGGGAAGAATGGAAAGCATTCCTAATGAAAGCGAAACTCAAGACATTAGAGGGCCAGAATGTGCAAGCTTTAAATGAAAACGGGGAAGAGCTTGGTTCCGGGATTCTTGCTGAATACCAACTCGGAGATACTCCATTCCGGATTGAAAATTGTACCTTGATCACCTTGTTTGGCGAAAGGAAATTTGCAGCGGAGAAAATAAAGATCGTGCCAACTAATCAGTTCGGTTAAACAGTAAGAGCAGCGATTTAGCCGCTGCTCTTTTTTATTTACTCTTTTGCAGTTCATCCATTCCGCTGCTTTGTTCGTTTTGTAGTTCCTTTCCAGATGAAAAAAGCGATTGTCGCCGAACCGGTTGAAATCAAAGCGACAATAACCGCGCCATATACTCGCTCATCCTCCTGTCCGTAATAACCTTCAATCGCGTTTGAGAGGGCGACGACATTAACCGCTAGAAACAGAAAAATCGAGAGGAATGCGATTCTTTTTTTATCCATGTCTTACTTCCCTCCCAACCGCAAATACCTTTCCATCCTTGATTTCAAGCAGGATTTTCGGTAGCTCGCGCTGTGGCGGCCCCGCCATTGGCTGACCGCTGTCAACATTGAAATAGCCTTTGTGGCACGGGCAGAGAAGGACATTTTCTTTATGCTCGTAAAAAACAGGACATTGAAGGTGTGTACATTTATTATTATAGGCAACGAATTTGTCTTCCGGTGTTCTGACAAGAATGGCTGGCTCAGTCTTTGTCGGATAGTTGAAATTTCTTGATTCCCCGATTGCCAGATCATTCACATCAGTGACTTCCACGCGCTTCACTTCGCCGTTTTCATCCCGCAGGAATGTGAAGATCCCGAATGGAGTCGTCGCCAGCCCGATCGCAACGGTTGCACCAAAGGAAGCTTTCAGGAACGCCCTTCTGTTCAAGTGGACATCGTCTTTCCTGTTCAGGTTATCGATCAGCTTGATCATATCTTTATCATCTTCATGATGGTTCTTTTTTTCCTCACTCATCGGTAAATCCTCCTGTTCCTAAAGCTGAAACCTCGCATCGATGTTTTCTGCCAGATTCAGATATTCCTTGAAAAGCAGCGTGTTTTCCGCCGCAATCGCTGGAGTCTCACTCTCTCCATCTGCTTCCTGGATCGGCAGCTGCCCCAGCAATTCCGTGCCAAGCTGTGCAGCCAGCTCCTCCCCGCCGCCTTTACCGAAAATATAATACTTCTGTTCGCTGTCTTCCGGTTTGAAGTAGGACATATTCTCAACCACGCCGATGACCTCATGCTTGCTCTTGATCGCCATCGAACCTGCGCGTTCCGCAACGAAGGAGGCCGCTTTGTGCGGAGTGGTCACGACGAGTTCCTTGCTCTGCGGGATCATCAGGTGCATATCAAGCGCAACATCCCCCGTTCCAGGTGGCATATCGAGGATGAAATAATCCATTTCTCCCCACAGCACATCCTCGGTAAAGTGCTGAATCATTTTTCCAAGCATCGGTCCGCGCCAAACAATCGGTTCATTATCCTTCACAAGGAAGCCCATGGACATTACTTTAATGCCGTGCGCCTCAACCGGGATGATTTTTCCGTTGAACGTTTTTGGTTTGGTATCTATATTCAAGATTTTCGGGATACTGAATCCATATATATCAAGGTCAATGATCGCCACTGACTTGCCAAGCTTTTGCAAAGCGAGTGCAAGATTAACCGATAACGAAGACTTGCCGACTCCGCCTTTTCCGCTTGCCACCGCCAGGACATTACCTTTAAGCATGTTAAGCACCTCTTTTTGACTTTCTTTAAAATCAAACTGGAAAAAATCATTGAAAATTTCCAGTTCGCCAATATAATTTTATTTTCGCCAATAAATCTTGGTTTTCGCCAATAAAATTATTTTTTCGCCAATAAACTTGTGAAAACCGCCAATAAAATCAGATTTTCGCCAATATCATAAAAGACGGAGACGGATCTTATGAATTATGATTGTGAATCTGTATAAACACCGAAAAATTCCGGTACATAATCCCATTTGTTGCCTTCTTGCGGCTTTTTGCCTTCGACAAGATTCATCTGCGTACGTTTTCTGCGCAATTGCTGCATTTCTTCAAAGTCGATGAAGCGAATTGCATCACTTGGACAAACAGATGCACACATTGGCGCGATATCGTTACGTGTTCGATCATAGCACATATCGCATTTGTACATTTTGTTCGTTTCGAAATCGAACTTAGGGATACCGAATGGACAGCCGAACGTACAGTTGCGGCAGCCGATGCATTTTTCTTCCATTGCCGAAAGCACGACGCCTTCTTCCGTGATCTGGATCGCGTTTGCCGGGCAGACGCGGGCACATGCCGGGTCTTTACATTGCATGCACAGCATCGGGAAGGTCTGGCGGGATTCGGTAAAGTCAACATATTCTACAAAGTTCCGTTCTTTTGCATCATGGTCGCCGCACTCTCGGCAGGCTGCCTGGCAGGCACGGCAGCCAATACAGCGTTCAAATTCCAGGTACATAATTTTATTCATAACAGCCGTTCCTCCTATTTAGTCAGCTTTTCGAGTTTTACAGCACAGACTTTAAATTCAGGCATCCGCGAATATGGATCCAAGGCCGGACTGGTCAATTGATTGACTGATAGCTTTTTCCCCCAATGGTAAGGGACGAACATAGTGTCTTTACGGATTGCTTTTGTAATTTTTACCGGAGTGATCATCTCGCCGCGCGGGGTGGAAAGCTTCACTTTTTCCCCGTTCTCGACCTGGTACTGGCTAGCTAATTCAGGATGCATTTCTACGAATGGCTCAGAGCATTGCTCCATCAGGAAATCAACGCGTCTTGTCTGATTGCCAGTTAAATAGTGATAGACGACACGTCCTGTTGTCAGCCATAATGGATAATCCTTGGATTGAACTTCTGACGGTCCTTTAAAATCACAGACAGCCAAGTTAGCTTTTCCATCTTCCGTCGCGAAACGCTCCTGGAATACCGATGGAGTTCCTTTGTGGTCTTCCGTAGGTGCTGGCCAGAAAACGCCATCCTGCTCATCAATTTTTTCGTAAGTTACCCCAAAGTAGTCTGCTTTTCCGCCTTTTGAAGCAAGCCGAAGCTCGTCAAAAATCTCTCTTGGTTCGTTGTAGTCAAAGTATTTTCCTTTTCCTAGCCGTTCTGCAATCAAGCTCATGATTTCCCAGTCAGTCTTCGATTCGCCAAGTGGCTCGACTACTTTACGAATTCTGATCACACGTCCTTCGATGTTCGTTGTTGTTCCCTCATCTTCAGCCCAGGTTGCAGCCGGAAGTACGACATCCGCTAGCTCCGCTGTTTCTGACATAAAGAAATCATTTACAACCAAGAAGTCGAGCTTCTCTAATGAATCTTGGACATAGTTGATATTTGGCGATGAAACAACCGGATTCGAGCAGATGACATGCAAAGCGCGGATCGTCTTGTTTTGCATTAGATGGAACATTTCATATGCAGATACGCCCTCTTTCGGCATTTCTTCTGGCTTGATGCCCCAAACTCCTGCAACATGCTCCACATCCTGAGGATTTGCAATTTTACGGTATCCGGGAAGAGCATCTGCCTTCTGTCCGTGTTCGCGACCGCCCTGGCCATTGCCCTGACCGGTAAAAGTAGCCACACCTGAAGCGAATTTTCCGATTTGTCCTCTTAGTAATGCCATGGATGTGTATAAGCTTACGTTATCAACACCCGCAGTCTGCTGTTCCGCTCCGCGCGCAAACATGACGACTGAACGAGGAGATTTCCCAAAGATGTGTGCAGCCTTGATAATTTTTTCTTCTGCCACACGGGTAATTTTCGCCGTATATTCTGGGGTGAATTTGGCTGTCATTTCTTTTAGTTCTTCGAAATTATTGCAGCGTTCCCGGACATACTCGTGATCGACATAATCATGCTTAATCAAAAGATGCATGATGCCATTTGCCAGCGCTGCATCTGTTCCTGGCAGAAGATCGAGGTGAACGTCTGCCAAGCGGGCAGTTGTCGTTTCCCGAGGGTCAGCGACGATAAATTTCGCACCTTTATCCTTCGCTTTCCAAAACCACTGAATGCTTGTCGGGTGGCATTCCGCAGTGTTGGATCCTGCCATAAAAAAGGTATCTGAATGCTCAAGCTCCGTCCAAGGAAGTGTTGAGCCGCGGTCCATTCCAAGCGTTTTGTTAAAACCACCAGCAGCAGAACTCATGCAATAGCGACCATTGTAATCAATATAGCGAGTTCCAAGACCTACGCGGGCGTATTTGCCGACAAGGTAACATTTTTCATTCGTCATCGATACGCCGCCGTAAACGCCGATTGCATCTTTCCCGTAATTTTCCTGGAGTCCTCGATATTTGCTTTCAATCAAGTCCAGCGCTTCCTCCCAAGTTGCTTCGACGAACTGGCCGTTCTTTTTAATCAAAGGGGTCTTAATGCGGTCTGGGTGATCAATTGTCTGGTAAGCCGTTACCCCTTTTGGGCACATTTTCCCTTTTGTTAAAACCCAGTCATAACGTGGTTCCACACCGACAACCTTATTGTTCTTTTCATCAACACGAATGTGCATGCCACACTGCATGCCACAATAGCAGCAATGCGTTGAGACAAGCTTTTCCCCTTTGCGAATCTGGTTCTTTACGCCTTCTTTAACGAGATATTGGTTCATCGATTTTTTCCTCCTTTGCATCCTGGTCAAGTCCATAGAACTCTTCCGAGCGTTTTTTGCTGAAGCCTGATAAGTGAATTCCATTATTTGTGTTTACTGGTCCGTATGGGTTTCCTTGTGGAGATTCAAGATTCATTTGCTTCATTGCCCTCATCCTCCGGCGGCAGCCTGTGCAGTAATCGGAAAGATAGGTGCCATCAGCAAGCTGCAAATCGAAATTTTGGCTTTTTAAAATAGCCTGGACATCCGCGATCTGGTCATCATTGCTGTATGGCTGTCCGCAGCTTTTACATGATTTTGTATCCACCTTTATCACCTCTTGATAACTCATTGGTACAGCTGTAGCGAGCGGTCTTATTGGCACGTGAAATAATTTACCAAACGGAAAGTACATTAGCATAATGATAACTGTAACCTGGTGAATCAATGACATATAATGGTGCATCCAGCCACCCAGGAAAGTGTACATGATGGTTAAGAACAACCCTGTAACTGTTACTGCCAACAGAATAATCAATGGCAAAATATCGAACTCGAAGCGCTGTGTGACCTTTACATCGTAGTCAGTAATCCGTCGGTAAAGGGCCATCCCCGTGCCGATTAACACCATAATCGCTCCGATATTCAGGCCGTTGTAGACTATTTCTGCAAAAATCCCGTCCGCTGCCATCGTGATGGTTGGCATATCGAACACGATAATTTGGTATGTTTCCGAATCGATCAAGTCGAAGCGCATCCATCCAAACGTCAATCCGAAAGTGATCCCAAATGAAATGATACAGCCCCATGAAATCATCAAGTGCTGAATCCCACGGTATAATCCGCGCTTAAAAATGAATTTCTGCAAGATGATGTTATCGATCAATGTTCTGACTAGCGCTTTTCCATTCCGTTTCATTCTTTCTTTCGTAAAAAGATTCCCGATGCTTCGTTTAGCCACTCTGTTCGTCGCTTTGCGCCACATCCAGAAGCTCATCCTGATTGTCAAGCCAATCGCGAAAACCGCTGACGAAATGGCATATCCCAAAAGCGCCATGTCAATATGGACAAAGTTTGAAGTGGAAAACCACATAGAGAAAAATAAAATCATCACAGCGACAAAGGAATACATACTTGTTTTGGAGTAAAAGGATTTCTCGAATTTATACAAGCTTGCTACCTCCAGTAAAATCGTACTCGATTTAAAAAATAGGAAAAACAGATAAAATAGGGTGAAATTGTAAATAAATTGCGGATAGTGAAAAATTGATAGGCTCCTATTTTCCAGCCCTACCCTCACTGAGCACCTTACGTACCTAAATCTTAAGGGAGGCAGATTAAAAGATATGTGAAGTCCGTCACACCATTCTAACTGGACACAAAATCGTAATAAGTTTTCGTCGGAGTTAACAATTCTATTTAGTAAAGTGGAGTTATTAGTAGCAAGGCAAAGTTTTCCTTATACTAGAACTATCAAGCCAAGAAAGGTTGGAAATTATGGACAATTTCAAAGCTTTTATCGTAAACAAAAAGGAAGAGGATTTTTCTGCTGAAGTAAGGACGATCCAACGGAAGGACCTTCCTGAAGGAGATGTGCTGATCAAAGTCGCCTATTCCAGTGTCAACTATAAGGATGGGCTGGCGAGCATCCCAAACGGCAAGATTGTTAGGTCTTACCCTTTTATCCCTGGAATCGACCTTGCCGGGACAGTTGTCGCCTCTGACGACAGCCGTTTCAAGGAAGGAGAGGCAGTGATTGCGACCAGCTATGAGATAGGGGTTACCCACTATGGTGGGTACAGCGAGTATTCGAGGATACCAGGGGATTGGATTGTCCCATTGCCTGAAGGTCTTACTTTAAAAGAAGCAATGGTTTTCGGAACCGCGGGATTTACGGCAGCCTTGTCTGTCCATCGTCTGGAAGAAAACGGTCTAACTCCGGAAAAAAGGAAAAGTCCTTGTGACAGGAGCAACCGGCGGAGTTGGCAGCGTAGCAGTCGCGATGCTCGCCAAACGCGGGTATCACGTGGTAGCGAGCACAGGAAAACAATCAGAGCATGAATACCTCCGTAAAATCGGGGCAGCAGAGATCATCACCCGGGAAGAATTAGTCGGAGAAAAAATAAAACCTCTTGATAAGCAGTTATGGGCAGCGGCTGTCGACCCAGTTGGCGGCAAGACATTGTCGGCCATCCTGCCTAAGCTCGATTACAACGGTTCAGTCGCAGTCAGCGGGTTGACCGGCGGAACAGACGTCCAAACAACGGTATTCCCGTTCATCCTGAGAGGAATCAACCTCCTTGGCATCGATTCCGTATACTGCCCGATGAAAACAAGAAAGCTTCTATGGCAGCGAATGGCCACAGATTTGAAGCCGGAGGGACTGTTGGATACCATCAAAAGTGAAGTGTCATTGGAAGAATTGCCAGCCGTCCTTACACGCATTTTAAAAGGCGAAAACCGCGGCAGAACCATTGTGAAGATTAACCCAACCGACTTCTAGCAGGAAAAAACAGCCCGAATTCTGTGAATTCGGGCTGTTTTTATTCCATTCAATTTTATACACTGCACAAAGCCACTATTAATCTAGTTATTCCATTCACCCTGCAAGTTGTTTCCTTACTGCCAGCTAGCACTTTCGGATGATTATTTTACCGGCCCCAGGCTGGACCTTCTGATCACCTGGTTGATTACTTCAGAAAAAACAAGTCCAACGGCAATTGCTCCAGATATCATGGATGCTTTCGCAGCGAGCGAAACGGCAGCTCCATAGTCATTCTCCACAAAATTCCTCATCGCATCATACGCCAGTCCGCCAGGCACAAGCGGGATAATTCCGGCGACGCTAAAGATGATGCTCGGCATTCGGTATGCCTTCGCAAACAACTGGCTGACGACTGCAATTAAAAAGGAGGCCATCAATGTCGCAAAAACAGTGCCGGATCCGTTTTTATCCAGTGAAAAATAAACTATCCAGCCGACCGTCCCGGATATTCCGCACTTCACCAAGGACTCTCTCGGTGCGTTAAAAATGATCCCGAAGGCTGCCGAAGCAATAAAACTAGTAACTAGCTGTTCGATATAAACCATCGCTTTTTCTCCCGTCTAAAAGAAAGATAGAATTGCCGCTATCCCTGAGCCGATCGCAAACGCCGTTAATAGTGCTTCTGCTCCTTTTGACAACCCAGAAACCAAATGGCCTGCCATCAGATCCCTGACCGCATTTGTAATTAGCAGCCCCGGCACAAGTGGCATCACGGAACCGATGATGATTTTATCAAGCTCCTGGCCGAGCCCGAATTTCACAAACAAAAAGGCGATCATCCCGATAAAGAAGGACGACAGAAATTCAGCAAAGAATTTTACAGGTACAATTCTGTGAAAATAAACGACCAGGAAAAAACCGATTCCCCCTGCGGTCATCGAGGGTAGGAAATCAAGCCAGCTACCTAGGAACATAATTGTAAAACAGCCGCTTGCAATCGCAGCTGCGATAATTTGGATCTGAAACGAGTAAGCTAGATTCGCTTCTTCAATCTCCTCAAGAAGCCTGCACGCCTGGGCAAGCCCTACCTCGCCGCTGCTGATTTTTCGTGAAACAGCATTGACCATGGCTACTTTTCTGAGATCAGTCGTCCTGTCTGAGATCCTTACAAGCTTCGTCCTCTCTGGCCCGACACCTTCCACGGAAAAAATAATTCCAGTCGGAGTCACATAACTGTGGGTCTTGGCGATGCCAAGCGCAGAAGCCATCCGCGACATCGTATCCTCGACGCGATACGTTTCCGCGCCGCTGCGGAGCATAATTTTCCCTGCCAGCAAACAGGCCCGCATCACTTCAAATGTTTGATCCTGATTATCCATAATGATCCTCACATACCAATCCGAACGTTATTAATTTCTTTATCAGTTTAAATCAAAAACGAGTATATTAGCAATAAAAGAAAAAGCCAGCCATGAAACGGCTGACTTAAACTGATTTTTCAATAACAATATTTGTTCTTGATACATGGACTGGATTAGAAATCGTATCATCTACAGGGCAGGTTTTAGCAATGAAATCTGCTAATTCCCTGATGTTTTCTTCTGGAGATGGTGACTTTATATAGTAGGTGTAGCGGATATCCGAATAGCCACGGCGTACATCGGACTTATTCATAAACCCATCAGTATCAATATCTCCTTCTATTTCAACGCGAAACTCCTCTAGTTCCACTTTGAATTTATGGCTGTATACGCGCGCAACGATTGTTTGACATGCACCCAATGCACCAAGAAGCATTTCAACTGGGTTCATCCCCTCGTTGGTCCCACCTAACTTTTCAGGCTCATCGATGGTGATGTGAAAGTTTCTTGCCTGAACATCCACCTTTACTCCTTCTTGCAATGAAGCTGTGGCTTTAATGATTTCTTTTGGCATGATATTCGCTCCTTTCTTTTTACACTTCCATTTTACCCTTTTTTCGCTAGTTTTCTGCACAGAGAACGAAAGGTCACAAAAGAGTCGAGAAGCTTTGGACATATTGTGAAATAGTGAACATTATGTTAATTAGTACTTTTTACATAAGCTACTCCTCCAAATCTTGTATTTCGAGTAAATATGGTTTAGTTTTAAGGAAAACGCGAATTTTCTGAAAGGAGATGCTTTGATGCTTGATTGTCAGAATGAGGTACTATTTTATACAAAACAGCTTGTGAATATCGGAAGCATCGTCAATACGAATGGAGAAATTGAAATTGCTCAGGCACTTTATACGATGATTGCATCGTTTCCTTATTTTAAAGAGAATCCTACCAATGTCATCAAATCGCAAACTCTGAATGATGAGCTCGAACGGTACAATGTACTGGCTTTTGTAAAAGGGACAAAAGCCAGCAGCAACCGTACGGTGATACTAATGGGACATCTGGACACGGTCGGGATAGAAGATTTTACACAGCTTGCTGGCTTTGCGTTCCATCCGGATGAGCTTCTTCTTGAGTTAAAAAAGGAAAAATTGCCTCCACTTGTGAAGGAACAGGCTGAATCAGGTGATTGGATGTTTGGCCGCGGAATACTGGATATGAAAAGCGGAGTTGCCTCGAATCTTTATTTGCTGAAGTATTATTCCGAGCATCCAGATGAACTTGAAGGAAATCTTATCTTTTTGGCAGAATGTGACGAAGAGGACAGCTCGAACGGGATTCTCTCCGCGGTTAAGGATCTTCATAACTGGAAGGAAGAACATCATTTTGAGTATATCGCGCTTGTGAACAGCGATTTCGTTTCCCCTAGATTTCCCGGGGACAGCAGTCGCTATATTTATAAGGGGACAGTTGGAAAACTTCTCCCTTCCTTTTTCATCACAGGTGCTGAAACACATGTTGGCTCAGCATTCGAGGGCTTGGATCCAAATTTGATTGCAGCAGAACTTACGCGACAAATTGATTATAATCCTGAGCTTTGCAACGAGGCTTTTGGGGAAACGACGATGCCGCCAGTCTCTTTAAAGCAGATGGACCTTAAGCCGAACTACACTGTGCAGACGGCGCTGGCGGCGTATGTATATTACAATTTCTTTATTCATTCCTGGACTCCAAAGGATGTTCTCGAAAAAATGAAAGAGCAAGCACGGATCGCTTTTGCTAACGGGTTGAAGCTGTTCGAGGACCGCTACAAACATTTTTGTAAAATCAGCGGCGAGCCTTGCAGGCAACTTCCTTGGCAGCCACGGGTAATGACATTCGAAGAGATGGAAACGGAACTGATCAAGGTGCATAATTCGGAATACACAGCCCATATGGTAGAATTCAAGGAAAACCTGCTTCTAGATGGAACACTTGACCTGAGAATGTATGCTGCGAGAGTGGTGGAGGAGGCATGGAAATGGATGCCTGACAAAAGCCCGGCAGTGATCGTTTTCTACTCCTCCCTCTACTCACCAAGAATTGAAATGACTGGAGAGACAGCTGGAGAACAAAGATTGATTGAAGCTTTGGAATACGCTGTGCAAACAGTTCAGCCGAAATACGAAGAACCAATTGTCATTCGCAATTTCTTTCCATATATATCTGATATGAGCTTTGTCGGCTTGAGCGATGATGATGAAGCGTTGGATGCTGCCGCTCGTAATAATCCTAGCTGGGGAACAAAGTTTTTTGTTGACTATCAAGAAATACGCGAACTGAATATCCCAGTCGTTAACATTGGGCCATACGGGCTGGATGCCCATAAACGGTATGAAAGGATGGAAATTGACTTTTCTGTTCGAATTGTCCCAAATCTCACCAATGAGGTCATCAAGAAGCTTTTAGCAAAATAAGTTTCAGCTGCCTTATCCAGATGAACCTTTTTTCGATCACCTCTTGTTTTTCCGCTTTTTTCTTATTACTATATAGTTCAGTGGAAATATAGTATGGTAATCATTAAAATAAGTATAAGGACTGATCAAAGGAAAGGCTGATTCAATTGGAAGAGAACTCGAATTTTTTAAGAACGATTATTAAGGAAGATTTGAAGAGCGGCAAGCGGGATAAAGTCGTGACCCGATTCCCTCCAGAACCAAACGGATACCTACATATCGGACACGCAAAATCGATTGTCATTAATTTTGGGCTCGCAGATGAGTTCGGCGGCAGGACAAACCTTCGTTTCGATGACACGAATCCGCTGAAAGAAGACCAGGAATACGTCGATGCTATCAAGGAAGACGTCGAATGGCTTGGGTATGAATGGGAAGGCTTGTTCTTTGCATCTGACTACTTCGATGAAATGTATGACCGTGCTGTCCTTTTGATTAAAAAAGGTTTGGCATATGTCGATGATTTATCGGCCGATGAAATCCGCGAATACCGCGGGACCCTTTCGGAGCCTGGCAAGGAAAGTCCCTATCGCGATCGTTCAGTGGAAGAGAATCTTGAACTGTTTGAACGCATGAAGAATGGCGAATTTGCCAATGGGGAAAAAGTATTGCGTGCCAAGATTGACATGTCTTCACCGAATATCAACCTGCGCGATCCAGTTATCTATCGAATTTCGCATGCGACCCATCATAATACTGGGGATAAGTGGTGTATCTATCCAATGTACGCATTTGCCCATCCGATTGAGGATGCTATCGAAGGCGTTACCTACAGCTTGTGCACTACCGAGTTTGAGGACCAGCGGCCACTTTACGATTGGGTTGTCCGTGAAACCGAAATGGAAGCAACTCCGCGGCAAATTGAGTTCGGTCGCCTGAACTTGACAAACACCGTTATGAGCAAGCGCAAACTGAGGCAGCTGGTGGAAGAAAAGTTTGTCGATGGCTGGGATGACCCACGTCTGCCAACAATCTCCGGTTTGAGAAGGCGTGGTTTCACACCAGAAGCAATCCGTGAATTCATAAAAGCGGCAGGAGTTTCCAAAGGGTATTCTACAGTTGACGCCCAAATGCTCGAGCATTTTGTCCGTGAAGATCTAAAGCTGAAGGCACCTCGAACGATGGCTATACTTCGTCCTTTAAAAGTTGTTATTACTAACTATCCTGAAGGTGAAGTTGAATGGCTTGATGCCGATATTAACCCGGAAAATCCAGAAATGGGCACACGCATGATTCCATTCTCCCGCGAGATTTATGTGGAGCAGGATGATTTTATGGAAAATCCGCCCGCCAAGTACTTCCGACTCTTCCCTGGCAACGAGGTCCGTCTGAAGCATGCTTATTTCATCAAATGCAATGACGTCATCAAGAACGAAAATGGCGAAGTCGTCGAGCTTCACTGCACTTACGACCCTGAGACCAAGAGCGGATCCGGTTTCACTGGCCGAAAAGTTAAAGGGACACTGCACTGGGTGGAAGCAACACATGCCCTTCCTGCAGAATTCCGCCTGTATGAGCCACTGATCCTTGATGATGAAGCAGAAGAAGGCGAGAACATTTCCTTCCTTGATCAGGTAAATGAAAAATCTTTGGAAATCCTGAACGGCTTTATCGAGCCCAACATGAGGGACGCACAAAAGCAAGACAAATTCCAGTTCTTCCGTCACGGCTACTTCAACGTCGATCCGAAGCACACCACAGCAGATAAGAAAGTCTTTAATCGAATTGTATCGCTTAAGAGCTCGTTTAAACTTTAATCTGTTGATAATTTGGCCTCCCATGGGTGTACGATTCCAGGGAGGTTTTTTTGTGGTTATAAATGTTAGCGAGTCTGTACAGCGGTGGGGTTTTCCTTTAAAGCTGACATAGCACTGATTCGATTTTGACAACTTTCCCCTGTTTAACCCCAAACCTGTCAAGATTATAAAAAGGATATCTCCTCTTCATATAGAAGTAAAGTATAGCAATCAATTTAGATGAGGTGAGTAGTTTGGAAATTCGAAAATTAACAGGTGAGGACGCAGAGAGTTATCGAACCCTTCGTCTTGAGGCCTTACTGAAGAATCCTGAATCCTTCAGCTCCAGTTTTGAAGATGAAAATGGTAACGAAGCGGCACATTACAGGGAAAGACTAGAAAACGCACTTACTTATACATTTGGTGCGTTTGACGAAGACCAGCTGGTTGGGGTTGTTACACTCGTTCCAGAGGGGAAAGTTAAGCTAAAGCACAAAGCAAATATTTTTGCCATGTATGTGACTCCCTCCCAGCGTATCAGAGGCATTGGCAAGGCACTCGTAAAAACAGCGATTCAACAAGCAACACAATTAAACAGCGTGGAACAGATCCATCTCACGGTGACTTCTAGCAATGAACCCGCTAAAAAACTTTATGCTTCTCTTGGTTTCAAAGCATATGGAATTGAGAAAAATGCCATGAGAATTGAGGGGACCTATTATGATGACAATTTAATGGTGTTATTTTTATAGTCCTATTCCTTCCTAAGACCAGGTGGAAGAGATGTGCACTACCCATCTATTTCTGCGCTGGGACTATATCACATCCGTCATTTCTTTCCCAGACACCAATCCTCAGGCTGATAAAAAAGCGAAATTGATTGGATTTAAGCCGGATATTGATTAGCATCCATGCTAAATGGCGGTGCTTAGGACGAGCAGATTTGAAAGCAGAGAAGAATTTCCTGATAATCGCTACACCACTTATAAAACAAGTGGTATTTTTTTGTTTCTTTTCCTCCAAACTAGAAAAGGCTTTGGTTCATTTTTATTCATAAAAATAGAAGAAATTGTGCTATGATAGATTGGCAACATTTTTTGAAATCATGCAGGCTTTTCTGCTTATTTAGGAGTCAAATATGAAAAAACAGCAATATGTTCTTATGTTTTTCATTCTCAGCATAGTCTGGATTTATGGGACAAACTATCTGCTCAGTTTATACGCCCCTTCAGATTTTGTTGAGATGATCGAGCACTTGAAGGAGTTTCTTTACGTTTTGCTTGCAGGATGGTTTTTCTATTATTTCATCTCGAAAATGGAAGAACTTAGCGCTTCAAAAGAAGAAGAAAAGCGACTTTCTACTCTGATCAATTCAATGGTGGATTTCGTTATTTTCAAAGATGGAGAAGGCCGGTGGATCCAGGCCAATGATTTTGGATTAAAACTATTTAACATAGAGAACGTAGACTATAGAGGCAAAACGGATTCAGACCTGGCAGAGTATAGCAGCCATTTCAGCGATGTGCTAACATATTGCGAGATTTCCGATGAAGCGGCCTGGAAAGCAGGTGGAATCACTCATATCGAGGAAATTTTGCCCCAGCCAGATGGATCCGTCAAAACATTTGATACAATTAAAGTCCCTCTCTTTCATGATGATGGCAGCCGTCAGGGGCTTGTTATTATTGGCCGGGACATTACCGAACGAAAAAATGTTGAAACTCTGCTTGAAGAAAGCCGGCAGCAATACCGGTCCTTGTTTGAATACAGTCCAGATATCGTTTCGATGCTAGATTTGAATGGAACAATCACCAATATGAATCCTCAGTTCGAAAAAATAACTGGATTCAGCCAGGATGAATATACCGGGGGAAAATATGCAGACTTGATTCCAACTTCCTATAGACAGAAGGTTTTGGAAAAGGTAGCGAGTGTAGTTGAAAACCGCAGCCCGCAAATGTTTGAGCATGAGTTCAAGCATGAAACTGGGAAAACGCTCATTTTCCAAAGCACTTCTCTTCCAATTATCGTCAACGAAAAAATTGCAGGGATCATCTGCAATTCCCGGGATGTCACAGAGCTTCGCGAAACAGAGGAGCGCTTGCGCCGTACGGACAAGCTGTCTGTCGTAGGCGAGTTATCCGCAAGCGTTGCTCACGAAATCCGCAATCCGCTCACTTCCTTAAAAGGACTCGTTCAATTGCTTCAAATGGAGGATGAGAAGCACCAGCTTTACTATCAAATAATGATCGATGAACTGAACCGGATCAATTACATTGTCAGTGAACTACTCCTGTTGGCGAAACCGCAGCAAATCAAATATACAGAAGCAGATTTGCAGATGATTCTTCACGATGTCATTTCCTTGTTAAAAACAGAGGCAAGCCTCCATAATATTCAAATGGAATTTGAGTTAAAAGACGATCCTGTCTTGATTGAATGTGAACCGAACCAACTCAAACAGCTATTCATCAACATTGTCAAAAATGCAATTGAAGCTTCTACTGGTGGAGATGCGGTCTTGATCACTCTGGAGAGGTTTGATACTCATGTCGTCATCAAGGTCAAGGACTATGGCATCGGGATTTCGAAAGAATTGATTGAAAGAATCGGCGAGCCGTTTTATTCCTCTAAGGAAAAAGGAACTGGACTTGGAATGACCGTCAGCTTCAAAATTGTCCAAACCCATAACGGGACCATTAAATTCAGCAGCGAGCCGGAAAAAGGGACAGAGGTTACTGTCCAATTGCCAATCAAGCATGGAGAAAAAGTGAAAAACGACTAAAGGAAAAACGCGAGAGGAATCTACCTTTCGCGTTTTTTAATCTTCATCCTTGATGTCGATGTCATCAGGCACTGGTTCATTCATGATCTCTTGTACCAACTTTTTATATGTCTCCATCTGCTTCAGATGGGTATTGAATTGGTCTTTATTGAGTAAATATTGCTCCCCATCGTGGATGGCTCTGATTTTCCGCTGAAAGATTAGGTTCTCCACCTGTGCCTCAGGGATCGATAAGTATTCTGCCGCTTCTTTTATAGTCAAGTACAAAACAGTTCAGTCCTTTTTTACTTTTTTGGCTGCAAGCTGATCGACTAGCTTCTCAGCTGTTTTTCTATAAAAATTGCTGATATTGATCAATGATACGATCAATAATATTGTTTCTAGTTCTTCTGGTTCATCCGCCTCGAGCATCTTTACTTCGTGTTTAACATCTTGTTCCGTTTTTAGAACGTCCTCGTTAAAAATCTCGATATTCTTTTCATGCAGCTTTAAATAGCTTTGATAAAACTTGTTCAATTCGAATTGTCCAGACTCAGTCCTCTGGTTGATGCCTTCAAGTGTCTGTTTGATATCCTGGATGGACAGGCCGCCTTTTAGCTGGTAAATCAAACTGATCAGGATCAGCTGTTCCCTTGAATACTTTTTATTTTTAACTGGAAAGAATAACTTTCCCTTCGCATAGTTGTTGATCATTGTTTTCGTCAGGACTTTATCTTCTTTATTTCTTGTTGAACTGCCGTATTTTTTTTCAAACAACTGGATGACTTGATCCATATATAAATCAATTTCCGGAATGTCTTCAAGCGCGATACGGCTGCTAAGATCAAGCTCGGCAAGCAGGCTGGCTAAATGATTCAATTTAAATCCCTCGTATTTTTTATTATTATTATAAGGCAAAAAAAGATAGACGTAAACCTTGACTACTTGTCGTTATGGTAATATTATTATAAGTAGTTATTAAAACTACTTAAAGCGATATGGAGGTTATACTATGAATAGCTACATCCGCGAACCAATCAATGGACTTACTCATCTGGCCGGTGCTTTGCTATCCTTCGCTGGGCTACTTGCACTCGTCATCAAGGCTTCTATCACAACCGGTTCGCCACAAACGATCACATCCGTAACCATTTTTGGATTGAGCATGATCCTTTTGTATACGGCATCAGCCACCTACCATATGGTCATTAGCAGACCAAGCATCATTGCCTTTCTTCGAAAATTAGACCATTCGATGATTTTTGTACTAATTGCCGGAACCTATGCCCCTTTTTGCCTGATCAGCTTAAATGGAACAACTGGCTGGCTGCTTTTTGGCATCATCACTGTTGCTGCTTTGTCTGGGATTTTGTTCAAAATGATCTGGTTCAGGAGTCCGAGATGGCTTTCCACCTCCATATACCTCATTATGGGCTGGATAATGGTTTTCGCAATCGCTCCTCTCTCCTCGATAGTAAGTCCTGGAGGGATTTACGCGCTTGTAGCTGGTGGGATCTTCTACACCATCGGAGGCGTTATTTATGCGTTTAAACCTAATTTCCTTCGCTCAAAGTATCTTGGTTTTCATGAAATATTTCACATATTCATCTTGCTCGGAACCCTTTCCCATTTTATCAGTGTCTATTTTTATGTTATATAAAAAATGCGCCAAATATGGCGCATTTTTACTTTTGCCTTTCTTGCTCTTTTTTATGAAAACCTTTCGCGTAGTAAACGCCGATTAATAGCACCAGCCAGAGCGGGCCGATGATAATCGCAATTCTTGTGTCAGGGCTGAAAGCCATCAACACGATAACAAAAGCGAGAAATGCCAAAGATAAATAAGATGTGTACGGAAACAGTGGCAGCTTATATTTCAGCTTGTCCACTTCATTTTTGCTCATGTTTTTGCGGGAACGTATTTGCGAAAGGAGAATGATTGCCCAAGTCCAAATCGCGCCAAAAGTTGCAATACTAGTCACCCAGGCAAAAACTTTTGCGGGGACGACATAGTTTAAGGCGACTCCAACCAGCAATACCCCAGCTGATGCGAAAATAGCATATCCCGGAACCCCGTTCTTTGTCAGCTTGCTAAATTTTTGTGGCGCTTCTCCGTGGTTGGCAAGGTTGAACAGCATTCGACCTGTGCTAAAAATCCCGCTATTGCAGGATGATAATGCTGCAGTCAGCACGACGAAATTGATAATGCCAGCTGCTGCAGGAATTCCTAATTGTTCAAAAGTAAGAACAAACGGACTTCCCTTTTCTCCAATCTCATTCCATGGAAAAATGGACATAATCACAAACAATGCCCCGACATAGAAGATCAGAATGCGCCAGAACACTGAATCAATCGCTCTGGAAAGCGTTTTCTCAGGGTTCTTGACTTCACCAGCGGTAACGCCAATCATCTCGATTCCAAGGTAGGCAAACATGACCATTTGCAGTGCTAATAGCACACCTTGAACCCCGTTAGGAAAAAAGCCGCCATTCACCCATAAATTTTGAATCCCAGTTGGAATTCCACCATTGCCGAATCCCCAAATAATCATGCCGACTCCTGAGGCAATCATCGCTAAAATCGTTACAATTTTGATTAGCGCAAACCAAAATTCAAGTTCTCCATATGCTTTCACCGCCAGGAAATTGACGGAGGCCATGATCACTAGCGCAGCCAGCGCCCAAATCCAGCGCGGAATATCTGGGAACCAGTATTCCATGTATATCCCGACTGCAGTAATTTCCGCCATGCCGGTTACAATCCATAAAAACCAATAATTCCATCCTGTAATAAACCCTGCCAGCGGCCCTAGAAAATCCCTGGCATATTTACTGAAGGATCCGGCAACCGGATTTTGGATTGCCATTTCTCCGAGTGCTCTCATAATAAAAAACATGATCATCCCGCTGAACGCATATCCGAGCAGAATCCCTGGACCCGCCAGCTGAATGGCAGTCGCTGATCCCAAGAACAGTCCGACTCCGATTGCTGCCCCTAAAGCCATCAGTGTAACATGCCTTTGCTCTAAACCTCGGTGCAATTCATTCTCTTGTGTTTTATCCATACTGTCTGCCCTCGTTTCAAGAATCTTGGTGATGTACGCATCTCGCCTCTTTATTAGAAAATTACTATTCTTAAAAAATTTTCTTCGCAATTTTACCACGAAAAACATTTTTTCACAAAAATATACCTTTTCAACCAACGGATGGCCGAAAAGGCAGATGATTTTATTCTTTGACAGCGGTTTGCTGCTCAACTCCTATCGATCCTGCTGCATTTTTCATAAACACTTTCAAAAGCACAAAACCAAGTGCCGAACCGACAAGTGTGCTGGCGAAAAATGCCGGTACCATACCAAACAACGCGGCCTCTCTGCCAAGAAACAATGTGGCAATCGGATAGCTGGCAATCGCGCCAATGATCCCGGTGCCAACTACTTCTCCTGCGAACGCAAAGCCGACTTTCGCCGTTTTTTTATACAAATAGGCAGCTAGAAAAGCACCGATCATGCTGCCAGGAAACGCAAAGATCGATCCGGTCCCCATAACATTCCTGAGCAAAGAAATGCCAAATGCCTGAAAAACGGCATAATATGGTCCCAGCAGTACAGCCGATAATACATTGATGAAATGCTGCACTGGAAACACCTTCACGATTCCAAGCGGAATAAACAGCATATGACTTGTCAATGTTCCAATTGCCATCATCATTGCAGTGAGGGTAAGCTTTTGAGTATGTCTCATGCTTGGCCTCCCTTGACTTTTTCGCTTAATTGCGTTGCTGCTGTCCTTACATCCTTGGCATGGCTGATCGCTGTGATCACTGAAACGCCATCTGCACCAGCCTCCATTACCATCTCTGCATTATGCGCATTTATCCCGCCGATTCCGACAATTGGTATGCCAAAGCCTTTTAACTCTTCGATCATAGCTGTTCCCTGGACCGCTCCTGCATCCTTCTTAGTTGCCGTTGGAAAAATCGGACCGACTCCGAAATAATCAGCGCCTGATTGTATCGCTTTTTCCGCTTCCTCTAGATTGTGGACCGATACCCCAAGAATCTTATCGCCAATTTTTTCTCGAACCCGTGCGGCATCTTCATCCTCCTGGCCGATATGGACGCCATCTGCATCAAGCTCCAATGCTAGTTCCAAATCGTCGTTTACAAGGAAAGGGATTCCATTCTCCTTGCAAGCCTGTTGCAGCCTTCTGCCTAGGGCAAGCTTTTCCTTATCCACGAGGCAGCCTTCGCCTTTTTCTCGATACTGAAAAATCGTAATCCCTCCGCGAATCGCGTCTTCCAGCACTTTTACAGGATCCTCGATACAATTCGTGCTGCCTGCGATAAAGTAAACCTTCAGCAAGCTTCTCATTTGGTCAGGACTTACTCTTGCCATGAGATGACCCCGCTTTCCGTTTTGCTATTGAAAGCCCAATGATTTGTCGGCCCGTGCCCATTTCCGATGCCCAGCGGATTGGCAATAGCGGCCTGAATGAACTCCTTCGCAATGGAAACCGCTTCACGAACCGAAGACCCTTTTGCAAGCTGTGCGGTAATCGCCGCTGAAAAAGTGCAGCCTGTACCATGGGTGTTATTCGTTTCAATTCTTGGCGTGGAGAAGAATACAAATTCCTTGCCATCAAAAAGGATATCAACAGATTCGTTAGTTTCCGTATCATGCCCGCCTTTTATCACAATATTTTTTACGCCAAGGGCATGGATTCGTTTGGCCGCTTCTTTTTTGTCATCCATACTGCGAATGGACATACCTGTCAGCACCTCAGCTTCAGGAATATTGGGAGTGATGATCAGACAGAGCGGAAGCAGCTGGTTTTTTAAGGCTGAAACAGCCTCTTGCTGGAGCAGAGAGGCTCCTCCTTTCGCAATCATGACAGGATCGACAACGACTTTTTCCCAGCCGAATTGCTTTATTTTTTCCGATACCGCTTGAATAATTCCCGCATTAAAAAGCATTCCCGTTTTCAAGGCATCCGTTCCAATGTCCTCTCCCACTGATTGAATCTGACTGGCTACCGCTTCTGGCTCCATTGGAAAAACCCCCTGAACACCAAGCGTATTTTGCGCGGTAACAGCCGTCAATGCCGACGTGCCAAATACCTTTAATTCCTGGAATGTTTTCAAGTCAGCCTGGATTCCGGCGCCACCGCCGCTGTCCGAACCTGCAATTGTCATCGCTCTTTTCACATCAATCAGCCCCCTGCTTCTCATACTTACTTTTGCTGCTAATATCTTCTTCATTGATAAGGTATAGCTGGTTCAAAAATTCAGTTTGGAAACTCCCGGGTCCACGGTCTGCATATTTTTCTGCAGCGATTTCGGCTGCCACTCCATAGGTGGTTACCGCCGCTGCTGCAGCCTTAAGCAAATCTTTTTCAACGGCCGCAAAAGCACCAATGACCGATGTTAGCAGACAGCCTGTTCCCGTCACCCTGGTCAGGATGGAATGCCCATTATGGATCACAAATGCTGAACGACCATCCGTAACAATATCGTCTTTGCCTGTAACCACGACGATGGTCTCGAGCTTTTTAGCAGCGGAAACGGCAAGCTTGAAAACATCTCCGGCAATCTCCCCAGAATCAACACCGCGGATGCTCCAGTTCTCCCCAGCAACATTGGCAATTTCTGCAGCATTTCCTCTAATAATTGCAATCTCCAGTTCTTCCATCAACCTTCTTGCTGTCTCGGTTCGATAAGCAGTTGCCCCGGCACCGACTGGATCAAAAATAACAGGAACTCCCTGTTCATTTGCCGCCTTCCCGGCAATCACCATCGACTGGACGATTTCAGGAAGCAATGTCCCAATATTCAGCACAAGGCTACCCGCAATGCCTGCCATTTCGGCAACTTCCTCCTGTGCGTAAGCCATCACCGGCGATGCCCCCAAAGCAAGAAGCCCATTGGCAGTAAAATTCGTGACCACAACATTGGTGATGTTATGTATGAGCGGATTCTCCTTGCGCACCTTTTCCAGCAAACCAGCAATTTCTCGTTTTTCCATAAAAATTCCTCCTCCATTCCTCAGGCTGCGAATTTTAATCCATTACGAGGCCGCCATCTACGACCAGGTTTTGTCCATTTACCGCACGCGACCATGGAGAGGCGAAAAACAAAATCGAATCTGCAACTTCAGCAGGATCAGTAACTTTTCGGACCGGTGTTGATGCTTCGATCAGCTTGAATACCTCATCCGAAGTAGCAGAGCTTGCGTCGGTCATTTTTAGCAGCCCTCCAGAAACCATATTGACAGTTACCCCGTACTTGCCGAGATCATTCGCCATATTTCTCGTGAATCCAAGCAAAGCCGCCTTGCTTGTTGTGTAGTCGTGATAGGCGACAACCGGGTTCTGGAACAGATTCGTGCCGATATTGACGATTCTGCCAAATTTCGCTTCTTTCATATCTGGCAGCCCAGCTTGAATGGTATTCAATGCACCGCGGACCGCTCCTTCAAACTGCTGTTGATAATCTGCCCAGCCAACGGCAAAAGCATCCTTGTTGGCTACAGGGTCAAATTTGAAGTGGACAAGCGCATTGTTCACGATCGTTGTTACTGGTGTTCGATAATGCTCTTGTGCCATCCGGAACATGCTTTGAACTTGCGCTGGATCTCTGACATCTGCTCTGACAGCGAGTGCATTTTCCCCAATCGTTTCTGCCAGCTTCCTTGCCTTTTCTTCGTTTTGAAAATAGTTAATAATAACTTTCGCACCTTCTCTTGCAAAAGCTTTTACTGTTTCGGCACCAAGCCCACGGCTGCCTCCAGTTACTAACACAACTTGATCTTTGATTTCCATTCGTTTACCCCCCTAAAATTTTAGCCTAAATATAAAAAGCCAGCTCCAACTAATGGACCTGGCTTAAAAGCAAAGTAAGAAAACATCTCTCACGCTACTTTCCTACGCTGGTATTACCCAGATCAGGTCCGAAGGGTTAAAAGACTTAGCATCTTCCTCTCAGCCCGCAACAGGGCGCCCCTAGTAGAACATGGAATATTCAGTTCCTTTAATCGTAACTCTTTCTGCTTTATATGTAAAGGGTCGAGCTCATCAACTAATATTTTTCAATTTATCCTTGATTTCTTCCAGAAGCTTGAGTTGCTGATCCTGCTTTTGGAGAATACTTGCAGTCAATTTTTTTAGGGTAACCGTAATGGACCAGAGTGACAGCATCAAAACAATCACAACGCCAAGATCAATCATCTTTCTTCTTCCCTTCGGTTAAATTGTCAAATGGAGTGTAATCATTGCTTGGGAAATTTCTTGAGCGGGTGACCTTCATAATCAAATAAAACACAACAAACAGTACAATAAACGTGAAAACATAACTCACACTGTCCAGCCCCCTTTCTTGTATTATACAACAAAAAATGGAATTTTCATTCTTTTTAAAGTGGAGTTTTTCGTTATTTATGCTACTATGAAAATATACATACGGATAGGAGATGAAAGCAATGAAAACCGAGTTAATAGAAAGATTTACTTCTTATGTAAAAATCGATACCCAATCGAATGGAAACAGTGAGTCAACTCCGTCGACTGAAGGACAGCTTACCCTTGCTAATATGCTTGGGGAAGAACTAAAGTCAATCGGCATGGAGGACGTCACGATTGATGAAAATGGTTATGTGATGGCGACACTCCCCGCCAATACTGCTAAAGAAGTTCCAACAATCGGCTTCCTGGCGCACCTTGATACGGCTACTGATTTTACCGGAAAAAATGTTCATCCTCAAGTTATCGAAAACTTTGATGGCAATCCAATCATCCTGAATAAGGAGCAGAATATCATTCTGTCACCAGCAGATTTTCCTGAACTGCCTCAATATAAAGGCCATACTTTGATAACAACAGATGGAACAACTCTTCTCGGGGCTGACAACAAAGCAGGAATTGCTGAAATCATGACGGCAATGGCTTATTTGATCAAGCACCCAGAAATCAAGCATGGCAAAATTCGTGTTGCTTTCACTCCCGATGAGGAAATTGGCAGAGGGCCTCATAAATTTGATGTAGAAGCGTTTCATGCTGAATTTGCTTACACGGTGGACGGCGGTCCACTTGGCGAGCTAGAGTATGAAAGCTTTAATGCCGCCAGTGCTAAGCTAACTTTTAAAGGACAGAACGTCCACCCAGGCACGGCAAAAGGCAAAATGGTGAACTCAGCCAAAATCGCTATGGAATTCAACAGCAAACTTCCTAGTGAAGAAGCGCCTGAACATACTGAAGGATATGAAGGTTTCTTCCACCTCATCTCGATTAATGGAGATGTCGAGGAAACAACACTGACCTATATCATCCGTGATTTTGATCGTGACAGCTTCCAGGCACGCAAAGAGTTGATGCAGAAAATCACCAATGAACTGATGCTTACTTACGGCGAAACTCGTGTTAAGCTTGAAATGAACGACCAGTACTATAATATGAAGGATAAAATAGAGCCAGTAAAAGAAATCGTTGATATCGCGTATGAGGCAATGGAGAACCGCGGGATCAAACCGATTGTCAAACCGATACGCGGCGGCACCGACGGTTCGCAGCTTAGCTATATGGGCTTGCCAACACCAAATATTTTTACCGGTGGCGAGAATTTTCACGGAAGGTTCGAATATATCTCTGTGGATAACATGCTCAAATCTGTTGAAACCATTGTGGAAATCGCATCACTTTTTGAAGCAAAGGCTTAATTCAAGATCAGGGAATTGGCATATTCAGGAGGTTGAAAGATTTGAAAATATTAATTGTTGGTGCAGGCGCAATCGGCGGTTATTTTGGCGGAAGGCTCCTGGAAATGGAAGCAAACGTGACATTTCTTGTGCGGGAAAAAAGACAGAAGCAGCTTAAGGAGCACGGTCTCGTTGTTACAAGCATCCATGGCGATTTGCATGTTCCAGATCCACAGACAATTGTATCGGGATCGCATCCAGAGCCATATGATGTGATTCTCGTTTCTACTAAGTCCTATCATCTCGATGGAGCTATTGAAAGCATCCGTCCCTATGTTGGCGACAAGACGATGATTCTTCCATTGTTGAATGGGATAGCCCATCTCGATGCTTTATCCGAAGCTTTCGGATCGAAAAAGGTGATCGGGGGACTTTGTTTTATCGAAACAACACTGGATGAAAATGGAAAAGTAATTCAAACCAGCCCTGTTCAGGATTTGATTTTTGGAGAACGAAATGGCGAGCGTTCAGAAAGAATTCTACAGCTCCAAGCCACTTTTGAAGGTACGAAGGCTAATTTCCGTCTTTCGGAAAAAATCGAACAGGAAATGTGGCAAAAATACCTATTCATCACACCATTAAGCGGCATCACCTCCCTGTTCAGGTCTCCGATCGGTCCCATTCGGGATCAAGCACAGGGGGCCGATACGCTCAAGCGCCTACTGCATGAGACTGTCGAGATTATGACAGCGATCGGTGCCCCGCTTTCCGAAGGAGCTATGGATGCGACATGGAACAGGCTGAACGATATTGGCGACGGCATGAAATCCTCCCTTCAGCGTGATATGGAAAAATCTCTCCCGACAGAAGGAGACCACTTATTCGGCTTTTTGCTGAAGAAAGCAGCGGACCTTCAAACAGCGGCACCTACCCTGTCCGCTGTCTATGCGAATGTTGATATTTACGATAAAATGCTCCACTCATGAAATGATTAATAATTCCTTAAAACGAACGCAACAAGAGATAATTCTTAAAAAAGCAGTCTGAATAGCTCCAGTTCGGACTGTTTTTCCTCTTTTCCTGCTAAACCTGTCCGAAGTTCGCTCTAGTTCGGACTACTTTTCCTCTTTTCCGGCAAAACCTGTCCGAAGATGGCCCTAGTTCGGACCACTTTTCCTCTTTTCCCACTAAACCTGTCCGAAGTTGGCCCTAGTTCGGACCGCTTTTCCCCTTTTCCGGCAAAACCTGTCCGAAGTTCTCCCTAGTTCGGACCACTTTTCCTCTTTTCCACCAAAACCTGTCCGAAGTTGGCTCTAGTTCGGACCACTTTTCCTCTTTTCCGGCAAAACCAGTCCGAAGTTGGCTCCAGTTCGGACCACTTTTTCCCTTTTCCCCCAAAACCAGTCCGAAGTTCGCTCTAGTTCCGACTACTTTTCCCCTTTTCCACCAAAACCTGTCCGAAGTTTGCTCCAGTTCGGACTACTTTTCCCCTTTTCCTGCTAAACCTGTCCGAAGTTCGCCTTAGTTCGGACTACTTTTCCTCTTTTCCACCAAAACCTGTCCGAAGTTCTCCCTAGTTCGGACCACTTTTCCTCTTTTCCCCCAAAACCTGTCCGAAGTTCGCTCCAGTTCGGACCACTTTTTCTCTTTTCCCCCAAAACCTGTCCGAAGTTGGCCCTAGTTCGGACCACTTTCCCTCTTTTCCCACTAAACCAGTCCGAAGTTCGCCTTAGTTCGGACTACTTTTCCTCTTTTCCCCCAAAACCTGTCCGAAGTTCGCCTTAGTTCGGACCGCTTTTCTTCTTTTCCGGCAAAAGTAGTCCGAAGTTGGCTCCAGTTCGGACCACTTTTTCCCTTTTCCCCCAAAACCTGTCCGAAGTTCGCTCTAGTTCGGACTACTTTTCCTCTTTTCCCCCAAAACCTGTCCAAAGTTGACCTTAGTTCGGACTACTTTTCCCCTTTTCCGGCAAAACCTGTCCGAAGTTGGCCCTAGTTCGGACCACTTTTCCTCTTTTCCGGCAAAACCTGTCCGAAGTTCGCTCTAGTTCGGACTACTTTTCCTCTTTTCCCCCAAAACCAGTCCGAAGTTCGCCTTAGTTCGGACTACTTTTCCTCTTTTCCCCCAAAACCTGTCCGAAGTTCGCCTTAGTTCGGACCGCTTTTCTTCTTTTCCGGCAAAAGTAGTCCGAAGTTGGCTCCAGTTCGGACCACTTTTTCCCTTTTCCCCCAAAACCTGTCCGAAGTTCGCTCTAGTTCCGACTACTTTTCCCCTTTTCCCACTAAACCCGTCCGAAGTTCGCTCCAGTTCGGACTACTTTTCCCCTTTTCCCCCAAAACCTGTCCGAAGTTGACCTTAGTTCGAACAGCTTTTCGCCTTTTCCCACTAAACCTGAACATTTTTTCGTAGCCGCTGCCGCTCATAGAGACCAAGCTTGAAAATATTCTGTGAGTGGCATATTCTTAATTGTATAATTTAAGTTGTTTAAGGGTGGGATTAACCTGCGTATCAATAAATTCATCAGCGAAACAGGAAAAACATCCAGACGTGGCGCTGACCGTCTCATTGAAGAAGGACGCGTGACAATTAACGGCACTATCGCAAAAATCGGCAGCCAGGTTGAACCAGGTGATGTCGTCAAGCTTAGTGGCGAAGAAATCAGGATGTCGCAGAACTATGTATATATCGCCTTGAATAAACCAGTCGGCATCACAAGTACTACGGAAAGAAATGTGAAGGGCAACATCGTTGATCTTGTCAACCACCCGCTAAGGATTTTCAACATTGGTAGGCTTGATAAAGATTCAGAAGGTCTGATCCTGCTTACAAACGACGGCGACATCGTTAATGAAATCCTCAGGGCGGAGAACAAGCATGAAAAAGAATATATTGTAACAGTGGATAAGCCGATTACTCCCGAATTTGTCAAGGCGATGTCTGAAGGTGTCAGGATTCTTGGAACAAAAACATTGCCTGCAAAAGTCGTCCAGCAGTCAAAATACGAATTTCATATCACTCTCACACAAGGATTGAACAGGCAAATCCGCCGCATGTGTGAAACGCTTGGCTACGAAGTCCTCAGACTGCAGCGCATTCGGATCATGAACATCCATCTAGGCAATTTGCCGATCGGCCAATGGCGTGACCTGAGCAAAAAGGAGAAGCAGCAGCTTTTCAGCGACTTGAATTACGAACCGAAGCAATGGTAGTGATGATGGGCACAAGTCTCGATAATTACCTTCAAGGCCTGTGTCATCACTTCCTGTGGCAAGGATGGCAAAGAGGGATTACGGGCAGACATTTCTGTCGAAGCCGGAAAATGGATAAATCCAGCGCTGATTGCCAGGTTATGTTTACGGATATAATTCAAAACGGCGTACAATGTGTTGTTGCAGATAAATGTACCCGCACTATTCGAAATGGCGGCCGGGATCTGCAGATCTTTCAGCTTCTTTTCGATTAATCGATTCGGCAATGTTGAGAATAAGCCATCTGGACTTTGCTCATCAATCACCTCATCCATTGGAGTATTTCCCCGATTATCAGGATAAGGATCGCCTGAACCAGTATCCTTTATATTGATTCCAATCCGCTCAGGGGTGATTGCCGTCCTGCCTGCAGCAAGTCCACAGGCAATCACTACATCGGGCTGGGCTTCCGCCATTTTTTTGATCAGTTCTTCTGCACATTTGTCATACTGAACCGGCAGCAAAATCGTTTCAATTTCCACATTCTCCAGCGAAAACCTCTCTGCTTCCAACAGCAATTTTTCAGTTGGATTTATACTCATCTTCCCAAACGGCTCAAAGCCTGAAATTAATACTTTCACGAATGAACACCACCTTCTTAGAAAAAATCGAAACAAACACTTCAATATTATATTACCAGAAATCATAGAAAAATCAGTATTTTAATTTTATATCCAATGAAAGGTTGCGTATTATTCGTTTTTTTCACTAAAAATTAATATAAGTATTAATATTATTTATTATTTTATAAATTTATCTTTACTTTATTAATTTTAACATTTAATATCATTAATATAGAAAGGAGGCAGTCATGGCTTATCCTGTCTTAACGAAATGTCCCGTTTGCAGCCAGACCCTTAAAATTACCAAACTGCAATGCAATCATTGTGATACAACAATTGAAAATGAATTTGAACTATCAAGGCTTGCTTCTTTAACCAGGGACCAGCTTCAGTTCATCGAGATCTTTCTCGTTTCCCGGGGAAATATTAAAGAAGTGGAAAAAGAACTTGGAATATCTTATCCGACTGTCAGGGGGAAACTGAACGATATTATCATTGCACTTGGATATGACACTCAAAAGAAGAATGAACTGGACGAAAAGAAAATCGTTGCTATGCTGGAGAAGGGTGAAATTTCACCAGAGGATGCAATCAAACTTTTAAAAGGGGAATAGGGAGGCGTTTTTGATGAGAGAAGAAATTTCAAAAATTTTAACGATGGTTCAAGAAGGAAAAATTGATTCAGATAAAGGGGCACAGCTAATTGCTGTACTCAAGGAAAAAGAATCTACTGTCTTTGCACAAAAACCTAATAATTACTTAGATAAAACCTTAAAAATCCGCATTGTATCCAAGGAAAATGACAATGTAAACGTCAACGTGCCGATCAAATTAGTAAAGGCACTTCTCAAAACTGGATACAGCATAGCGGCCGGAATCCCTCAATCCCAGCAATACGTCAAAGACCTTGATATCAATCTGCTGATCGATGCAATTGAAAACGAGCTCGATGGGAACATTGTCGATATCCAATCGGCAAATGGCGATACAGTGAAAGTCGTCATTGAGTAAAAAAATGTTAAAAATAAAAATAAAAACCAATAAAGTCGCATTCTCCCTCCCTGTCCCTTACACCTTCTTAAAAGCTGGCAGTATGATTATTGGATCGAAAAAGTTCCAGACCCAGATGCATAAATGGGCAAATCAGAATAATGAACAATATCAAATTCCAGCCGCACTTTTCACTACTCTACTAAACAGGCAGCTGCTGAATGAACTTATCCGTGAATTAGGCAGACATAAAGGAACATTGCTTGTTGATGCAAGATTGCAAGATGGTACCGAGGTCATGATCAAACTTTGAAATAGAAGATATCCTAGCTTCATTTTTTACGATGACTGGATTAAACAACTTTTCTAAACAAACATACCACCCTGACGATACCGGTCGCTTATCATCTTTTTTATTTGGCTTTACGAATTTTTGTAAATAGAGGAAAAGGATTTATTGCAGTTGAACGGCGTCTATATGAATGTATCTACAGTATCACGGATCATTGGGACTGCAGCAGCTGGAATCCTCCTGGTGGCCATGCCATTGAATTCTGTCTATCTCAATCAATGGCTGCCTATCTTATCCTTTTTGGTCTTACATGGTTATTACAATTTGAAGAAAAGAAGACGCACATGACAGTCACGGAAAACCAGAAGCAGGGATTCAAAGATGTCTTCCCTGTTATCTTAAAATTGCCAATTGTCATGATGACCTTGGTTTTGACATTAGTTCCACTCCTATTCTTAGGAGGCTTTAATCTTGTCATCATCAATATCAGTGAACTTCAGGAAAGTTCTGCGATCAAAGGCTAGATCTATACTGCCGAAGGACTTGCGTTCATGACCGGAGCGTTTCTGATCAAACGAATCAGCCATAAATTCTCCCCTTATAAAATTCTGTTTTCCAGTTCGATGCTAATCGGGTTTTTCACAGTTGATGTTGTATTTTGCCGATCAGCCAGTGCTGACAATTGTCTCCTTCCTGATATTCGGTTTTTCCGTTGGCAGTTTTTTCCCGACTGCTGCGACAATCTTCCAAACGAGGGTGCCAAAGGATTTCCATGGCCGCTTCTTCTCGTTCAGAAACATGATGGACCGATTTATCTTTCAGGCAGTGCTGCCCCTTACCGGATTCCTGCTTGATGCTAGATGAGCGTCACTTTTGGAGTATTGGCCATTACCGTCACGACAGTCTTCTTCATCAGGTCACGTAATGCAAGAGCCATCGCCGATCTCGAACAGAAGATAAGCTAATCAAATTTGTACATGGATAAAAGCTGCCTGCAAAAACAGGCAGCTTCTTTTCAATATATATCCATCCTCGTCTTTCTGTCTGTTATCGAGGTTATAATGAAACACTTCCGACTAGTTCTTTTTTGGAATTTCACAACCATCGTCGTCACAAATCATTCCATCATCATTGTTCAAAATAGTGATTTCACTCTCAGCGATGACTTTTTTCAACGTCTGGACGATCGTTTCAGTAGACTGGGCACCAGTAATAGCATACTTCTTATTGATCAAGAAGAATGGCACACCTGTGATCCCATACTGTTGGGCAGTGCTTTCATCAGCACGAACTTCTTCTGCCATTTCATTACTTGCGAGCATTTTCTCTACAGCTTCGCGATTCAGTCCGACTTCTCCAGCTAAGTCCACCAATGTTTCGTGGTCTCCAATATCCTTTGAATCCGTAAAATAGGCACGCAACAGCCTTTCCGTCATCTCAGCCATTAATCCATGGCTTTTCGCGAACATTGCTAAGCGATGGGCATCGAATGTATTTGTTAAAATCAACGTATCAAAATTATATTCCAGACCAGATTCCTTCGCCATCTGCACGATATTTTGCGTACTCGCCTTTGCCTGGGCGATGCTCATCCCATATTTTTTGGAGAGAGATTCATACATATTGAGATCTATACCTCGCTCCTTGTTTGGATCTAGCTCGTAGCAGCGGTACGTTACCTCAATTGGGTGGTCAATCTGTTTAATAGCGTCATCCAGACGCCTTTTGCCAATATAGCAAAATGGTCAAGCAAAGTCTGTCCACATTTCAATTTGCATTATGAATCCTCCTCTTAATCAAATCACATTATAGTATAGGTGTTAATCCAGCAAAATACACGAAATCCGACTCGGCAAATCAAGTCCCTGTTCTATAAGCCAAAAAAGCTGCCATGGCAGCTTTTTTTCCAATTAATATGCTTTTTGTAAGTGCTGAATTTCCTTAAAAGCCTGGTGTAGATTAGATTTCACCATGATTCCTTCCAGATTCAGTCCGAGTGTCACCATCGTATGAGCCACCTCTGGACGGATGCCGGTCATAATGGTTTTTACACCAACAAGCGAAAGGGCGCTAGTGACTTTAAATAGCTGATCGGCAACCATCGTATCTACAATCATAACGCCGGATACATCAAAGATAAGATGGGTCAGCTTTAGCTTCACCGCTTGGCTTAGCGTTTCTTCCATCAATAACCGCGCTCTTTCTGTATCCACATTCCCAACTAGAGGCAGGACACCGACCCCAGGCATTAACGGAACAACCGGTACGGAAAGTTCAAGCAATGCTGTTTTGGCATTTTCTAGACTCTTTTGATGTGCTTCAACAAATGTGAGACTAAAGCTGTATATTGCATGGTCCATCAACGGGTCAATAATATCCAAAACATCAAAGAAGACAGCAGTGGACATGTCCTTAGCCACTTCTCTAATCGCATGCCAAATATGTTCACGATAATAGGTAGAATCCTTTAGTGCTTCATCAAGAGAGGCACCAAGATTATAAATATATTCACCCGTTTCTTTTCCCCATGTTGTCAGCTTATCGAAAACCCCTTTAGGGTCTTCGTGCTCGATCAAGGCTTCACCGAACAGTTCAATAAAGTTGGCCCTGACTTCAAGTATTTGCTGCTCAACTTTCTCAAAATCATGTTTCTGTGCTTCCGTTAAGACACCGTCTGAAAACCTGTCTTCATGCACTGCCTTCGCAATTTGATTTTTTCTGTTAACTATTGCTTCACCTATGGTTTGCAGTTCTGTGGTCATTCCGATTCCTCCATATGTTCTATGACAATGATCACCTATCAATCTAAACTTAAGTATTCTATTAGGGACTGTTATTAATCATCATATCGCATAATAGGAATGTAGTACAAGTTTTTACCCTACA
Source organism: Mesobacillus stamsii (assembly GCF_030814065.1). Lineage (NCBI taxonomy): Bacteria > Bacillati > Bacillota > Bacilli > Caryophanales > Bacillaceae > Mesobacillus > Mesobacillus stamsii. The sequence goes on from NZ_JAUSUN010000011.1 coordinate 96,048, forward strand.
AACCTTACTATCTGTTTTTTGTTTTACTTATCCTGGCTTTCCTCGTCGTTGAGGTCGTCTTCTTCTGATTCTTCTTCATCATGCTTCTCTTTATTCTCTTTATTCTCTTTCCTTTCTTTCGTCTTGGCTTGTTCTTTTTCTGTTGTTTTCTCTTCTTGCTTCTCTTCTGCTTGGATCACTTGTTCTTTTTGATTTTCTTCGTCCTTCTCTCTCACTTCACGTTTTTGTTCTACAGCTTTCTTTTCTGTTTCCATTTCCTTTTTAGCAACCTTCACAGTGTCTGCCTTCGCTTTCAATTCTGTATCTGCCTTTTTTTCTTCTGTATCGGAAGCATTCGTACTCATCACCGTACTTGCGATTGAAGCCACTCCAGTACTAACTTGCTGTACAGTCAAATCTGGTTCTTTTGTAGTATCCGCTTCTTCAGCCTGTGTTGCTGCATCAGACCCTTCATCAACTGATCTCTCGTCTATTTTATCGGTATCCATTTCTTCTTCATCAGAAGATTTTTTATTGCCTGATACGAGTCCATTCATTTGCGAAGGATGGACTTTAAGTTGCTTTGCTGCCTGACCAAGTCCAGCATTTTCCTCAGTAAATACCACGGCAACCTCTTCTACTGTCTTGCCAGCTGTTCTTGCAAGCCAAAAGATTTGTGCGATTTGTCCATAGCCTAAGTTTTGTTCGCGCAGTTTGGAGACCATTTCACGATCAAGCTCTTTTACTACGTTCGCGACAATTTTTGTTTGCTCTGTTTCCTCTGTAACTGATTCCTTTAGTCCATCTTCAAGTTCTTCAGTAATCCCTTCCTCAAGATTAGCTGCTTTTTCCAACTCTTCTGCCAATCGAGCTTCCCCAGTGGCATCGGTCTCTTTTTCAACAATAACCTCTGTGACCTTCTCTTGCGCTTTCTTAAGCGTTATTAAATAATCCTTAAACGTCTCTTGAACGAGTTCTCTCTTGTTTTCTTGAGACATAACTGACGCCTCAGCAAGTCTCTCGTTTGCAAAGTCAAGCAGTAGCTGAGCCTCCTTTTCATTATCAAAGGTAAGAAAAAGCTGCAATTCTTCCAGTAATTGATCAAACGTAAATAAAAACTCGTCAGGTGTCGTCCCAGGATCAGCCGTTTCTACGACACCCTGCGCCGAGACACCCGTACCAAAAGCAAGCAATCCTGTTAAAATGGTTGATGCGACTAATTTATTCATTCCAATTCCCCCCATAATATATTGGAATTAAAATCAAAAAAAGTGCTATCCGAAGATCAGCACACATAAGATGACTATGTGAAGCTTCGGCAACTGGCTGGCTGGTCAAGACTTTAGCCCCTGTAGTTTTGCGTCCTCAGGTTCCCCTGAGTTTGCCTTTATCGGATTTTAATTCTATTTTTATCATACTTAATTGCCGAGTAAAAATAAATATTTTTTTTTACTAAGATTGCTTTTCCTGATAGATTTTTCTATCTGTTAAAAAGTAATTCCTTTACTCTTTTATTCTGAAAAATTCTGTTGTGACAGGGTCTATTATCCTATATAATATATAATTGGTGTTTAAATATCGTGGTTCGTAACCATCCCACGTAAAAAAACTAGGAGAGATGAATAATGAACACAAGAACGATTGTCCGTAACGGGATTCTGGCAGCTTTGTATATCGCTGTATCAGCTGTCATCCAGCCATTCGGTTTTACCAATGTACAATTTCGAATTTCGGAAATGTTCAACCACCTGATTGTTTTTAACAAAAAGTATTTCTTTGGGATTGTATTAGGCGTGTTTTTAACAAACCTGCTCTTTTCCCCGATGGTCGCCTATGACCTTGTGTTTGGAGTTGGCCAGTCAGTAATTTCTTTATTGGTTACGATCTTATCCGCTAAATACATTAAAAGTATTATCGGGCGAATGATTGTAAACACAGTGTTATTCACCTTCACGATGTTCCTGATTGCGATTGAATTGAATCTCGCATTCCAGCTGCCGTTCTGGTTCACATGGCTAACAACAGCCGCGGGTGAATTTATCGTAATGGCTATCGGTATTCCCGTAATGCTCGCAATCCATAAACGAGTAAATCTCGAGAAGTTGATATAAGGAAAGAAACCGCACGGATTTAATCCATGCGGTTTTTATTACGTTTCATCATTAAAAACTCTATAGGATTCTGTCCTCCACCAGGCAAGGTCCGGAAACTGGTCTTCACCTACGATGACGGTTTCCCCAATTCTCGGAGTCGCAATCTCGACTCCAGATTCCTCTGCAGCCCGGACTGCCCGTTCAATTGGATCATGCCAGGCATGGAGCGACAGAGTAAATGCCCCCCAATGTACCGGAAGAAGAAGCTTTCCTTTCACATCCTGATGTGCCTGTACCGTTTCTTCAGGAAGCATATGAATATCTGCCCAGCGTACGTCATATTGGCCGCATTCCATCAGCGTCAGGTCAAACGGGCCATATTTCTCGCCAATCTCTTTAAAATGCGAACCATAACCGCCATCGCCACTGAAATATATTTTTGTATCCCGGGCAATGATGACCCAAGAACACCAAAGCGTTGAGTTACGGTCGGCAAGTCCGCGGCCAGAAAAATGGCGAGCCGGGGTGCACGCGAGCTTAAGGCCTTCGAAAGTATATTCATTCCACCAATCGTGTTCACTGATCTTCTCTTCTGGAATTCCCCATCTTGCCAAATGGCTTCCAACACCGAGAGGAGTGATGAACTGTTTTACCTTTTCTTTCATATTCATGATTGAACCATAATCAAGATGATCATAATGGTCATGCGACAGTACCACAGCATCGATTGCTGGCAGATCCTCGATTTTGAAAGGAAGCTTTCTGCTGTACCGCTGGTTTTTGATTGGAAACGGTGTTGGCGCTTTCCCAAACATTGGATCAAACAGAATCGTTTTCCCCTCTACCTCAAGCATGAAAGCCGAGTGACCAAACCAGGTAACTCTTGCTGAATTAGAACGATCTATTCCTGGAGAATAGGGTACGATCGAAAGGGGAGTCCGAGGTTTTCTTTCGACCTTACTTTTTAAAAATTCCCTTATCATGGAAAGCATCGACCCAAAACTCGTATCCCACTCGTTTCTGTTCAGATTAATGAATTTCCCCTTTTGATATTGCGGAGACTGTGCGAATAATTCCATCTTCTCTTTTGACTGCTTTCCGCCAAAAGTCGGATGAATCTTCACAACCGCATACCCAAGTCCAATAATCCCGATAAAAATAAATAGTATATAGATGATCATGTTTTTATATAGCACCCTATTTCTTGAATTATGAAGGAGACAAAAAAGTTTTTTCTCGATTTCAATATCACCGTAGAACCTGTCCTTCCCTTATTCCTTTATTATTCCATAATTTTATTGATAAGGAAATCTAAACAGCTTACTCCCTTTTCCACTTTATAACGATGATAATACTTTTGAAACATCTTTCCCCGTTTGCCAACTCGAAAACGTTTGATTAAAAGTTGTTTTCCTCTCAAAAGATTTGACGTTACCTCCGTAAATCCTTGAATTATTTTCTGAGTATATGATAGATTTACTTTTTATTAGAAAAATGATAAACTTGATTTCTCTACAACAATATATGGTGTTTAGTTATATATAGGTACTACTATATGTAGTTTAATAGGGAAGTTAGGTGCAATTCCGACGCTGTCCCCGCAACTGTAAAGCTGACGATGATTCAATGCCACTATGCAATCGCATGGGAAGGGAATCGGAGAATGAAGCTAAGCCAGGAGACCTGCCTATATAAAACAAATTTAAACATTTCTTCGGGGAGTAAGAAATGGAGACGATTCACTTTCTTAAATTCTGAACGTTTCCATTTTATGCTGCCTATTACTGAATAGGCAGCTTTTTTATATTAAGGAAAGAAGGGGTTACATGAAACTTTACGATTTAAAAATTCGATAATATTTAGAAAAAATCAAGTATAAGTGATAATAGTTATTTAGGAGGAGAAAAAGAATGGAAACAAAGCAAAACCCTTTAAATCTATTAGAAGTATTCAAGGAAATTACAGGCAGTAAGAATCAAGACTTAATACAAGAAAACGCAAATGTCGATGGCAAAAGCCCTATGGGAATGATGGGACTCTTTGCCTCTACTAGTGCAAAGTTTTACGCAATTGAACATATATTATCTAAAGAAGTAAAACTAGCTTATGAGGATGGTTATATACATATTCATGACTTGGATTATTATGTAACTGGAACAACAACATGCGTTCAAATCGCATTAGGAAAAGTATTAAAAAATGGCTTTGATACTGGTCATGGACATATGCGCGAACCAAAAAGCATTGTTTCTGCCATGGCATTAGTCTCTATTATTTTTCAATCTAATCAAAATCAACAACACGGTGGTCAAGCTATGAGTAACTTCGATTTTGATTTAGCCCCTTATGTATATAAGACGTACAAGAAAAATGTTCAATTATTAGAAGACGTTCAAGCCGGCTGTGACATTGAAGAAAAAGCATGGGAACTAACAGATCGAGAGGTTTATCAGGCTTGTGAAGCGTTTATTCATAATAGTAATTCCATGCATAGTCGGGGTGGTGGGCAAGTCCCTTTTATTAGTATTAATTATGGGTTAGATACTTCAAGGGAGGGTAGAATGCTTGTTAGGAATATGCTCCTTGCTACTCAAAAAGGATTAGGGAGTGGCGAAACACCGATTTTCCCAATTCAAATTTTTAAAGTAAAAGATGGTATTAATCTTAATCAAGGTGATGCCAATTACGATCTATTCAGATTGTCACTTCAAACAACAGCAAAACGACTTTTTCCAAATTATGTATTTGTGGATGCTCCTTTTAATTTACCCTACTATAAAGAAGACGACCCTGAAACTCATATTGCAACAATGGGTTGTAGAACAAGAGTATTAGCCAATGTGAATGGTAAGTCCACTCCGGTGGGCAGAGGAAACCTATCGTTCACTTCTATTAACCTGCCCTTAATTGCGTTAGAAAGTGATGGCTTAGAAGAATTTTTCAAGAAGCTAGAGCATTATGTGGACTTAGCAAGTCAACAATTATTTGAAAGATTCTTATATCAATCGAACAAGACACCTGTAAATTTCAAATTCTTATATGGTCAAGGCATTTGGAGGGATTCAGAAAAACTAAATAAAGATGCCTCTCTAAAAGAGGTTCTTCGTCAAGGTACATTGTCCGTTGGGTATGTTGGTTTAGCTGAGGCATTAGTTGCCCTGACAGGGAAACATCATGGGGAAAGCGATGATGCTCAGGAACTAGGGTTAAAAATTGTTTCTTTTATGAAGGAAAAGATGGACCATTTTACAGAGATGACAAAATTAAATTATACCTTGCTAGCAACACCTGCTGAATCCTATGCAGGCAAAGCTTTAAGACTTGCTCGCAAAAAGCATGGGATCATAAAAGGAGTAACAGACAAGGAATGGTTTACGAATAGTAATCATGTTCCAGTTGAGTATAGGATTAATGCAATCAATAAAATTAAGAAGGAAGCACCTTATCATGCTTTAACAAACGCCGGTCACATTACATATATTGAATTAACTGAAGATGCTTCAAAGAATATTGATGCTCTAGAAACTTATGTTGTTGCTATGAAAGAAAATGGGATTGGTTATGGCAGTTTTAATGTACCAGTTGATCGCTGCCTTCAATGCGGGTTCAATGGTGTAATTTATAATGAGTGCCCTAAGTGTAATAATTACGAGGAACATAACATTGAACGCATAAGAAGAATAACTGGATACTTGGTAGGAAGCATGGACAAATGGAACAGTTCAAAATGGAATGAAGAAAAAAACAGAGTAAAACATGGGTATCAGAAATGAGAATTATGAAAATCGACACTGATTCAACAGATAATGGAAACGGTATTCGTACTGTCATTTATGTCTCAGGTTGTATACATTATTGTGAGGGATGTCATAATCCCTCCTCTTGGAATGTAAACCATGGGATGCAGTTCCGTATAAATGAATTAATAGACATTATCGAAGAAAATACTATCTCAGATGTAACAATAAGTGGTGGAGATAGTCTTACTTTTCAATATGAGGATACGTTGAGGCTAGTTAAGGAAATAAAAGCGCAAACAAACAAGAATATATGGTTATATACTGGTTATATATTTGAAGAGTTGCCTGAGACTAAAAAAGAGATATTACCTTATCTTGATGTAATTGTTGATGGGCGGTTTGAAGTAGCAAAAAAGGACTTACGCATCTTATTCAGAGGTTCGTCCAATCAACGAATTATCGATGTACAAAGAAGTTTAGAGGATGGTACTACGATTCTTTGGAAAGACGGCCAATACAACTAAAGAACTTTTAAACCTTATCCATCTATTGGGATTTAAAGGGTGGGTTCCATATTTTCAGAAAATGGTAGACTACCCCTTTGAATGAAAAGCGAATTATACAACAAAAGGAACACGAAAAAATTTAAGCCGCAAGCTTATTTATGCTAGCGGCTAGTGATTTGTTAGAGCTACCTCATCACTAATCCACCATCTATGTTTAAACATTGTCCGGTTATAAACGACGAACCTTCAGAAGCAAGAAAAACAACGGCGTTAGCAATGTCGTCAGGAGTTGCCAAACGTCTCATTGGCGTCAGCTGAATAATTGATTCGCGAACATCTTCCGTTGTTTCCACGCTAGAATCCGTTGGGTAAGTAAGCCCAGGAGAAACTGCATTCACAGTAATCCCGAAAGAGCCAAGGTCAGCTGCTAATGATCGGGTAAAGCCTAATAGTGCCATCTTAGCAGTAGTATAGTCATGATACGGAATGACAGGGAAATCGATTAAATTACTGACAATATTGATTAGTCTTCCAGACATTTGTTCTTTCATAAAAGGCATTGCTGATTGACATATGTTGTAAGCTCCTTTAACACTGCCATCCAATTGCTGTTGGTAGTCGTCCCAATTCGTTTCCCACGCTGTTTTCCTTGTTTTCGGATTAAACGTATAATGGCTTAAGGCATTGTTGACAACTATATCAATCCCGCCAAAACTGTCTGCCAATTTCGCTACCATTGCTTGCACTTGTTCTGGGTTTCGGACATCTGCCTGAAAGGCTTCTGCCTGACCGGAAAATGTTTTAATTTCGTTAACTACGTTTTCTGCTAGCTGTTGATTTTTAAAAAAATTCACGCCAACAAATGCCCCTTCTCTAGCCAACTTCTTCGCTATCGCTGCTCCGATACCCCTGCTTGCACCTGTAACTAAGGCAACTTTATTTTTAACCATCATACTAGTTTCTCCTTTCACTATTTCACAGCTAATTGAACAACAAGTCTTAAAATCATTCACTTCTACTCTACATCAGGGTCAAATCGCTCTAAAGCATCTTCAAGTCCACGTTCTATGTCGGTAAAACGCACAAAATCCAGTAAATTGAACCGCCCGTCATGATGCCATCCTGGCTTGGCACTGTTCATTTTTCCAACTTGCGTGAGTCGATTCATTCCAAGTTCACCCAAACGCTCAGCAATCGGGAAAAGCCTCTCGGGCGAGACTGCAAGTCCACAAGATTGTAAATAGTTTTCAAACGGTTGCATTTTACCTAGATCCGTTTCTAATTTTTCTGAATAAAAAACATGAATAAATCGATTCAATGGTGAGCCATCAAAACCAGGTTGATGATGATAAATAACTGTCCACGATGTATTTTGCTTGCTTGCATAGATGGCTATATTTTCATTCTTAATTGCTTCCAGTTCAGTTTGGTGTCGCAAATTTTGGATCGACATCGTTTCTTCGTCAGAAAGCGTTGCTCTCGGTCTTTTTTGGGCGTAACGAGCAAGTTCTGCTGCAAGCAATTGTGCAAATTGCTTTGGACTGATTGCACTGCCAGCTTCAACAAGAACCGCCTGCGGTGATAGACAGCTCTGCTGATCATAAATGGATATATCTTCGGCAAATTTATGTACTGTTTCATAGAAGCAGTCTGGTCTAAGCGCTTCTTTGCCAATAATAGCGAGACTGATTTTATGCCCATATGTTATAAACGTTTTTGACAAAGGCACGATTTTCCGGACTGCTTTTACTGTATTTTCCGATCCATAAACGACCACAGCCTCAGCGCTATTTACTGCTGCTTTCTCAAGTTCCGTCATCCCACCTTTCCACGGAAGGATCGCTATCGTTTCGGCCAATTGCGGATCTACCTCGGCAAGCGATTGAGTAAATAAAACTGGCAACAGAGGTTCTGCTGTAGATGTTTTGCCAAGATTAGCTGATTTAAGCAAGAGGCCCATAATCAAACTCCATATTTGCACACCAGGAACATTTCCGGAAAAAACATGAAAAATCGACCGCGGGCCATAGACTCGGCTTAATCCACCACTTTTTCGTGGACGAAATTCATCCAGCATCGCCGCTTGGTCAAATTCTTCATCTAAAAAGCGCAGTAATTCTTTTTTCCGAAAGGTCCTCATATATTTTTTCAATTCAAGCCGAACCATTTCCGGATCATACCCAGTGATTATTGGAAGCAGAGCTTCTGCCTGTATCCGAAGCGGATAACCAGGGTTAAGCCATTTTTGAATGGCTTGATCAATCTTGTTGACGATATCACCAGTTGTAAGGCGCTGTAAATAATCTACCCGATTTTGCTGAATTAGAGCAGTGATTTCTCGAATCTTTTCACTAGTTACTACAGGGTACTCCAGTTGGTAAGCGGAACCGATCAACTGTTCACGAACAATTGGAACATCAACAGCCTTTGGGATCCAATATGCCTGCAAAATTTGCATGATTCATGTCGCTCCTTTGCTAATCACTCGTTCGACTGCATTAGCTGATCAATAGCAATGGAACAGCCTCTTGCTTCCGAACCTTGCACCCTTCCAAGTATAACAAAACCATGTTCGGTGCGATAACCGATATCTTCTGTTAATATCGCTAGGCATGAATTCCAATTGGCCAAGTCGTAGTGAGCAATTACTCCCGACTTGCCATTTGGCACAGGTTCTAATGTGTCTGTGTCAAGAATCATCGTTTTCAACCAAGCGGGCCCCGTTTTATCAAAAATGGTCTGCCCACTTTCATATGTGGAAAGAATGGTTTGGTCATAGACTTGCGAACTTAATTCGGTCATCCCGTACATATTGATACACATATTTCGCTTAACATTGAAAATTTCAGCAAACATCCCGTATAATTTATCCATTTCAATTTCACGTGTTTGCCCTTTAAAGCCGCCAGTATCAAAAATCCGGCTACCAGCTGCCAGGTGAAAGCGAAGGTTTTTTTCTAGAAAATAATCCAATAAATGAACATAGGCAAACGTCGCTCCCATTAACATCACTGCTTCTCCGCGATCCTCGCACTCACGCAATGCAGAAGCGACTGTTTCCATTTCCAACCCAGCTTCCGTAAAAAAGAAACGGCTGTTTTCTGTGCCAAAGTATGTTACCGCATTTGATAAATAACGAGAAAGGGATGAATGTTCATTCAGATCAGCAGCTGGCGATAAAACAAAAATCATCATTTTATCAACATCCGGTAAGACAAACTTTTTAAACGGAGCTTTCATTGAACCGTCCCAAACAGCAAGTGTCGGATGATAATTTTTCCCTTTGGTCTCCGGATTCGTTGTCCCACTTGTCATAAAAACGGCTGCCGCTTCCTCGGGCGGCTCGCAAGCAAGCATTAACTCTTTGTACCCTTGGATCGGCATTGGAGGAATTTCATCCCACTTTTTTACAGTCAATGGCGTTTTCCTCTTCGTCTGGCAAAATTTTTTATATGGAAGATTATGTTGAAATTGATATTGAAACAAAGTTACTGCCAATCCGTTAAAATTAGTTTCGCTATTTCCTTCAATGAATGAGAGTATTTGGTTGGCCATGATAATTGAATCCTGTCTCATCTACTCACTCCTTTTTTAAAATGCATTGGCAAATTTATTAAAACGAGTTGCAATACAATGGATGAAATAGCTGCAATAAAAATACTATTCGAAAAAAATGTTCCCGCAGTACCTGTAAGATCTTTAAAATATGTTGGTAAACTAATTGCTAAAAGCAATGATAACCCGATAATCATATAGTTGGTTTCTGTTTTTTCTGTTTTTCCAAGAATAGAGATTCCCGTAAACACAAGGCTTGCGGCAGCTGGCAAGAAAATCCCACCGACAACTGCATCTGGTGTCAACGCAAGCAAAGCGCCAGCCTTTGGCACAAAACCTAAAATAAGGAAAATAATTCCAGCTATTAAAACTGGTTGCCTCGATCCGACACCAGTAAGCCGTAATAACCCAACGTTTTGCCCGTAGGCAGTTGTAGGAAATCCTCCTATTAAAGAGGACACAAGGGAACCTGCTGATTCTCCAGCAAAGCCATTGCGGATTCGCTTTGAATCTAAGTTTATTTTTAGCATGTCAGCAGACGCTTCATATACTCCCATTGTCTCAATAATCGCAACGATATAGGCGGTAAAAAACGTCAAAAATGTTCCCCATTCAAATGCTAAGCTACCATATGGCAAAAAATGCGGCATACCGAACCAGCCTTTATCTGCAATCATGGAAAAATTCGTTTTTCCGAGGGTAAAAGCAATGATATCCCCGATCACTAGTCCAATAAGAAATGAGAATGATTTCCACTTACCTTTGCCAAAAAGTGATAAAAAAATAACGATCATCGCTGTTGGAATAGACATCGATAGCGTCTCAATTGTCGCAAAGGTCTCCATTCCAAGTGTGCCCCCTAAAAACTCATATAACGTAAAACCCGACAATGAAATCCCCACTACAAAGATTACTGTGCCCGTAATAACTGGGGTAAACAATGCTTTTAATTTGCCGATTAATCCAGTAATCGATAAGAAAAAGACAATGATTGCGCTTAAGAATATTCCGCCGCTTGCTGCGGCAAGTCCATTTGCTTTCCCCGCAGCGATCATAATCGAGTCAAATGCCGCAGATGGACCTTGAATAATCGGCAATCGGACAAGTTTCGTTGCTTGGACAATGGTCACAAGCCCTGCTGAGATAAATACGGCATTAACAATATTTGCCGAAAGTGTCAATGGCAGGCCAATCATCGCTGCGACAAAGATTGGGTCAAGCCAAACATTAGAAACAAATACATGCTGTAATCCATACAATATTCCTTGCCTAATAGGCAATTTTTCATCAATACCAATTTCAATTTTTTCATTTCCCAATATACTTCCCCCTCTTTTTTTTAAAAAAAATCACGCTTTATAATAAGCGTGAGAGGTAGAATATGTAATAAGACATATTCCCTCCGCTGGCATTACCCAGATCAGGTCAAATGGTCGACAGCAAACTAGCTATCCTCTCAGCCTGATTTCACAAGCTCCCCTTTTACGATTTCAGCAAAAAACCAAAACAAACTTCCGAATGGCTCCTAGCGTCTTTCACCATTCTATCATATTAAATCAATAGCTAAAACTTCAGTTGAGTATTTTAATAGGATCCAATCACGCAGTCGAATTAGCCTTCTTTTTATTAGGCATCCTTATCGTTAATAAGAGGACTGCGATTCCTACGATTGCGCCAACAACCCCAATCATATGAAAGTGACTCGTTGTTACTTCTTTTCCAAACAAAATCCCTAACAAACTGGAAGATAGAATGGTTCCAATATAGCGGGAAGTCATAAATAGTCCGGACGCTGTTCCTGTTTCTTCTTGAGTTACAAAACTGTATAAGGCTGTTTGCATCCCAATATTATTAAAACCGTTACTCACTCCGAGAATAGAAAGGGCAAAGAAAATCCAGACATAGCTCGAATCAGGACGAATCGTAAGTAACATTAAGGTTCCTAAAATAATACTCACGGAACCAACTAATAAAATTGGTTTCGAACCATTAGCATCAATCCATTTTCCTGCAAGTGGGGCAATGATGACACCAAAACCTGCTACAGCCAACATTAAAATTCCGGTGATATTCGATTCAAGATGCATTTTGTCCTGCAAGAAGGTCGGGACACCGAAAAAGACGGAGTAAAAAACAATGTTGATTAAAATAAATTGCAAATAAACGAACGTTACGTTCTTATTTTTCTGTAAAGCCAAGACATCCACAAACGGCTCTTTGTTTTTAGCTTCAAATAAATAAAATATAATTGATAACAGGATACTTAGAGCTAATTTCCACCAGCTAAAGGCAGTTTCTAGTCCAAGCAAGAATAACAACCAACTAACAATCATTCCTGTAAATAGTAAAATTCCAATGTAATCTAGCTTGATTTGTTGTTTCTCACGGACAGGGTCCTTTGGGAGAACCTTAATCGCTAATAGAAAAGACACGATGATAAATGGAAAGTTGATCAAAAAAATCGCTGGCCAATCTCCAAAATGTATCAAGAATCCACCAATAGATGGCCCAAACGCTGCTGAAACAGATGAAAAGATTGAGAGTGTCCCTAACGCTTTTGCTTGGTTTTCGGTAATCACATGGCGAATGATTCCCATTCCAGCCGGAAACAATGTAGAACTGCCTATCGCTTGGATCATTCGAAAACCAAGCAACCAGCCGAATCCTGGAGAAAAAGGGGCCAGGACAGACGCAATGACAATTAATATTAGACCTAGCTTGAACTACCCCCACTTACTGACCTTACGGTCTAGTTGAAGTGGGAGATTCTTGGGAACAGAGCGTACTTGTTGACATATTTCTTTGCCAACAGAGGTTTCTCTTATTGACCAAGCTATCCCCGTAGATTCCTACGGTTCTATATTTTGTTTAAGCCAAAACTAAGGTTCTTAAGCCTTCGACTAGGATATTTTTACTGGCATTAATATCTCTATCGTGATGCTCATGGCAAACAGGACAAGTCCAATCTCTTATTTCAAGAGATTTCTTGCCATCTTGATGTCCACAATCGGAACATATCTGACTAGACGGAAACCATCTGCTTATTTTCACGATTGTTTTACCGTACCATTTCGCTTTGTATTCTAATTTCGATACAAAAGCAGACCATGATACATCAGAGATTGATTTTGCAAGCTTATGATTGCGTAACATTCCTTTGGTATTCAAGTCTTCGATACAGACAATATCGTGGTTTTTGATTATTTCTGTACTTAACTTATTAAGGAAATCGTCACGTTGGTTCATGACTCTTTCGTGTAATCTAGCAACTTTACGTTTTTGCTTCTGATAGTTTTTTGCATCAAGAAGGTTAATACCATTGTTTTTAGCATTTAACGCACGTCTTGAAAGTTTTCGCTGTTCACGTTTTAGTTTCTTTTCCATTTTTGATGTGAACTTATTATTGTCAATCTTGCGACCATCAGAAAGAATAGCAAAGTCAGTGATGCCTAAGTCTATACCGATGGATGATTCAGTTTTCTCCAATGGGT
>NZ_JAUSUN010000012.1:0-106996 GCF_030814065.1 Mesobacillus stamsii
GTCGAAATGTTTCGAATTATATATGGACATTATAATCGACTAATTCTGGACAGGCAATACCGTCAACTTTCGGAAATTTAAGAGTGTCATAAACACTACTACATTATCAGTATCTTTTGTTATATAAGTAGAATTATTAGATTTATTTCTGTTACGGTTGAGTTCTCTCCCAGCCATAATATCTTCAATTGTGGCGAATGGTAATATATCATTTGGAAAATAATCGGATGTGTTCAAAAATTGCACACCTGCAGTAGCCATTAATCGGTATAAGAAGCGATAATAATTTGTATTATTATTTCCTTCAAAAGGAAGGAAATAAAAGTATATATTCTTATCGGTATTAGGGTCGGCGTAGTACCTTACTAATGAAGTCGGGAAGCTTTGGAAATATGCATTACGACCATCGACTGCTAAGTCAGGGACTAAAACGTATGAACTTGAACCGTTATATTCTAATAAAGCAAGTTTACCAACATTTACATCATTAATAAAATCAACAGTAAAGGTATCAATACCTGTAATTCGTAGACAAATATCCTTTAAGATTTCATTCGTTAGAAAGTCAGAATAATGGCTAGTGCTTTTTTGATAATTATTGTTAATAATGAAATGTGGTAGATTAGATGTCTTCATATTTTCTAACAATCACTTCCCCTTCATACCCCTTATGGAATTTAATTCTATTAAATCATAATTGACTTTTTAATCCATTTTTTAATTCGCGATTTATTTTCCTTTTATGCTCAGGAACGTTCACAAACTTAACATTGTTAGCGTTAATTGCTATTTTGATATATAAGTACTAGCTCCAAATTGCCATATTAACATCATCTAAGGATTCATGAGTAAAACTTGAAGAAGATACTAATTTGTCATAATTTATAATCAAGACCTCATTTCTCTTTCGACCAGGAATACCGGGTATATTTATTAATCTGTAACCTCTATCTTCAATCCAGGATTTTAATTGATAATTAACCTCTTCCTTATGTTCAAGTACATAAGAAATCATGAACTTAACTTTATTAAAATTTAGATAATCAGCAAATTCAAATAGTCCTTCTTCGTAGGTCTCGTTCCAGCCTTTAAATCCTCTTTTACCATCATTATAAGTTCCTGTTGTTAATCTGTATGGCGGGTCCATATAAACAAAGGTATCTTTATTAATTTCACTTTTTAATTCAGTATAATCACAGCTTTTAAAAATAACATCTTTTTCTTTTAATACTCTTGAGAAACTAATCATCTTCTCAAAGACTTTATCATTAAACCACCTCATACCAACAGGATTATTAAAGTTATAATTACTATTAAAACGTATTTGTTGTTGAAAGCCATATAAAATAATTGTATAGAGAAGTTTAGGGTTACGTTTTTCATATGGTAAAGAATTGTAGTAATCCCGTGCATTTAAATAGGCTTCTGAATTAGCAGCCTCAAGTCCAAATTTCTTAATAATTCTACGCATATATAAAAGATAATCATACGTATCATTTTCTTTAAATGATTCTACTAGTTCTTTAACCAAAAAATTAAAATCATTATATATTACTTTATTTGCTTTTATATTTATGCCGACATTGAAACCACCTCCAAATGCATCGATAAATGTTTCAATGTTATCAGGTAGATATTTTTTGATATCATCAATCATTTTTGACTTGCTACCAATATAATTTAGAGGAGATTCATAATTAACCTGATCATTATTCCTTTTTTCAATGAAGAATAGATATTCAAAATGGTCCTTTTTACCGTTAGACTTGAAGTTTTTATATTTTTTGTAGGATATTTTCTTACATACATACGTATCTACTTTTCCATAACGTTTTAAAGTAGCTTCAATAAAATCTTTAGACAAGAAGCCATCAATACTATAACTAAATAAAATGTACTTAGCTTTTGTTTTTGCTATGACTTTATCAAAAAGTATATGACTCTTATTGTCCTTTGACCAATCAGATCTCATAGGAGTTGTACTTCTAGAACCTGTAATCGGACTTATACTGGGGTTATCATCCAATACAAGGGTTTCCAAGATATGGTATTGAGTTCCATACTGATTTTGCGTATAAGGTGGATCTAAATATAAAATATCGCAATCAACTTCTGAAATAATGTTTTCAGTTTTATCATTATAAAAGTCTAGATTATTACGACTTGAGTTTTTTGATTCGACCTTAATAAACTGAATTGGCTTTACTGCTCGTGAATCCCAATGTTTTAAAAATGCCCCATATACCCCTGCAGTGTTTGAGACTAAGGATATAGATTCAATAAGGCAAGCTAATAGAAAGCAATATTCATCCTCAGATATAACATCTTTATTTTTCCATTGCTCAATTTTTGCTCTAAAAAAATCTATACGCCCTGCATTATGAGGACTAAAATACATTCTACTAGACCCAGCAGGAGAATAATTGGTATAGAAGAAGCCTTCTAAAATATCATCATTTTCATTAAAGTACTCAAAAGGATTAAATCCAAGTTTATCAAACTTGCAATTATGTGCACAAAGTCGCCCTCTAGTATAAATAACACTCCATGTCAGAGAATCATTGACAATTATATTAAAGTTCCCTTTCAAAGCGTCAGAAACTGAACCTGTTCCACAGAAGGCATCGAATAAGGTATAGTTTTGGTTTATTAATCCCCTTTCTTCAAGCAAATCATAAATTTCCGGTGTTATTGATTCTTTATTACCTAAATATCTCATATTTTTCTCCATTTATAAGTTTTTAGTAAATGTGTGACTTTGACTGTCTATTAAATTATCACTAATTAAATATCCTTTTTAATTTCCTTTATGATTTCAAATACATCATTGGGTGAACAATCTAGAGCTAAACATATCTTTTCGATAGATTTCATATCGATATAACCGTTCTTTCCCATCCTTGCGATTATATTTCCAGTTATATTGGCCTTCTCCTTAAGATCCATCTTTTTCATATCTCGCTCTATTAATAAACGCCATAATGGCTTATAGCTAAGCGCCATGCTATTTACCTCCGAAAAATATTGTAGCAACCTATAAAGAAAGTATATCAATATATACATTTATACACAATTAAAAATACCGTATACGAATATTTAAATAACGTAAAGGTAAAATTTGTAAGTTGATTACTAGGAATTAATTTATAGTACAACAACAATTGTTTATGAATAAAACACCATATTGTTTTAGAGAGGGACAAGGGGACAGGTTTATTGTCCCATTCTGTTTGTATATCCGATATCCTGTTAGGCTCTTTCCTGTCCCTTTTACATTAAGAGCCAGAGGACAAAATTAAAATCCTGATAAATCAATTTGTAAATAAAACCCTGTAAACAATTTGGTTATTCATATTAGAAAACGAGCGAATTTGGCTATATTCCATCCGAAATGGGGTTTGACAAATTACAAAAGATTCGTTCCACCAAGAGGTTACGGTACCAACTTCACAAGTTGGGTTTGGATGAAACCAGTATGATCAAGGGTCTTGGATTTTTGTCCGTTGGCTCTAACAAAAAAATATTTGGGATAGCTGCAGGGAATATGGTGGGACACGGTTCCTGTCCCCGCGTCCCTTCGAAAAGTAACAGAGTCTCATCTCACAAAACCAGTTTTTTCATTAGAAGCTGGGATAGAAGGTGTTGATATACCTTATTTTTCCGTTTTTCTTTATAGCATCTGGATAATTATAAACTTGTTTGAAAGGTTAATCTCCGTAAAATCAAATTCGAGTTCAATCTTGTCAATTTGACGTGGACGAGCATTTGTTCACCAAAAGGTGATCATATTGACCAAGAGCTGCAGAATTGTTTTTGCTCTTCTCTAGTTGAGGACTTATAGACTTCTACAAATTTTTCTAGTAGAAGATGAACCAATTCAGGAGGAATAACTTTTGTATCAGATTTGCTTATTTTCGTTTATAAGTCGTTCCTCTTTTGTTTGATTGTACTTTTCTCGTTGCCAGCTTGCAGCAAACGTTATTTTGCAACCTTAATCAATCTTATTTTTTCATATCATTGATATATGATTATCTACTGATATAGAAATCGTTAATATTTTTAGAATTTACGATATTTACAAAATCTTAAAGTTTATATCATTGAATATGTCAGTGACATTAGATAAGCTTTTTTTAGATCACTGATCAGGGTCGTAGTTATTAAGGATTCATCCTAGAAATCACTAGATTGAGATTCTATGTTAAGTTGTCAATGCTGCAGTCCACGAGTTTAAGAAATACGGGGGATAAATTTAGATGGAAAAAGAACAATCACCTAAGAAACCGAGTCAACTATACCTGCAAATTTCCGATAAGGTCAAAAGTATCATCCAGAGCCGCAGACTTCAACCGCATGATCCGGTACCTTCGGAGGGAGAGCTCGCGAAGTTATTTGGAGTAAGCCGGATGACGAGTAAGCTGGCACTGGAACATCTTGTTAAGCAAGGTATAGTGTACCGTCTGCCAAGAAGGGGAACGTTCCTTTCCGGACAACAAGATGAAGTTTCTTATGAAGGAGAAATACCGTCAAAAAGACAGTTACTTGCGGAGAATGAGAAACAGTATAAACAGATAGCTCTCATTGTACCACACTTATCCGATTACACTTCAAAAATAATTGAAGCTTCTGAGAACGAAGTGCGAAAGCATAATTGCGATCTTATTTTGAAAATAAGCAAGGATAAAGAAGATGAGGAACGTTGCTTGCAAAGGCTTGTTGAAGGGGGAATCGATGGGATCATTTTATTTCCCCAAGGTCGAAAGACATGCAGTGATCAGGTGATGAGATTGAAATTGCAACAGTTTCCAATAGTTATTATCGACCGTATATTTCGTGAGGTTCAGATTGACAGCGTATATCATGATCATTATAAGGGCTCTTACGAGATGACAAAGTACTTGATTGAGAAGGGACACAGGGAAATAGGATACACTTCGAACCCGATAGATAATATCACCAGCAGGGAGGAGCGGTATCACGGTTATATCCAGGCGCTGCTTGACCATGAGATTTCAATCAAAAAACAATATATACATTTTAAAAGTGCTCCATGCGATACAAGCTATATTAGCGAGAGTGATCCTGAACAGGAAACATTTATTCAGGGTAACCCGGATATGACAGCCATCATGTGTGGAGATGATTATGTCGCCATTTCAACATTATATACAGCAATGAGCATGAATATCTCGGTCCCTTTCCAACTTTCTCTTGTCGGTTTTTCTGATATCCATCTGTCAGCGTTAACTCCAATTCCTCTTACAACGGTCAGACAGGATACTCAAAAACTTGCCCAATCGGCATTTAATCTTCTTATGAAGCGGGTGAATCACTCTCTTGAGAAGCAAATTACAATCAAAATTGAAACGTGAATTGTGGAAAGAAAATCGGTTTGCGTGAATGTAAATAAATGACTCTAATATGTAAGATAGGTGAAATTAATATGAAAATCCATTTTTTAGGAACAGCAGCTGCGGAGGGCTTTCCAAATGCTTTTTGCCGCTGTGAAACTTGTCTTAAAGCCCGGGAACTTGGCGAAAAAAACATTCGTACACGAAGCTCGACAATAATTGACGATGTAATAAAATTCGATTATTCGCCTGATTCTTATATGCAGGCGCTTCGAGATAACATTGATTTTGGCATGATCGAGCATTTGCTTGTTACTCATTCACATTCAGATCATTATAATGCTTTCGATCTGGAATGCAGGAGAATGGGAATTGCTCACGGCCTTCAGCATCCGATGCATATCTATGGAAATGATGCGGTGATGCACCATACGCGTGTAGCCATCGGCCGCTTTGCAGGAAAACGGTTTGCATTCCACTTGCTCCGCCCATTCGAGACAATAGCTGTTGGTGAAATACTTGTTACTCCACTTCTGGCGGATCATGATCAAATGGAAACATGTTTATTGTATGTAATAGAAAAAGACGGAAAAAAGTTGCTATATGGACATGATTCTGGCTGGTTTCCGGAAGCGACATGGGAATGGTTAAAGGAGAAAAATTTAGATTGCGCGATACTCGATTGTACGCTCGGCAGGACAGGAAACTCACGTGACCGCAATCATATGGGCGTAGAAACCGTGCTTGAGGTTCAACGTCAATTTCAAAAAAAAAATATAGTGAAAAAAGAAGCGCAAATCATCGTCACTCACTTTAGTCATAATTCCGGGTTGCTTCATGAAGAATTAGAAAAAATATTCGAGTCATCTGGAATCGTGGTAGCGCATGACGGATTGATTTTTCACATCTAGAAGTTTCTTTCACACCATTGCCTAGGAATAGTTATCATGGGATTTTACTAAAAATAACATAAACCCTAAAGGAGATATAAGAAAATGTTTAAAAAATTTGCAGGTATTTCTTTGCTATTAATTCTGCTCCTGATGATAACGGCATGTAGCAGCGGAAATAACAGTAATGCCGAGTCGGACTCATCGAACAACACATCCACTGCATCTGTAGGGAATGAAGCGGTTAAGAATGAGAAGTTGATTGTTTATACGAATGCGAATTCCGATGGCCGTGGCGAATGGTTAATCGAGAAAGCAAAAAGCGCTGGCTTTGAGATTGAGCTTGTTGGAGCAGGCGGAGCCGACTTGGCGAATCGTTTGATTGCAGAGAAGAACAATCCAATTGCGGACGTGGTCTACGGACTGAACAACATGCTTTATGAAAATTTGAAAACAGAAAAAGTCCTGACCAAATACGACCCTAAGTGGGCTTTGGAAGTAGAGCCTGGTTTGAATGATCCGGAGGGTTACTATCATGGTCTTGTAAAACAAGCTATTTTGCTTGGATATAATCCGAATACATTCACAGCCGAGACCGCTCCAAAGGATTGGACGGAACTATACAAAAATCCAGCATTCAAGGGAAAATATGAAGCTCCAACCATGTTGGGGCAAATTACCCCACAGCTTGTAGTTGCAGGAATTCTGACCAGATACGAGGATCCGAAGGGTGAGCTCGGTATCTCCAAAGAGGGATGGAATGATGTTAAGCTTTTATTTGACAACGGTGTCGGAGCTGTTGAAGGAGAAGACTTCTATGCAAATCTGGCAAGTGGAAAAACGCCACTTGGAGCCGTAGTTTCAGGAACACTTAGCAAGAAGGAAGAGCAATATAAAGTGAAGGCAGGCATCGTAAGTCCGCAAATCGGTGTACCTATGATTGTGGAGCATGTAGCAATTATTAATGGTACAAAAAAGAAGGAAACGGCGGAACGATTTGTCGAGTGGATGGGAGCTGCTGAAGTTCAAGGGGAATTTGCTGCCAAGTTTAATTCTATGCCTGCAAATACGAAAGCAGCTGAAAACGCGAATGATTCCGTGAAGGAATTGTATTCAAATCTGAAAGCTCAGCCTATGGATTGGGAATTCATTGCTAAAAACATTGGAAAATGGGTAGAGAAAATTGAATTGCAGATCATGCAATAATCAATCTCAAATGAAGAAAAACTGCATAGTGGAGGCTTCATTATGCAGTTTTTAAAAAGAAAAAAAGGATATAGAGGTAAATATGATTACATTTAATAATATTCAAATTAACTTTGGGAGTTTCCATGCCATCAAAAACCTGAATCTGCATATTAAAGAAGGCGAGTTTTTTACCTTTCTCGGCCCGTCGGGTTGCGGGAAAACAACAATACTTCGGAGTCTCGTCGGGTTTATTGAGCCTTCGGGTGGACAAATTTTACTAAACAATAGCGATATTACCCATGTACCTATTGAAAAAAGAGGAATAAGCATGGTATTTCAAAGCTATGCTCTATTTCCTACTATGAATGTTTATGAGAATATTGCTTTTGGGATGCGTGTCAACAAGGCTTCGAAGGCTATTGTGGATCGGGAAGTGAGGGACATAGCACAGAAGGTGGATCTGAAGGAGGACCAACTTTATAAAAAAGTATCAGAATTATCAGGTGGCCAGCAGCAGCGGGTAGCTATTGCCAGAGCCTTGGTTCTGAAGCCGAGTATTCTGGCGTTGGATGAGCCTTTATCCAATCTGGATGCCAAGCTAAGAAACCAATTAAGAAATGAGCTAAAAAAACTTCAGAAGAAGTTCGGGATTACGACAATTTATGTTACTCACGATCAGGAAGAAGCATTAACATTATCTGATCGAATTGCTGTGTTCAACAATGGAATCGTGGAGCAAGTCGGTACCCCACAAGAAATCTATAACCAATCCAAAACAGAGTTTGTTTGCAATTTTATAGGGGACATTAATAAGATTGAACCGCTTATTATCGAAAACAGTCGATTGAAGGATTTTTTAGATCCTCAAAAAAAAGCATATATTCGCAATGAAAAAGTAAGCTTGCTTCCCCTCACTGGTTCCGATGTAGTACAAATGAAAGGGACTATCATTGATCAGGAGTTTTATGGATTATACAGTAAGTATTTAATAGAAGTTGAAGGCGGAGGAGTACTAAAGACCATAGAGAAGGAAAGTGGGCTAACCCTTAATAAAGTTGGCGAAGTCATTGATATAAATATAAATATCAGTGATATTCTTCAATACTAAGGGAAGGAGGGGAGTTTATTGAGTATAGAAAAAATAAAAGAGAAACTAGCAACCATTAATCCGACTACATTCATTTTTTATGGATTAATTGCCTGGTTTGTTGTTGCCTTTCTAATCTATCCAAACATAAATATTTATTATGAGATCTTCTTTAAGGATGGAAAACTATCCTTCAAAGCAGCTGAGAAGCTCTTGTCATCGGAACGTGCTATGAGAAGCTTGTATAACAGCCTTATTCTGGCAGTATCACTTGTTTTTACAGTGAACATTGTTGGCATAACTTTAGTACTGATCACAGAGTATTTTGATATCAAGGGCACGCGAATATTAAGGCTAGGGTATTTTACAACCCTTATATATAGCGGTGTCGTATTAGTTTCTGGTTATAAATTCGTATATGGTGAAAATGGCTTCATGACCAAACTCTTGGTTAATCTATTTCCTTCCTTTGATACGACATGGTTTCACGGCTATTGGGCAGTTCTTTTCGTAATGAGCTTTGCAGGTACCTCAAATCATGTCCTATTTTTAGGTAACGCAATTCGTAAAATTGATTTTCAAACAGTAGAAGCAGCAAAAAACATGGGAGCTTCCACTTTTTATATCTTATGGCGGATTGTACTTCCGGTCTTGAAGCCAACGATATTTGCTTTGACGATTCTTACCTTTTTGACAGGCTTGGCAGCAACATCCGCTCCTTTGATTTTGGGGGGGACAGAGTTTCAAACGATTACACCAGTGATCCTAACATTTTCAAAAAGTGTAACTTCAAGAGATTTAGCCGCACTATTGGCACTCGTTCTCGGTCTGGCTACATTAGCTTTGTTGACCATTATGATCAGATTCGAACAAAAAGGAAACTTCATGTCAGTTTCTAAAGTAAAATCGGAATTGGTCAAGCAAAAGATCAGCAATAAGCTCGGAAATATTGCTGTACACATGCTGGCGTACTTCCTGTTTCTCCTTTATGCCATTCCAGTCGTTCTAATTATTATTTTCTCGTTTACAGATGCACATAGCATAGCTACGGCAACGTTGAATTTTAACAGCTTCTCCATGAGTAATTACATGAATGTATTCTCCAACTCATCCGCATTAAAGCCTTACCTAGTTAGCATTGTGTACGCCGCTACAGCATCAGTAACCGTTGTAGTCTTAGCGTTGATGGCATCGCGAATTTTACAAAAGTTCAGGAACAAGTGGACGGTCATCCTTGAATATGCGCTTCTGATCCCCTGGATGTTGCCGTCGACCTTAATCGCAATTGGACTCATAGTAACATTTAATACACCAAGAATGATTATCGGAAATTCTATATTAGTTGGTACAGTCTGGATGCTATTTTTCGCCTATGTAATTGTACACATTCCCTTTACCTTACGAATGGTGAAAGCGTCTTTCTTTAGTCTAGACACCAATCTTGAAGATGCTGCCAAAAATTTGGGTGCCAAGTCTTTCTATACGTTCACAAAAGTATTGTTACCGATTATACTCCCGTCAACTCTAGCTGTTTTAGCTTTGAATTTCAATGGTATTTTGGCAGATTATGATCTTACAGTATTCCTTTATCATCCTTTATACCAGCCTCTTGGTATTGTTATTAAGAACAGTACGGATGCCCAGGCTCTGTCTGACACTAAAGCGTTGACTTTGGTGTATTCTGTAATCTTGATGATCATGTCTGCTATTACTTTATACTTTGTGTATGGAAGGAAAAGCAGGACTTGAAAAATGGGCACACTCACCTTATATAAACTGGACCTTGTAAAACAGACACGGATAAAAAACTACCTATCCGTCTGTTTTACAGGGTTTTTTGTCGTATTATTATTCTATATCGTGAAACGAGGGTGATTTTATGGGAGAGCATAAGGGACATGGGGACAGGTTTATTGTCCCATTCTGTTTGTATATCCGATATCCTGTTAGGCTCTTTCCTGTCCCTTTTACATTAAGAGCCAGAGGATAAAATTAAAATCCTGATAAATCAATTTGTAAATAAAACCCTGTAAACAATTTGGTTATTCATATTAGAAAACGAGCGAATTTGGCTATATTCCATTCGAAATGGGGTTTAACAAATTACAAAAGATTCGTTCCACCAAGAGGTTACGGTACCAACTTCACAAGTTGGGTTTGGATGAAACCAGTATGATCAATGGTCTTGGATTTTTGTCCGTTGGCTCTAACAAAAAAATATTTGGGATAGCTGCAGGGAATATGGTGGGACACGGTTCCTGTCCCCGCGTCCCTGTTCCAACCGAACGGGTTACACAGAAACAGGAAGCGGGCTTTTTGCACTTCAATATAAAGGAGAGAGAAAGCTTCTGCTTATCGCAGATAGCATCTAAGTAATGCGACACTATTTTTTATTCCATATGAAGATCATCATTTTTTTTTGGAACTGCAAGAGAACTCATATTTATGTTTTTTAACTACATCCAATAAAGTGTAACCAAGAATAAACGAAATCACAGTTAAGAAGTATCTGGATGTTAAAGCTATTGAGTCCAAGAAAAGAAATGACGCAATTATATCTAATGGTCTTAAGTTATTAAAGGAAAAAAAGATAAAGAGTGCCGGTAACATAATTAAAAACAATCGAACCCATTCAACCTTCCAAACACCTTCAGTTTTTAAATGCGAAACGAAAGAAGGGAGTTTAAATAATAAGCCATTAATGATTGATAAAAGTATAAAAACAAATGTAGAAACTTCAATAAGGTCCTTGCTTAAGTAATTCGCAATATTGTAAAGAACAATAAAATACACAATACCATAAATAATTTTAAATACCATATTATTCCTCCTTAACATCAAGCGTTGGCGAAATATCCGCCAACGCTTGATTAAATTGTTTCTTAGAAAGTATCTACTGCTGTCTGACTTGTTTGATAATATCCATTATAATATCAATCTCCTGCCCATCTAGCCATAGTAATGCTTGTGTATTTTAACACTGGGTCGTGATTAGCAGGGAACGAGTAGTCTGTCGGCCCCCAAGTGTAATAATAACTATTGTTGGTGTCTTTCCAACCTACACTTATATACTTATTGAAGTTTTTAGCGGACCCCAGACTACCTGCGCAATAATACACTCCGTGAAATTGATAGTTAAACTTTGCGTTTTTTACAGAATACTTAGACTCCACTCGCCAATATTGAACCTGGTTCCAAGTTAGCTGAACGAAGGTTCTTGAGTCTTTTGAGTATGTCTTCCACTCATGCCAGTATCTAATACCAACTTCATAAGTATTTGGCGCGTACTCAAAGGCCGGCCCTTTAAAAATAACACCATTTTCCGGACCAGGACAAGCTTCTGCTGAAATCGAACCATCATTTTAAGGTTTTTCAAGAACCGTAATCCTATTTTCACGAAGGTCTTCTGCGGTGATTTGCCCTGTTTTTAATAATTCCGCTACATGTTGATTTGATTCAGTTACATCAACTTCTTTATAACCCTCTTTTAAATACATAGCTTTTCGTTGTTCAAACTGATCGTTATAATACGCATCATCTGGCTTAGGATCTGGAACAAATTCCTCGTTTTTTTGAGCAGAAACACTAGAGGACAACAAACTCAACAGCAACACGAAACAAAGGAAAAGTACTGTTTTTTTCAAAAGAATAACCCCCTAAATTATTTGCACATCCTCAACTGTTAACAACTTGGAAGTTGGTTTGTATAATTAATGGTAAAGAAGAAAATCGGAAATTTCAAGGAAATATATGAATCTTTTGAACTAATACCAATTTTCCCGAGTTTTTATAAGAGTTATAATCTGGGTGAGATCACACTTACATACAATATCTAACTTCCGTCAATAAGTGGACCCTTAGTAGTTAATGACCAAAAGACAGCACAAAATCGCTTGTCCTATCCCGAAATAGACAGGATTGTTAATATGAACCTATCCAATTTTATATTTAGTCAGGAAAGGGGAAGAACAAATGAAGTCATATCATATCAGTGACAACGTCTAGATGGAGTCGGCTGTCTCTATCTAGGGGAATATCGGAAGCTCGATAAGTCTCAAATTCTTAGGCTTGCATCTGGTGATTATATACAGGGACATGGGGACAGGTTTATTGTCCCAATCTGTTTGTATATCCGATATCCTGTTAGGCTCTTTCCTGTCCCTTTTACATTAAGAGCCAGAGGACAAAATTAAAACCCCGATAAATCAATTTGTAAATAAAACCCTGTAAACAATTTGGTTATTTATATTAGAAAACGAGCGAATTTGGCATATTCCATTCGGAATGGGGTTTAACAAATTACAAAAGATCGTTCCATCAAGAGGTTACGGTACCAACTTCACAAGTTGGGTTTGGATGAAACCAGTATGATCAAGGGTCTTGGATTTTTGTCCGTTGGCTCTAACAAAAAAATATTTAGGATAGCTGCAGGGAATATGGTGGGACACGGTTCCTGTCCCCGCGTCCCTTCAGTAAGTTGATTGAGGATATCGAGTATGCCAATGATATAGTAAAATCAGCAAATCAGAAGAGACCATTATTTATTAGCTTTGAAAGTGAGGAGAAGTTTAGATCAGGAATTTTTACCAAGTATCCTGTGGAACTAGATGTTGTACTAAGTGCGCTAAATGATTTAAAAAGTCATCCGAGGATAGAGATTAAGGATAAGAATAGTGGAGATAGCCTGGAAACAAGATTAGAATTCTTCTACAACAATGAGCTTATTATGGAAGGGACAATAAGCCAATTTAGAGAGATTATGACTAATCCTAATAACCCAAATGATAAAGATCCTAGATTGGGTTTAGGAGATCGTTTTACGTTGGATGAATTCCCTAAGGAAGGAGATTCAACTGTTGTTAGGGTAATGAAGATGACTACAAAAACAAACCAATTAAACGGTAAACCTGATACTATTCAATATTATCTTGAACCTTATTTAAGTTAAGAGTAATTGTGTATTTTTGTAATGGTTTGAGAAAAAGTATGCTACTGTGTCAAATATGTGTAAAATAAAGATAAATAATATGAAAAATTTAACAAGAGAGGAGGAAATACTTAAATGAAGAGCAAAAGTGAGATAATGGATATAATCAACAAGTTAGATGATCATATAGCAGATGATTTTGAAGCTCAAGACTTGGACTTCAAACAATGGAATGATAGAAGTAGAGAAGATAATGTAAAGACAATGATTAGTTATGCTGTTTGTATGGCAAATGGTGGTGGAGGTAGTGTTGTCTTTGGTGTTGCTGACAAGGTCAAAGGTAAGGATTTAGCTCTGAAAGGAATACCTTTTGATATTGACGCGACAATTCTTCAAAAAAGGATTTACGAAAAGACAGATCCACATATAACTCCGTCTTTTGAGGATCTGTTTGTTCAGGATAATAAAATCAGGCTATTGATTATGCATATTTTCCCTGGAATGCCCCCACACACAACTACTGATGGTGCAGCTACTATTAGGCAAGGAAAAGATTGCTTACCATTTACCGGAACTTTAAGACGACAAATGGTAGACATAACCGGTCAAATGGATTATACCGAAGAAATAATCTATGAAGACTGGAAAACACTTTTTTCACATTCGGCAATGGAGCGTGTACGTGAAATTATGTCACGGGAAAGGGTAGATGAAACGCTAATATCTTTAAGTGATGAAGATTTATTAACTGCTATTGGTGGACTAAAAGGTCAACACTTAACTAAGGGAGCGTTACTTTTAGTCGGAAAACCTGAAGCAATCTCAAAAATTATCCCTCAACATAGATGGTCATTTAGGAAGATGATAAGTGATACTGATTATTCCCATCGCGATGACGGCACTCAGCCTATTCCATTAGCCTTATATGAGTTAGAGCGCTTTATCTCAGTTGATAATCCGCTTGTTACTATAGAATCAGGCTTGGTGCATCCAGAGTTTAATACCTACCCTACAATTGCATTACGAGAAGCACTTTTAAATGCGTTTGGTCATAGAGACTACAGAATGTTGGGTACAGTTATGCTTAAGCAATATAAAGAACGTTTAGTACTAACTAATCCTGGTCAATTTATTGGTGGGATAACACCACAAAACATATTACATCACCCGCCTGTAGCCCGAAATAATCATTTAATGGACTTGTTGGATAGATTGAAGCTTGTTAATAGGTCAAATCTGGGTGTTAAGAGAATATTTAAATCTCTACTTATTGAAGGAAAAGAGCCTCCACTGTATAGAGAAGTGGGCAATAATATTGAATTAACGTTTATTGCATCACCATTGGAGCAATCTTTTCAAAAGCTAGTTCAACAAATTTCAATGAAAGGTGTTCCGGTTGAGGTAGATCATTTACTTATACTTCAATATTTAATGCGTCATGAGCAGATTGATACAAGTACTGCTGGATACATTACTCAAAGAGGAACAGAGCAGGCAAAAGAACTTCTCAGTGGGCTTATGAAAAACTTTGATTTAATCGAACCAATTGGTCGAGGCAGAGGAAGGTATTACACTCTATCACGTTATGCTTATGGACTTTTACAGGATAGTTTAAGATATGAACGGCAACAACATCTAGATAAAGAAGCTGTAAAGACCCGAATACTATCTGTTTTAAAAGATAGAGACTTAACGAATGCAGAAGTACGTCAAATAACTGGAATGGATAGACGACAAGTGAATGCAATAATAAAAGAAATGGCATCAGAAGGTGTAAAAATAGTAGGGCACGGACGAGGAGCCAAATATACTATTAATAAATAAAATGTACAGAAATGACAAATAAATGTACATTATATCATTAAAAAAGTACGAAATTGGAGCCATTTAAGTGAAAAATATACAAATAAATGTACAAATAAATGTACATTAAAAACAAAATGGGAGAGGATATTTTCCTCTCCTTTATTAGTAAATCTTATTTAGTTTACCCTATCCCACGTTACGGTGAACCGTACCATAAGTAAATGAGGCTTTCTCCTGCTAAAAATAAAATACCAAAAATATGCAATTATTGAGTAAAAACTTGCATTTTTTCGGGTGCTTCTATTGAACACTAAGTAAAATCAGCCTCCTTTAACCTTGAAAATGTATAAATAAATAACTGGTAAGAATAGAATTTACTTTCTAATACTTGCCAGTTATTTATTTATATCTAATGTAAGCATATCTATGTTAATAATCGCTTTTATTTCCTGTAATAAATCCAAGCCGATAATACCGTCTAAATTGAAATCATAGTTCATCGCACCAACTTCTAAGGTAAAGCTCTGTACTTCCATATTACCAATTTTAATTGAATTAACCGTTTTAGAGAAAACAAATTCTGAACCTCCGACCCCACTGATACGATAAATAATATCGTTTTCTTCAGCAATGATGCCAATTTTCTCGGCTAAGTCAGTCGAAATAATCGTACTTCCTGAACCTGTATCAACTAAAACCCGTTGTAAAATGAGTTGTTCACCCCTAAATGTTAACTCCATGTCTGTAAGGAGTAATCCATTATCCACAAATAACTTCTTCATTATTTTCTTATACCTACCCATTTTTTCTCAATAATATTAGGGTTCTTTCGATTAGTATGGAGAACATATAACTCACGAGTAGGGTCCTCACGGTGAATTTCTTGATACGCTCGCATTGCTTCAGGAGATGTTGTAAACTTTTTCAAAGGAGTAACTTCTTCCAAAATTCGTTCACTTTGCTCATTTGTATAAGCTTGTACTGCCTCAATTAATACCCATTGTTCCGGAAACGCTTGGCACACGTCTTCCCATTTCATTTAAGTCACCTCCGAATACTTTAATAATATTTTATCATTTACAGTAAGTTTTTTGTACATTTACCATTCTCCGACAGAAGACTCCCACCTCAAGGAACATGTAAGGCGGTAGCCCAGTGAGTAAGTGGGAGATGAATGTCGGTTGGCAATAGCCAAAACCTTCCACCTACGAAATAATAGGAACATATATTCTCACCAAGGGAGGTGGAGGAACCATGTTAGTCAACAGAGACAATAAATTCCTTATCTATCCAAATAAAAAACAGGTTGAACTGAAAGCGGTATATGAAAGAGGGACATGGGGACAGGTTTATTGTCCCATTCTGTTTGTATATCCGAGATCCTGTTAGGCTCTTTCCTGTCCCTTTTACATTAAGAGCCAGAGGACAAAATTAAAACCCTGTAAACAATTTGGTTATTCATATTAGAAAACGAGCGAATTTGGCTATATTCCATTCGAAATGGGGTTTGACAAATTACAAAAGATTCGTTCCACCAAGAGGTTACGGTACCAACTTCACAAGTTGGGTTTGGATGAAACCAGTATGATCAAGGGTCTTGGATTTTTGTCCGTTGGCTCTAACAAAAAAATATTGGGATAGCTGCAGGGAATATGGTGGGACACGGTTCCTGTCCCCGCGTCCCTTTGTTCATTTTTATCAACATCCTTTACATTAATATAGCCTTTCTAATTAAAAAAGAAAGGAAAAGTAAATGTAACGAAAGCCGCCCAAAGTCCGTAAACTGGCAAATACTTAGTGACCGCATCTTGGATGGGTGAAGGTCCGGTCTTGTTTTGTAGAAAACGCATATAGGAGACCATAATCCAAATAAGATTTCCCCAGATAAGTATGTTTACACCTAAAACAGCAAGTCTGTTTGGTGTAATCCCATAAGAAGAAAGTCTGAACACGATGGCTGACAAAGCCACACTGTCAATGATAAGCGCAAGAACAATTAAGGAAAAGTTTATATAATCAGAAATGTTCTTTTTCTCGTCTGAGTCGCTTTCGGTAATGGAAAATATGGTAACGGCCAATACACCAAGGAGTATTCCGTTGAAGGCTATCAGAAAGTTGCGGTCCAAGAATGGATTTTTTCCGATCCATATCACCGTTATAAGATAGACCAACAATGTGACCAGGACAAGAGGACTAAAAATTTTAGCTATATATGGTGTAATATTCTTAGCAAGTTTAAGATTCATTGATACCAGGTATGCGGCCACAATAGCGAGAGCGGCAGCACCAAATAAAACGATATTACTAAAATAGAATTCTTCTATATCCAAGCCAACAATGCTAAATAACTGCATGGTTAATGCCGCTAGCACCATTCCGCTAACTGCCATGCTGGCGTAGAGAATAAAAAATTCCAAATTAAATTTAATATAGGCTAATCTTGTACTGCCTTTTGAATATTCGTTGCCTGTAAATGCAAGCCCCACCAATGCCCATAAGAATATGGGAAGGTGTAAATAAGCAAGGATAATACTGTCTTTATAATTTAATGGTAGCATATTAAGATAATACCCGGAAATTAGGAACAACGCTGCAAGGGAATAAATAACACTCTTTTTCGGAGTATTATTGTAAACAAAATAGGCAGCAATAAAGGGAATTATACCAAAAGCCAGGTTAATTGGAGCAATTGCTTCCTGTTCGACAAAATGGAAAATGATTCTGGTGCTTATCCCGGCCAGAATGGCTAAAATGCCCATGAATAAGAAACCTTTTTGAAGCAAGGGAGATTTTTCTGAATGTGCCGTCTCCTTGAAATGCAATCTTTCATACCAAATACCAAGAACCTGAGAATCAGGATTTTGTTCCCATGCGTCTGAGAATGACTTTTTAAAGGCTTTGGGGTCATTTCTAAACATTTTCTCCAGCTCATGGGGATTAGCAATATTATCAACAATTAAATTGGTACTGTCCATGATTATACCTCCCTCGTATATTGTCAAACTAAGACCTACTTTCCTCAACAATGATTATTAATCGTCACTTTTGTATTCTAAAATATCTCCAGGCTGACATTCTAATGATTTGCAAATCGCCTCTAGAGTTGATAATCGAATCGCTTTTGCCTTTCCATTTTTCAATATAGAAAGATTCGCCATCGTGATGCCAACCTTCTCCGAAAGTAACGTTACGCTCATTTTCCTTTTAGCCAGCATCACATCAATATTGATTATAATTGCCATTGGTTTCACCTCATATCGTTAAATCATTTTCTGATTTTATATCGATGGCATTTTTTAATAGCTTTTGAAGAACAGCAGCAAAGACTGCAATCATCATTGAAGCAAAAGGAACAACCAAACCGACAAAGATAACACCTGGGGCGTCGTCTTTCTCCGCAAAGAGATAGAAGAGTGGCAAGACTAGCACATGCAAGGTACTGATTGTGATGGCACAGAATTTGATATTCCTCAAAGAATATACAGATAATTGCGAGAAAGCTTTATTTTGGTCAATATAGCGTAAAAGTTTAAAAGCCTGATACAAAGCAAAGTAAAAGGGAATCGCCGATGCATCAAAAACGATAGTAACGAGGTATTTGATCAAATCAAACTCTGGTAGCAATTTTGCTGCAATATTACCTAGCTCAGGTACCAAAAAGATGCATAAAGCAAGAACTGGAATGCCCATAAGAACAACTGCTAACTTTAAAAATAGTGTTTCAGGTTTCATGAAAAACACCTCTCATAAGTATTGTTTATTAGATATTAACATGATATTTATTGCTAAACAATAAATTTTTATTAATTTTTATAATATTTTTGTTGTTAATAAGTTATTAAGGTGAAAATAAAAAGCATTTCTCTTTACAAAGAAATGCTCTAAAGGGTGTATCTCATGAGCCTCAGTTGAATTACTGTTAATCACTAAAAAAAGCTGACTTTTTGTTTAAAAAAATGAGCCGCAAATGAGGTTTTTTTGTTTTTTCTAAAAGTAAAATTCCAGCCGATCCTAATTTAATAGGAAAATTAGGCTGGAATTTTATTTTATGGAGAGGTGCTGTTTTGTTATTAGAATACATAGACTTTCTAAATGAATTGCTTTTACTTATCTTAATATTCTCCTTTTATAACAAAAAACGAGCCCCGAATGGTTCCAGCTAGTTTAGACCTCTGCCTAGCAAACTTAAACTTCCCTTCCAATTCTTTCGGCACCTCCATCCCCTCAGAAAGCTTAAAACCAACGGCGCGCTTCTTAGGGTCATCAACCGTATACATGACGTTTACCGAAAGACCATCTTCATAAAAGACGTAGGCCCATTTAATATGTTCTACTTGAAAACGCGATGTTTCTAAAGGTTTAGCAGCAAAGTCCATATTACGTTCCTCTTTCAAAATTTGGTTCACATAATCAATGGTCTCCTGGCTTTCACTAGCCTGTACAACCGTAAATTCATGCTTGTATTTGTTCAAAAAATAACGGGCTTCATTAGCGCGTAAACCAGCAAGTGCATCAGAAACGGACGAAGTCTCTAAACCAACGGTGGACACATTTTTAAAATCAACGATATAGGACAACTCCATCTCCCCTTTTATTTCCTAACAACAGGAATCCACATTTCACCAAAAAATGAGCCATTTCGCAGTCCCATCTCAACCGATGCATTTGGTCCGCCAACATAGGCAAAATCATTTACTTCAGGCAAAACTTGACCGAAGGCAATGCCAGTAAGCATATTGTTTAACTCTTCTGATGTCTCAGCTTCCCCTTTTACAACTAGGTATTCGCCTTTAGGAAATTGAATCACTCTGGATGCTTCCGGTAATGTTGCATCAGTCATGACGCCAGCATAATGCATCATCTTGTGATTGACAGCTTCATTTACAGCAAAAGTATAGTCATTTAATGCTATAGCCTTTAACATGTCAAGCCTGCCATCTTGTTTAACTGCTGACCAAAAGTCAGCCTTTTCCTTGCTTATGCCAGCATAGTCAGTGTAGTCGCTCTTAAGTTCAATACCAATACCCAAAACGGTAAAGCTGTCTTTTTCTTCTAGAGTATAATTTGAAAAATTACTAAGCCTCATCTCAGAAAACCAGCAAGATGACCTTGTTCTTCTAAATCAAATCCTGCTTTTTGAAGGGACTAATCCGAATAATCCCGACCTGCTTGATTTGTCAGATCTTCCCCATCCGATATTAGAGAAGCTCATCCAGATCCTACTTTTGGATATCACTTTAATGATTACGATCAAAGAAGGGAATGCGATTAATTCTTATCCAATTTATCTCTTGTACCTTTATCGTGAGTCCAAAAACTATTGAATGTTAGAGTAGTGCTCTTTAACAGATGGGAGAAGGTTAATGGATTGAATTAGAAGTCCTAGGAAGATGTAGAAAACATGAATAAACGCAACTCCTTGAATCATATACAATTCGACTGTAATCCAAATAGGGAATAATGGGGACATTATTAAAAATAATAATCAGACGAGGTACTGGCAAGAATAGAGTTTATTTTCTAATTCTTTCTGTTACTTATTCCTATCTAATGTAAGCATACCCATGTTAATAATCGCTTGCATTTCCTGTAATAATTCCAAGCCAATAATATCGTCTAAATGGAAACCATAGTTCATCGCACCGACTTCTAAGGTGAAGCTCTTTACTTCCATATACCAATTTCCCCATTTTTTCTCAATAAGATTCAGATTCTTTCGATTAGTATAGAGAACATATAACCACAAGGAGGGTCGCGTTGACATTTATCATTCTCAGACAGAATACTCCCGTCATGGCACATGTAAGTCGATAGCCCAGTGAGTAGGTGGGAGGAACCGATTGTGCAAATAATCGTTTAGGTCCATAAACAAGGAGAGGATCGACCTCTCCTTGTTTATTTCCCCTTATTTTTTTTGTGTGTCTGCATAGACTGCCATTGTATCGCGCATGAATGTCGCTAAGCCGTCACCGAATTGATCAATGTTTTTCGTGAATCGCTCGTCATCTACATACATTTGCCCCAACCCTTTGAAAGCCTCAAGAGAGTAGTTCCCGATTTTGTTTAAGAACTGATACCACTCATGAATCCCTTCTTGAGCCTCTTTGGAATCAGGTGAGAGATGGCGAAGAGAGGCGAGGTTACGATAGATTTCATTGAAATTTTCCTGGTCGGATGCAGTCATGTTTTTTGCGTTTTCATTTGCTTCATCAACTGCTTTATCTCCCCATTTTTTTCTTGCTTCTTGTTCATATGGATTGTGGCTGAAATCAAAGCCTTCGAATTTTTCTTGATTAGACATTTGTATTTCTCCTTTCGACTGTTGAATGGTTTTTTCGATAGTCCCAATCATCTTATCGAGCCGGCTCTTTTTTTCGAGAAGCATTTTATGCTGCAGTTCCAGGGCTTCTTGCCGGTCAAAAGATGGGCTATCAATAATTTCTTTGATTTTCTTTAAAGGGAAGCCAAGCTCTTTAAAAAATAAGATTTGCTGCAGGGTCTCGAGATTCTCGTCAGAATATACCCGATAGCCAGCCTCAGTGGTTTCCTTTGGGATTAATAATCCAATTTCATCATAATGATGTAGTGTGCGCACACTAATACCCACTAGATCGGCAACTTCCTTCACTTTCATCTTGTTTCGCTCCCTTCAAAAATTACTATAAAGCATCACGCAACGTGAGAGTCAATAAGAATAAAAATTATTATAAATTTAACTAACCTTTTGGGGGCAACGCTCATTTAACGACATCTATCGAAAAGATTCGGGGTGACGAGGGTCATAGTTGAAGTTATAAGTTATAATAGATGGGACGATTTTGAAGCTAAAATCAGATAATTACATTTGCGAGGTGATAGGAAGATGAAGAAAATAGTGATTGACTCTTATAACTTAGACAGAATTTCAACTAGGATGGCTAAAGATTTCGGAAGGATTCCAAATGGCCATGAAGATCAATATGCATATACACTTTCTTCAATGGAAGGGAATTTGCTGAAACTTCATCGCCAAGATCCCAGTCGAACAGGTTGGCATGCATTAACTGCTATTCGAATGGCATTACTAACGATTGACGCTTATCTCAAACAAGTAGAGAACGATTTCAGTCATCATGTGACTCCGGAAAATCAGTCTTTTTTATATGGACTTCTAATGAGCTTTGATCCCTATACCAATAACGAACTTTACGAAATACTAATGGAAAAAAACCCTAATTTTGAGTCTCGAGAATATTTTGGTACATTCATTAAATGCTTGTTAAGAATTGAAAAATCCATTGAACTTTGGACAAAAAGATCGGGGCAAAACGGGTATTTTGTGTTTATTGAAAACCATATGGGTCATTTGATTGATCAGGATGATAAAATGAATTTTTCTATTATGGTTCCACTTGTTGACTCGAGAGATTAACTATTGGATGAAGAATTCTCCATTGGAAAAACCGCAACTAAAATAGTTTTCCGTATTTCCGTTTGTTTTGTAAACGTTTTAAGTTATTCAACCGATATATTTACTGTCAATCGGTCGAATAATTTTCTTCAAAGGAGAGTCAGCCAGGTGAAATCGCTAAAAGGAAAGTTAATCAGTATGTCTTTGTTATTGCTAGCTATTCCTAGTCTCATTATAGGAACGGTTGGGTATGTTACTGCCAAAAATAGTCTTAATGAACTTGGGCAAACGAATTTAAAAAACGGTGTTGAGATGGCCATTCAAATGATTGATTCACTCGATCAAGAAGTAAAAGCAGGGAATGTTTCCATAGAAGAGGCTCAAGAGAGAGTAAAAACGTATTTAATCGGACCTAAAATTGGAGATGGGAAAAGGGAAATTCACACTCCGATAGACATAGGTGAAAACGGATATTTCCTTGTCTACGATGAACAAGGCCTTGAAGTTGCACACCCTACAATTGAAGGGGAAAATGTCTGGGAAACAAAGGACGTTGATGGAAACCTTATTGTACAGGAACAAATTAAAGTGGGAAAAGCAGGAGGCGGATTTTATTCATACAAATGGGCTTTGCCTAATGACCCAAATAAAGTAGCGGAGAAAATAACATACAGTGAGCTGGAACCTAATTGGGGTTGGATTGTCAGTGCCGGCACTTATAAGAAGGATTTTAATGCTGGGGCAACTCACCTTCTTACATTGCTGGGAATTACCCTTGGTGTTGCTTTACTCATTGGCAGCATCATCACCTATTTATTTTCCAAGCATCTTGCAGATCCAATCATTGCCATTACAAATCAGGTGAACGAGGTGGCAGAGGGCAATCTTGCTATAGAAATAAAGGAGATGAAACGGAAGGATGAGATCGGTTCACTTGTGACGGGATTCTCCCTGATGATCACTAGCCTGAAGGGATTGATCGGAAAAGTAGAACAATCCATATCCGAAATCAGTCTAACCTCTGATAACCTGAGTGCCATTTCTGAAGAGACAACTGCATCAGGGGAAGAAATCGGACGGGCCATCGAAGAAATTTCTAGAGGGTCGATTCAACAAGCATCCGAGACAGAAGAAACAAACCAAATTACCTTATCATTAGCCTCACAAATTGAAAACTTAAATACAAAAAACAATCATATGTTATTTGCTTCAAAGGACGCTCAAAACTCAAATACAACTGGTTTGGCATCTGTAGAACAGTTAAAATCGACTTCTCAGCAAAGTCATGTGCTAATTTTTGGAGTTCAAGAAGTCATTACCGGACTTTTAAATAAAGTAAAAGACATCGAAACGATTCTTGGAACGATCAATGAAATTTCAGCTCAAACCAATTTATTAGCTTTAAACGCAAGTATTGAAGCTGCTCGAGCTGGTGAACACGGGAAAGGATTTGCGGTCGTAGCCGAAGAAGTAAGAAAACTGGCAGAACAAACATCATCTGCAACAGAAAATGTCAGGCTAACATTAGCAGGCATTAAAAATGAAACAAGTATTGTTAACAAAGAAATGGAAAAGACAGCTGAGATAGTCAGTGAACAAAATGATGCCGTAAAAGGTACCGAAGCTGCATTTAAAATGATTGCTAACTCAATAGATAAAATTAATCAGGCAATCGAGGAAGTTAATGACGAAATGAAAGATCTTACTTCGGCTAAAGAGCAATTTACAACTTCGATCGAGCAAATAGCAGCGATTAGCCAGCAAACTGCCGCTTCTACGGAAGAGGTAACTGCATCAGTGGAAGAGCAGCAAAACGCAATTCAAGTCGTATCACAGTCAGCCTTATCGTTAAACGACGAAATTTCCGATTTAAAAAAGGCAATAAAGTATTTCAAACTATAGAATCAACAAAAGAGACAGCTAATTAGCTGTCTCTTTTGGTTGATGTCAATTTAAGACTAATAGTTACCTATTCGGAAGGGTTGGGGTGCTGGAGTTTCTAGAAGAATCACCTTAGCCAGTACTCAAAATAGTAGGATTAAGTTATCATGAAGAATAGTGTATGCAGCTATCATCGTTCATCAACGATTCAAAGGAGGGAGTTAGTTTGACTATAAAAAAATGGCATGTGGGGCTTGTAATCCTGCTCCTCGTATTTATCTATCTTTTCATTCAACTATTATTCGCCTCCGCTAAGATTCAAAGCTCCGTTAAAAAAACAAACCAGTTTGAGTCTGCGTCTGGCCCCCATGTTATTCTCATTACACAGGAGCTTGACAATCCTTATTGGAAAACCATAGAGCAGGGGGCAGTAGATGCAGCCGGAAAATTCAACATGAACCTGGAATATATCGGGCCTGCTCATATTAATCCAAACGAACAACTGGATTATTTTCATAAAGCTATTGCCGCAAAAGCGGATGCCATCATGGTCCAAGGAACAGTGGGAGAGGAGTTTGCCTCCCTGATGGATGAGGCAATGGCCCAGGGAATTCCGGTTATTACTGTAGACACCGATGCACCTGGTACGCGACGTTTAGCCTATGTAGGAACGGACAACTTTGCCTCCGGAGAAAAACTTGGGGAGTTAGTTGTTAAAGCTCAAAAGGGAAAAGGGCAGGTTGGCGTGATAATCGGCAGCAATACGGCAGAAAATCACAAACTCAGATTACAGGGCTTTTTATCGATTGTGCAACACTATCCCGATATCAAGGTAGTGGATATACAATCTTCGAGCATATCGCAAATTCTGGCGGAGCAGCAGGCAGAAAAAATGCTAAAAAAAAATCCGGAGATTCAAGTTCTTATTGGAACAAGCGCACTGGACGGCGTCGCCATTGTTCAGGCTGCTAAAACACTCAAGAAAGATCACATCAGAGTGTTTGGCTTTGATGATTTACCGGAAACCATTTTCGCTATCAAACAGGGAAAAATCGAAGCATCAATTGTCCAGCAGCCTTATAGAATGGGCTATGATTCCATCCAAATGCTCGATCAATTTTTCAAAAATCAAACAGTATCGACTACTCGTTACACAGATATCCATATTTTGAATAGGGGGAATGTAAAATGAATATTCGCACCAAGCTATTCATTTTCATTCCGGCACTGGTCCTCCTTTTAAACGGCGTTTTTTTGTTTGTTTTTCAAAGTGGAAAACAAGTCCAGGAAAATTATAACATTATGATGGATCGTATCTTGCTTTACAAGCAAGCGACAGATGAGACGGAGCAAACTCTCCGTTCCCTTAATCACTATTTGATTAATCCAACCCCGTCCACCTTATCGGAGTTTACTCAGCATCAACGGAAACTGAAAAAATTAAAAGAAAGTCCAGCCTTGGCGAACTTTAAAGGGGCTAACGCTCTTGCAAAGGAGGACTTCTATCACACGGTTGGAACATTGATCGAGCAGGAATCGGAAGTCATCCGTTCTTTTGAACAAAAGGACTTGGAAGCTTATACACAGCGTTATGCCAAAGCAGAAAAAACAGCTCGATTTCTGCAGGAAGAGGGTGAAAATCTTGTTGATTTGGAATTAAGCTTTTACCAGCCACTCTACTATGATATCTTAACCCAAACGGAAAAAATGAATAGATTAGGAGCGTACATGGTTGTAGTGACCATTCTGCTTAGTGCCGGTTTTGCCATCCTCTTGTCAGATAGCATCACTCATCCTATCAGCCGGCTGGTTCAGGCGGCGCGGCAGGTTTCCAAGGGAAATTTAGCTATTGAATTTCCGCGTTTTCCTGAGAGAAATGAGATTGGCATCCTTTCCGAAACTTTCCGGCAAATGCTAAAGGACATTCGCGATCTGATGGCCAAAAACTTGGAAAGTCTTCAAAAAGATAAAGTAGTTAAGGAGCTGGAACTGAAAGCCTTGCAGAGCCAAATCAACCCACATTTTTTATTTAATACCTTAAATATTCTTTCTAATCTTGCGATGATAGAAGGGGCAGAAGAAACTAGCGATTTGACCGTATCTGTTTCCAATTTAATCCGATATAATCTTAGAAAGCTTGATCAACCTGTGACATTGCGGGAGGAAATTAACCATGCCAAGGAATATTTCATCATCCAAAAAGCGAGGTTCCGCGACCGAGTAAGCTTTATTTCCGAAATTGAGGAAGAAGCTTTGGATCAGCTGATCCCTTGCCTGACCTTGCAGCCAATCATCGAAAATGCCTTTGTCCATGGGATTGAAGGGATGGAACAAGGTGCCGTCATCCGTTTAACAGTAAGAAAACTGGTGGACAGCATTGAAATTCGAATTTCAGATAATGGGAGTGGAATAACGGAGGAGATACGAAGTGCACTGCTTAACTTCGATCAGGAAGATGCTCTTCCGATCTCAAAAGGCCATTCGACAGGACTGGGGACAAAAAATGTGTTTAAACGTCTCCACCTATTTTACGGAAAAGACAAGCTTGTGGATATTGCCGCCGAGCAGCCGACCGGAACAACAGTGATTTTTAACCTGCCTGATAAAATAAAGGAACAAGGGGTTGTTTAAGGTGAATCGTATTTTGATTGCTGATGATGAAGCATTGGAACGGGAAGGCCTAGAGTTCATTTTAAATAAATATCTGCCAGGCCAATATAAAATTTTCCATGCAAAAAATGGACGAGAAGCGATTGAACAGGCGGAGGAAAACCAGCCGGATATTGTGCTGATGGATATCAAAATGCCCGGGATTCAGGGTTTGGATGCATTAAAAAGAATCCGCGAAATGAATCCAAAAACAAAGATGGTTGTGATTACGGCATATGATTATTTTTCCTATGCCAAGGAAGCGGTTCCGATTGGGATCAAGGAATACATCTTAAAGCCGGCTAAAAGAGAGCAGGTGGTTTCCCTCTTGCAAAGATTGACCAAGGAGCTGGATGAGGAAAAGGAAAAGACGCGAGAAAGCCTGAAGATGCAGGAGAAATTGACGGAGTTAATGCCACTGGTGGAAAGCGAAATGGCAATGATGATAATGGTCGACCAGGTGCAGGAGTTGAATCTTGTGCGTCTGGCAGAGCTGTCCCAATTTCAAATAGAGACAGGCTATTGCCTCGTGCTTGCCCTTCCGATTAATTCATTGAACAAGGATAAAAGAAAGCTATATGAAGCAGCGAAAAATTTTATGAAAACAAATGTTTCCTGTGTTGCCGGCCCGATGATTGGGAATCAAATTGTCTTCTTTCCTGCAGTGGATCGAACAAAACAGGGATACTCCTTAAGGATTGATGCGATAGAACTGGCCCAAAAATTAAGCGACTATATGCAGGATCGGTTCCGTCTAGAGGTTTCCATTGGCATTGGCTCCATCCAAACCAAGCTCGAAGGTTTGCGCCAGTCATATCAAGAAGCAATCCATGCTCTTGGTGAAAAAAACATTAACATTAACATCCGGCATTATGAGGATATTCTGATGAATCCAAGCTGGGACGGTTTTAAAAGCATGGACATAAATGAAATAATTTCTAGTTTCCGCCAGATGTTTGATCGTCTTAAACAGGATTCAGACAGCGATCTGAAATCTTGCAGGGATGCCGTTGTAGGTTTACTAGCGATCATCAGCCGCTATTTCCGTCAGTTTGGTATCCATCTAGAGGAAGGAACAATTGTCGCAGCCGATTTCCAAGAATTGCAAGAGATAGCTGAAAAGAGACTTCAAATGATGATTCACACTATTTTACAGCATAAAGGGAATAAGGCAATGGATGTCATGGAGCGTGCACGAAAATTTATTCAAGAACATTACCGTGAGGATCTATCAATGGAACAGACAGCCGAGCATGTTAATTTGAGTCCGTACTATTTTAGTAAAATTTTTAAGAGTGAAAACGGGAAAACATTTACCGATTATCTAACAGATATTCGTATTCAAAAGGCAAAAGAATTGATGGCGGAGATGACTATAAGCTTGAAGGAAGTCTGTTATGAAGTAGGGTATAAGGACCCGAACTATTTTAGCAGGGTGTTCAAAAGAGTGACAGGAATGACGCCAACTGACTACCGCCAGCAACTATCCACCTTTTTATAAGGTGGATTTTTTTGCGGTTCTAGGCAAAAAAGTGCTATTCACTTCTACGAGCATTTTTTTCAAAGATAAATGAGTCTAGAAGGATAGCAAGGAAGTGAAGGGATATGACCTTTTTGCCGAATGGAATTGTGATACCATAAAATATGTAAACGGATTCATTTATTAATCTACCATAATTTGAAAGGAGAAGGTACAATGAGTGACGCAATACTCCATCCACAATTAGTGGATTATGTTATCATTGCAGTCTATTTTATCTTTGTAATTCTAGTTGGAGTCGCCCTCAAGGATAAAATGAAAACGGGTTCAGATTTCTTCCTCTCTGACCGTTCCATCCCTGGGTGGATCACTAGTCTTGCTTTTTTATCAGCAAATCTGGGTGCACTTGAAATGTTAGGAATGGTTGCCAGCGGTTATCAATATGGAATAATGACCGTCCACTATTACTTAATTGGTGCAGTTCCGGCGATGATTTTTCTTGGCGTTTGGATGATGCCCTTCTACTATGGTTCCAAAGCCCGTTCTGTTCCGGAATATCTAAATTTTCGGTATAACGAGGCAACCCGAGCGTTAAATGGCATTTCCTTTGCGGTCATGACCGTGCTAATGTCAGGGATAAGCTTGTATGCCATGGCACTTATTTTAAAGGTATTGCTTGGTTGGTCGATGACCACCAGTATTTTACTATCAGCGGTGATTGTTCTTGTCTATGTAGCGATTGGTGGATTAACTTCTTCCATTTATAATGAGGTTATTCAGTTCTTCTTAATTTGGATTGGTCTGTTGCCAATTACCTTTCTTTCTTTAAAAGACGTCGGCGGCTGGAACAGTTTACTGGCACGTCTTCCGGATGGTTTTAGCCACGCTTGGCAAGGAACGGCTACAACTGCAGGGAACGGCATGAATGTTGAGTGGCTAGGGATTGTGCTTGGACTTGGTTTCGTCCTTTCCTTTGGTTACTGGACTACAGACTTTCTTGTTGTACAAAGGGCAATGGCTGCCAAAGACATGACTGCAGCTCAAAACACATCGATTCTTGCTTCTTTTCCAAAAATGCTCATGCCAATCCTTACGGTCATACCTGGAATGGCTGCGATTATTCTTTTGCCATCATTAGGCCAGGCAAGCGGTGTGGGTGATTACAATATGGCTCTCCCGTTATTAATGGCAAAGTATTATCCTCCCGGTTTATTAGGATTGGGGATAACGGCATTACTAGCTTCGTTCATGTCAGGTATGGCTGGTAATGTAACCGCATTCAATCAAATTTGGACATATGACATTTATCAAGCGTATCTTAATAAAAACGCTTCTGACAAACACTATCTGTTAATGGGACGCATTTCAACGGTTGCGGGAATTATCATCAGTATCTTTACTGCCTATATCGTTATGGGCTTCCCGAGTATAATGGACTACATGCAGACTTTATTCGGCTTTTTCAATGCTCCGTTGTTTGCGATTTTCTTGTTGGGGATGTTTTGGAAAAAAGCAACTCCTTGGGGCGGCTTTTGGGGCCTTTCAGCCGGCATTGCCACCGCGGCCATTCTTTATTACGGACTTCCAGCCGATCATTATGCAAGTCCTGCTGCCGGAAACTTTTGGAGAGC
This sequence comes from Mesobacillus stamsii, assembly GCF_030814065.1. Lineage (NCBI taxonomy): Bacteria > Bacillati > Bacillota > Bacilli > Caryophanales > Bacillaceae > Mesobacillus > Mesobacillus stamsii. Next base: position 30,281 of record NZ_JAUSUN010000012.1, read on the forward strand.
ATGGTGGGCATTCTTTGCTGCATTTGTGGTCGAGACGGGTGTAAGCTTCGTTACTAAACCAAAAGAGGAAAAAGAACTTGTTGGTCTTGTCTATGGAATGAGCAAAAAAATAAACCATGCCCATTTGCCATGGTATCGCAAGCCTACTGTATTAGGGGCGATCTCCATGATCGTAATGGTTCTTATCAACATTTGGTTATTCTAAAGGAGGCGCAAAACTTGAAAATTTTCTTGGACTTAAGGGTAAATATCGGACTCGTGCTAACGATTATTGGAATCATTATCTTTCTCACCGGCCTTATAACTAAGCCTGAACTAGAATCACTTCATGGTGTGAACATTAACTTAATTTGGGGAATTGTCACAACAATAGTAGGAGCGTTCTTTTTAGGATTGTATTTTAAAAATCCGGATCAAGAATGATTATTTGCAACACTCAACTATGAAGCCGATGAAGACTATTTTGAGGAACTTGACAACTATAATTCCAAACTTTCTAAAGGAATTTATTGCCAACTACCCTGAACAAAAGACGTCAGATCGCGAAACTTTAAAAAACAAAAAGGGGCATCCAAAAGTCAAATAGAGACTTTATGGAACCCCTTTTTTCTTCCGCTCTAACGGCTAAGAGTCTGTCCGACAGAGTGAAATCCACGTATTTTTATTCAAAATGAATGTTTTTATACAATACAACGGATGAATAGGAAGCATCGCGTAATTATACACTAAAAAATTTATATCGGACAGACTCCTAGCACATCGAAATCGACAAACCGGTCCGAAGATAACACTAGTTTGGATAGCTTTAACCCTTTTCCAGTAAAATCTTTCTAAAGTTTCTTTTAGTTCGAGTGCATTTGTACGGTGAATAAGAATGAATAGAAAAAATGATTCTATCTGCAAGGGTTTGTGACGATTAAACTAGAAATAAAATGACATTACCCACCTGGGGGGATATTATATTGGAAGGTGGGCATTAATCATAACCTTCACAATGGCCATCATCATGGTCGTAGACATCCAATTTTGATGATTTTATTCGATAAGGGGGGATGAAAGAATGCAGGAGGCTGAAATCCAGCAAAATAAAACAACAAAGCAAAAATTATTTGTCATTCTTGCTCTAGCTATTCCGGCGATGATTGAAAACATTCTCCAAACCGTTGTTGGTTTTGTAGACACCTTGTTTGTTGCCAAGTTAGGCTTAAACGAAGTTACTGCAGTTGGTGTTGCGAATGCCATCTTGGCAGTATATATTGCCATCTTTATGGCGATAGGCGTTGGAACTTCTTCTTTGATAGCAAGGAATATCGGGGCAGGGGATTTGGAAAAGGCAAAATCAGTTGCTCGTCAGTCAACGTTTATTTCAGCAATTATTGGACTTCTTTTTGGACTGATCACCATATTTTTCAGTGAACCATTACTTCAGCTGATGGGAGCCGATTCCAAGGTTCTAGCAGACGGAGTAACATATTTCAAAATTGTTGGAATCTCATCCGTTTTTATCGCTCTCATGTTTACATTTGGCAGCATTCTGCGCGCTGCAGGAGACACGAAAACGCCAATGAAGGTCAGCTGGTGGATTAACATTTTGCATATTGGGTTGGATTATATCTTGATTTTTGGCGTTCTTGGGTTAACGGGGCTGGGAGTAGCTGGTGCAGCATGGGCTACGGTCATTGTACGTATAATCGGGACTTTGGCATTATATTTTTATATAAAAAAGTCTCAAGTATCCTTTCGTTTAATGGGAACTCGATCAACAAAAGATGCTCATTCAATCATCAAGCTGTCTACTCCTGCAGCAATCGAAAGATTAATCATGCGGCTGGGGCAGGTCCTCTACTTTGGGCTGATTGTAAAAATTGGAGCGGATACATATGCTGCGCATACAATTGCCGGAAATATTGAAACCTTTTCTTATATGCCTGGATATGGATTAGCTATAGCGGCTACCACTCTTGTAGGTCAAAGTATAGGGGCTAAACAGTCTAAAGAGGCGTTTGAATATGGAATGCTGACTACATGGGTGGCTGTCGTATTTATGTCATTGATCGGGGCGATATTGTTCTTCTTGTCACCTTGGTTTGCAACTTGGTTTACGACTGATAAAAACGCTGTAGATATGGTAGTGACAGCATTAAGAATTGATGCCTTTGCTCAGCCGGCATTGGCGGTTGGTTTAGTATTGGCAGGAGCTTTGCAGGGGGCAGGGGACACTAAGAGCCCTATGTATAGTACTGCAATTGGAATGTGGGTTATTAGGGTAATAGGAGTGTACATACTGGGAATCCAATTCGAAATGGGAATCGCAGGAGTCTGGATTTCCATTGCAATTGATTTATATGTTCGTGCGATCTACTTGTTCTATCGATTTAAAGTTAGGGCTAAAAGAACATCCGCCCTAAATGAATACAGTAAAAGGGAATGAAGGAAGCAGTGCAGCTTATACCTAGTGCACTGCTTCTTTGCATTCATCATGACAAATTAGGAATTGGTTATGGATTTATGTCTAATGCATAATTTTAGCACAATCGCTAACATTCTTTGCGCGTTATCCAGCTACAGCGAGTCTGTCCGATAAAAATTTTTAGCGTATAATTATGCGATAATGCTTCCTATTCATCCGTTTTATTGTCTAAAAACATTCATTTTGAATAGAAATACGTGGATTTCACTCCGTCGGACAGACTCCTAACCACTTGCACTTTCTTATTCAGTTTGGGCATTTTTTATTTTTTTTGTGCCCCATTTGTTTTCAAAAAGGATAATTATTGAAGGCAAGACTAATAGTGTACTGATTAAACAAAACATTGTATCTAATACGGTCGTAATTCCAAACGCTCTTAACATGATAAAATCAGAAAAGATTAGCGTACTAAATCCACCAATAACGGTTAAAGCAGATGCTGTAATCGCACGTCCAATTTTCGTCATAGCCGTTACCATAGCTTCCTTTGATTCTATTCCCTTTTCCCTTTCTTCTTGATACCTTTCCATGAGAAGGATCGTGAATTCGGTTCCTATCCCTAATATCAATGCACTTAGCACGGCTGTTAAGGGGTTAATAGCAACATCTAAGAAATACATCATTGCTGCAGACCAACCAATGACAAGTACAATAGGGACAATTGGATATAACGCTTGTTTTATTCGACGGTAAAGGACAAGTAAACTGAAAAACACTGCGCCAATTCCTAAGAAAGTGGAGAAGTGACGGTTGTCTGTTAAAGTGCTAATGCTTTTCACTGCAAGAACCATCATACCGGTTGAAGTTACTTCTACCCCATCAGGTGGTTGAATGTCATTTTCGATGGCTTCTATTAATTCTTTTTGCTGTTCCATTCCCATATTTTTCACGCTAAAGGTAATGGATGCCATTTTTTTATCTTTTGTAATCATAGATGATTTCATTGCTTCTGGTAGAGATTCAATTAACTGGTTAATTTGATCGTTATTATCAGGCAATTGACCATCATTCATCATCATCAAAGCAGATGCCATGCTTGTTGAAGATTCAATGGCTTCGTATTTATTCAGCTGACTTTTTTCGAATTCTTCCATCCATTGAAGCATTTCTGGTGTCGTTACGTCTTCAGATTCAATCATAAAATTCATTTCCATAGTTGAACCTATCGTATCCCTAATTTTATTTAACCCTATTAAGGCGGGTGAATCTTGTGGCATCAGTTTTTCAATATCTGTTTCCACACGAAGGTTATCCTCAAATGTAAAACTACCAATTGATAAGCCAATTGCTAACAATAAAACAATCAGTGGGTTGGCAACCACTTTTTTTGCTAACCACCCAAGCGCTTTTTCTATCTTATTTGAATGTTGTTTTTTAACAGTTTGACTTTTATTTCTATCACGAATGTTTAAGATGGCAAACATCAAAAATAATTCAAGAATATAAATAATAAAGACCCCAACAGCTAACATTTTGCCAAAGTCTTGAATCATTGGAACTTTGGAAACCAATAAGGTAATAAATCCTGCTGCCATCGTAATGACGGCTATACCGACTGCTGGTCCCATATGCTTAATGGAAGTAATAACGGATTCTTTTGCATTGCCTGATTTTGTAAATTCTTCGTCGTATCTGTTATGGAACTGAATAGCAAAGTCCGCTCCTAGACCTATTAAGATTGGGAGGATTGCCATTGTTACCATACTAAGTGGGATACCTAAATATCCCATTAATCCAAATGTCCAAACAATTCCAAGAAGCACAATCGGCAAAGTTAATAAACGCCATTTAACTGGAAATACAATTAATAAGATTACGAACATAAGGACAACGGACAGACCCAGCATAACTGCCATATCTTTCGTCATGCTATCTTGTATGGCTTGTGTTAATTTGGGTGTTCCTGATACAAGGGATTCTAGGCCGTTAATGCCTTTGTCCTGAAATGTAGTTTCTACATCATGAACAGCTTGGTTCATATCATCAATCGATAAATTCCCCGCTAATTTTATAACCATTACTGCATGCTGTCCATTTTGCGGTAAAAGCTTATTAGCCAATTCTTGAACATTTCCTTTTTCATCAAAAAGAACGGTTTTAACAAAAGTCTCGTTTGATAATGATGGTTCTCCTATTTTTTCCATTTGCAAGATTTGCGCACCATATTGGATTTCTATTTGTTGCATTACTTGTAATTTTGTTTCTTCTGCCACTTTTGCTTGCATTTCTTCTGAAGCACCTTGTTCTTTTGCTGTTTGAATAGCTTGGTTGACTGCTGCATCAACTGCCTGATTTGTCTGTTGTTGAAATGCTTCTTGCTGTTGTTGTGCTTTATCAACTGCCAATTCAACAATCGATGCTGGGCTAAATACATTATCAATTAAAGGATTATTAGTTAACTCTGTTTGTATTCCATTTATTTCATCAATTGAGGAAAGAATCTTTTCTTTGTCCCCCGATAACAACACAAAAATGGATTCACCGCCAAATTCGTTTTGAAAACGAAGATTATCTTGGAAAACAGGATCATCAGCTGGAATCATCATATCTTGACCTGTTTTCACTTCAATTTTAGTTGCTCCGATAACCATAATTACTGTTATTAAGATTATGAATATAATGGATATGAATGATTTCTCCGTAATCCATTTACCAATCGCTGAAAATAATGACTTCATGTATTATTCCCCTTTCTCCGAGAACGCTTTTGTAAGTAAATTCATAAACGTCTTTGTTTCTTCTTCTGTCCACTTACTAAAATAATGTTCTAAAACTTCATTTCTTTTTTGGGTGATTTGGTCATATAATTCCGCACCTTTTTTTGTAAAACTTATCCAAATAAGCCTTCTATCGGTTGTATCTCTCTCTCTGAGGACATAATCCAATTTAGTCATTTTATCAATTAATAAAGAGACAGCTCCAGTCGTAGTCCCTAGTTCGTTGACTATATCTTTTAAATTACATCTTTTCTCTTTAGAGATGGTTTGAAGAACAATAAATTGAGGAATTGTAATTTTTTCCTCAAAAATTTCCTGTGTTTCCTTTCCAAGACTTCTAATCAAATGGGAAATCAGATAATCAATTTTTTCATAATCAATTGGTTTTTTGAGCATAGTAATTACCTCCCGAAAAGTATATTACCATAAATAGTTTTAAAATAAAACTATTTAATTTTTAAACCTTTTAAGATGATAATTTTGATGATTTTATATCCTCGGTAAAAATTATGCAATGTTTGACTAATTTTCCCTCTATCTTGGTGTTTGGTATAAAATTGTTAGCTTTAGCGGAAACTGATGAAAAGAAAAAAATCGGTGGGGGTTATTTCAGTGAGTTACCAGGAATATTGGAAGCAAATAACGGAAAAAAACGATGAATTGACACAGTTAATCACTTCCTATTGGCACCAATACTCAGGTTTCGGAAATTGGCAGTTCTGGGTAGTTTTAGCCTTGCTTCTGCTGCCGTTGGTTTTGCTGTATTTTTTCATTGATCGGAACAGAATATTCGAGATTTTTTTCTTTGGTTATACGGTTCATATCCTATGGACATATGTCGAACTGGTCCTTGCAAATTATGGTCTTTTCATCCATACCTACTTCCTCTCGCCCTGGTTTCCTCAAGCTTTTAGTATGACAGCGTCTGCCTTGCCAGTTGGTTTCTTGCTTGTCTATCAATATTGTACGAATCATAATAAGAATTTTTATCTATATTCTGTCTTGCTTAGTGTGGTTTTCGCTTTCGGCTTCGCAACATTTGAAAACTTTATTGGCTTAGTGAAGATGGAGCGAGGAATGCATCAATTTTATATTTTTCTCATTGATATTGGGGTAGTTTTCTTGTCTTATTGGTTTACGAAAGGGATGCTTATATTAAGGGATAGAAGGAATGGCTAAACAGTTTGTTTTTCGAGTACAACGTGATAACCTTAGAATTTTTCATAGCATCCTCTTATCGGGCCATTGTTTCTATTGTTTGGCCTGTTTTGTATGTGTTCGGATTTTAGGATGACTTCACACTTTTTTACAGTGGCAAAATAGTTTATAATTATCAGTAAATAGCTTTGACCAATTTTTTTAATAGATTATGTTAAGGTTTTAACAAAATCGGAAGAAGTGTGTCTCAATCAGACGCGCTAACTCCAATATATGGGGCAAGGATGGATAAAATGAGCAGCATACAGAAAGCTACAGACGTGATCTTGATTGGTGCTGGTGTGATGAGTGCAACATTGGGATCGTTACTGAAACAGTTAGCACCAGAATGGGAAATCAAAGTGTTCGAAAAACTTTCTTCAGCAGGCGAAGAGAGCTCCAATGAGTGGAATAATGCCGGTACTGGACATGCAGCCCTCTGTGAGTTGAACTATACACCTGAAAAAGCGGATGGTTCAATCGATATTACCAAGGCCATTCATGTGAATGAACAATTCCAGCTTTCAAGACAATTTTGGTCTTATCTTGTAAAAAGCGATCTCATTCACAATCCTCAAGGTTTTATCAGGCCTCTGCCACACATGAGTTTAGTAGAAGGAGAAAATGAGGTAACCTTTTTGAAAAAAAGATATAAAGCGCTTTCGGCTATTCCTATGTTCCAGGGAATGAAGTTCTCAGATGACCCGGAAAAGCTGAAAGAATGGATGCCGTTAGTCATGGAAGGCCGGACATCTACTGAACCGATTGCGGCAACAAAAATAGATTCGGGTACCGATGTAAACTTTGGTGCTTTAACGAGGATGTTGTTTGAGCATTTGGAGGGTCAACATGTCAAGATCCACTATAAGCATAGTGTGAATGATATCAAACGCGAAAGTGATGGCTTATGGGAAGTCAAGGTCAAAAATCTCACTACCGGTACTGTGGAATTTCATAAAACCAAGTTTGTCTTTATTGGAGGCGGGGGAGGAAGCTTGCCGTTGCTGCAAAAAACTGGGATACCTGAATCCAAGCAGATTGGCGGATTCCCTGTAAGTGGCTTATTTTTAGTCTGCAACAACCCTAAAATAGTGGACAGGCACCACGCGAAGGTATATGGAAAGGCGAAGGTTGGGGCGCCACCGATGTCCGTGCCGCATCTTGATACAAGATTCATCGATAACAAAAAGACGTTGTTATTTGGCCCTTTCGCAGGATTCTCTCCTAAGTTCTTAAAGACAGGCTCAAACCTTGATTTGATTCGTTCGGTAAAGCCGGATAACATCGTAACGATGCTTGCCGCAGGAATGAAAGAACTGGACTTGACGAAATACCTGATTGAACAAGTAATGCTTTCCAACGAAAAGCGCATGGAAGAATTGCGTGAATTCATACCGAACGCCAAGAGCGAGGATTGGGGAGTGGTAGTCGCGGGTCAACGTGTACAAGTCATCAAGGACACAGAATCAAGCAAAGGCACACTTCAATTCGGTACAGAAGTCGTCCATGCTTCAGATGGATCCGTTGCAGCTTTACTAGGCGCATCGCCTGGTGCATCGACAGCAGTAAACGTCATGCTTGAAGTGCTCGAAAAATGCTTCCCGGAAAAAATGTTCGAATGGAAAGATAAAATCATGGAGATGATTCCTTCCTATGGAATATCTTTAGCGGCCAATCCGGAACTATTCCACGAGATCCAGGAATCTACAGCCCACGTACTCGGGTTGAACGATAAACAACAAGTTCATAGTATGTAAGATTCCCACCTTCGATCCCCTTTTAGAGGATTGAAGGTTTTTGGTAGAAAAGTGATTAAAGTGGTTAGCTGCTTCTCATTGGTAGATTAGTAGTGCTATGGGTTCGTTATTTTGACAGGTTGGAGGGTGAAGGGTTCAAAGTTGTCAAGAAACCGCTGTTATTTTGACAGGTTCGAGGGTAGAGCGAGCAAAGTTGTCAAAAAAACCGCCTGCTGCTCAATTGGCAGCAAAGCGGTCTTTGTTAGTTACGAATCAGGTAATCAAATGCACCTAATGCTGCGGTTGCGCCTGATCCCATTGAAATGATGATTTGTTTGTATGCACTGTCTGTACAGTCGCCTGCAGCGAAAACGCCAGGTAGGTTTGTGGCACCATGCTTATCAACGACAATCTCACCGAAGCGAGTGCGTTCAAGCGTGTCCTTGAGCCATTCTGTGTTCGGTACTAGGCCGATCTGGACGAATACACCTTGTAATTCAACGTGATGTTCTTCACTTGATGCACGATCGACATATGAAATTCCGTTTACTTTATCTGCTCCGGTAATTTCCGTTGTTTGTGCATTCGTCACGACTGTAACATTGGGCAGGCTGTTCAGACGTTCCTGTAAAACGGCATCCGCCTTTAGTTCAGGAGCGAACTCGATTACTGTTACGTGGTTTACAATCCCGGCAAGGTCGATTGCTGCTTCAATACCGGAGTTTCCTCCGCCAATAACAGCGACGTCTTTTCCTTCGAACAAAGGACCATCACAGTGTGCACAGTAGGCAACCCCTTTGTTCTTAAATTCTTCCTCTCCTGGTACGTTGACATTCCGCCAGCGGGCACCAGTTGAAATAATAACCGTTTTGCTTTTGAGAACCGCACCATTCTCGAGTGCGACCTCAATCATGTCTTTTTTCTCAAGTCGCTTTGCGCGTTGCAGGTTCATGATATCAACACCATATTCTTTCACATGCTCCTCAAGACTTGCAACGAGCTTTGGTCCTTCTGTATGCTTCACACTGATGAAGTTCTCAATGGCTAATGTATCCATGACTTGTCCGCCAAAGCGTTCCGCAATGATGCCGGTTCGGATTCCTTTACGAGCTGCATAGATGGCTGCGCTAGAACCAGCTGGCCCCCCTCCGACAACAAGAACATCATAAGGCTCTTTATCATCCAGCTCAGCTGCATCCGGGCCAGAGCCCAACTTCGCAAGGATTTCTTCAAGAGACATACGTCCGCTTCCGAATGGCTCGCCATTAAGGAATACGGTTGGCACCGCCATTACCTGCTTGCTTTCTACTTCCCCTTTAAAAGCAGCACCGTCAATCATGACATGGGAAATGCTAGGATTGAAAATGCTCATCACGTTCAGGGCTTGTACAACATCAGGACAATTATGGCAGCTTAGGCTTACATAGGTTTCAAATCGATATTCATCTGTAATTTCTCTAATCTGGTCGATGACTTTCTTGTCGACCTTAGGAGCTCTTCCGCTAACCTGCAGCAGAGCTAGAACTAATGAAGTGAACTCATGACCTAAAGGGATACCTGCAAAAGTAACCCCGGTATCTTCGCCAATACGGTTGACGCTGAAACTAGGTGTTCTTTCCAATTCGGCATGCTCCACTTTAATACGTGATGACATTGCTGCCAATTCATCTACTAAAGATAGCATGTCTCGTGAAACATCATCTGATCCCGCGCTAACTTTAAGCAGCACATCGCCTTCCATCATCTGAAGATATTGGGCTAATTGTGCTTTTATTTCTGCATCTAATAACATGGGTTAGTTCCCCTTAAATCTTTCCGACAAGATCAAGGCTTGGCTTAAGTGTTGCTTCGCCTTCTTTCCATTTTGCAGGGCAAACTTCGCCTGGGTTATTGCGTACATATTGTGCTGCTTTCAGCTTGTTTACTACTTGGCTTGCGTCACGGCCGATTCCACCTGCGTTGATTTCAACAGTTTGGATAATGCCGTCTGGATCGATGATGAAAGTTCCGCGTTCTGCAAGTCCATCTTCCTCGTTCAATACATCGAAGTTTCGAGTAACCTTCTGGGAAGGATCGCCAATCATGATGTACTCAATTTTCCTGATCGCTTCTGAGTGATCATGCCATGCTTTATGCGTAAAGTGTGTATCAGTGGAAACAGAGTAAACTTCCGCTCCCAATTTTTTTAGAGTAGCGTATTCGTTTTGCATGTCTTCAAGCTCAATAGGGCATACGAATGTGAAGTCTGCAGGGTAGAATACTACAACGCTCCACTTTCCTTTTAAGTTTTCTTCTGTAACTGTAATAAATTCTCCGTTGTGGAATGCGTTTGCTGTGAATGGTAAAACTTGAGTTCCAATTAATGCCATGATTATTTTCCTCCTTAAAATTGGTGAATTATTTTTGAAATAGTTTCCCTGAATGATTCAGTTAACTATTTGGTAAACTAGAATAATTCTAATACAGTAACGATTATTATATAAAATATAAAAAGTGTCAAGTGAACCGTATTAGTATATCCCATTTTCTTTCATTCATGTTTTTCAGACCTTTATATATATTTTATCAATGCCGTCCTATTAAATCCACCAATTGCCATTGCTTGTCGGAATCTATTTTAAAATCCTGGTTTTTGTAAAGACGGAGTGGTCTAATTGTTTATAAAATTGACAGATGACCGGTCAGTCACTATCATTAGAATGGATAGAAAAATGATGAATAAGGTAGGTGCAATAGTGAAAAATCTAGTCAATTTTGTGCTTGGAAATAAACTGGCTGTTTGGCTGCTAACCATCATCATCACGGTTTCAGGAATATATTCCGGTACACGTATGAATATGGAGACAATTCCAAATATATCGATCCCGTATTTGATGGTGATGGATGTTTATCCCGGGGCCACTCCGCAAAAGGTAATGGATGATGTGTCCATCCCAATAGAAAAAGCGGTCGATGGACTGGAAAATGTAAAGTACGTTTATTCCAATTCTTATTCCAATCTATCCAATATTCAGGTTGAGTATGAATATGGAATTGATATGGATGAAGCCAAGCGGGCATTGCAGTCGACTCTGGATGCAATTCAACTCCCGGAAGGTGCACAGGAGCCTACGATCACGAGCATCAGCATGAACATGATGCCGATCATGGCACTAAGTGTCAGCAGCTCGAAAGAGGACATTGTTGAACTAACAACAACAGTCGAGGATATCCTGCTTCCGAAGATCGATAAAATAGACGGAGTCGCTTCGGTTACGATTACAGGACAGCATATAGAAGAAGTGAATCTCGCATATAATGAAGCGAAACTGAAGCAGTTCGGTTTGACGGAAGAGAAAGTCAAAGAAATGATTCAGGCAAGTAATTTAGGCGTTTCGCTTGGACTTTTCGAATTTAAAGAAGGCGAGCAGGCCGTTGCGGTTGATGGCAAGTTCACAACGACGGAACAGCTGAAGAATATGCTGATTCCTGTCACACCATCGCAAGCAAATCCATCTCCTTTTATAAAGCTTAGTGAGGTTGCAGAGGTTGATCTTGTAGGCAAAGTACAATCCATTTCGCGTACAAATGGCAAGGATGCGATCGCCATCCAAGTTGTTAAGGAGCAGCAAGCAAATACAGTGGATGTAGTGAATGCCATAAAGGATTTAGTCAAAGAAGAACAGAGTAAAACGGATGGCCTCTCGATTGAAGTGTCACTGGATCAGGGAAAACCTATTGAAGATTCTGTAACAACGATGGTGGAAAAAGCTATTTTTGGCGGATTGATTGCGGTCTTGGTTATTCTGTTATTTTTACGAGATTTCAAGTCTACGATTATCTCGATTATCTCGATTCCAGTTTCGATTTTCATGTCACTTCTGCTGTTGAATTGGCTGGGAATAACGCTTAATATTATGACGCTTGGGGCAATCACGGTTGCCATTGGGCGGGTAATAGATGATTCGATTGTTGTTGTAGAAAATATATACCGTCGCCTTCACTTGAAGGAGGAAAAGTTATCTGGACGTGCCTTAGTTCGTGAAGCGACAATTGAAATGTTCAAACCAATTTTGTCGTCAACTCTCGTCACGGTGGCTGTTTTTGCACCATTGATTTTTGTGGGTGGCATGGTAGGTGAATTGTTTGCACCATTTGCATTAACAATGACATTTGCCCTTGGTGCTTCCTTGATTGTTGCGATTACGATCGTTCCAGCTTTGTCGCACTTCCTTTTCAGAAAGAAGTTATATGGTGAAAAAACAGACAGCAGCCACAAACAGACTGGAAAACTGGCGAGCTGGTATAAGAATATCTTAAACAAAGTGCTTAACCATAAAGTCATCACTTCACTTATTGCGGTTGTCCTTTTAGCAGGAAGCCTTGCGCTTACTCCGGTAATCGGCTTTAGCTTCATGGGCAGCGAGGAAGAAAAGGTGATGTATTTAACCTATACGCCTGGAGCAGGGGAGCTTAAGGAAGACACTTTGGCGAATGTAGGAAAAGTAGAAGAGGAAATGTTAAAGCGTGACGAGATTGACATTGTCCAAATCTCTGTTACCGAAGAAGCGGATCAAATGTCTGCAATGTTGGGAGCAGGTTCTGGCGGCGCATTAATGTACTTGATATTTGATCCTAAAATGGACAATTTCGCCGATGTTAAGAAAGAAATTGAACAATATGTTTTCAATATCGGACAGAGCGGTGAATGGAAGAGCCAAAATTTCGGGGGCACGTCGATGCCGGAGAACGAGATTAGCTACACATTCTACAGCGAAGATCTTCAAAAACTTACTGACTCTGTCAAGTTGGCTGAGAAAGAATTGAAAGGAATTAACGGCTTAGAAGATGTAAGTTCCACTGCAGAGGATGCCTACGTGGAATACACCTTTAAAGTCGAACAGGATGAATTGCTGCAATACGGGTTAACAGCAGGGCAAATCGTGATGATGCTAAACCCGAATAAAACAAAAGATACATTGACGACCATTGAAAAAGATGGTAACTCACTTGATGTCATCGTCCAGCAGGAACAGAAAAAGCAGCCTGAGTCGGTTGATGATCTGCTGGATACAGAAGTTCCTACAGCTATGGGAACAACGAAACCATTATCAGAATTAGTGACCGTAGAAAAAGGAACAACAATGAATACACTGGCCCGCAGTAAAGGGCAGTATTATGCGTCTGTTTCAGGAACGGTTACAGAGGATGATATTTCAAAAACAGCTGCTGAAGCTCAAAAGGCAATTGACGCCTTAGACCTTCCTAAGAATGTTGAAGTAGGCGTCGCTGGTGTTCAAGCAGACATGACGGAAACATTCTCGCAGTTAGGTGTTGCGATGCTCGCAGCAATTGCGATTGTTTACTTCATTTTGGTTGTCACCTTCCGTGAAGGAGTTGCACCATTTGCGATTCTCTTCTCCCTTCCATTTGCTGTAATCGGCTCGTTTGTCGGCTTACTTATTGGTGGCGAAACGATTTCCGTCTCGGTGATGATGGGTCTGTTGATGCTGATTGGTATTGTGGTAACGAATGCAATCGTACTCGTTGACCGAATCATTCATATGGAACGGGATGGACTGACGATGCGGGAAGCCATTCTCGAGGCTGGTGCTACGCGATTACGTCCAATTCTGATGACGGCTATTGCCACTGTCGGTGCGCTGATTCCATTGGCTATGGGCTCAGGAGGCGGAGGCTTGATCTCTAAAGGGCTGGCCATCACGGTAATTGGCGGCTTAACAAGCTCCACCCTGTTAACACTGATAGTAGTACCGATCGTCTACGAAGTGTTATCGAAGCTATTTAAAAAGAATCGCCGGGAAATACGAGAAGATTAACACTTGCCTTCGTGGATGCTGTCATCCACGGGGGCTTTTTTTGATAGATAAGAAAGTTTAAAAGTCCGCTTCGATAATTGGCTAGCTCCAGCGCTCGTACTTTTCTTCTATATCCATTCATTGAACGATACGTGTGGCAAATGGATTCCATGATGCTATTGCAAATCCATCTATACTTGTAAGTAAAATAGGAATCTGTGGAATGAAGAGGGGGTTTTTCACTATACAAAAGCCTTATAATCATTTTGTAAACATGTATACACTTTGTAAACGTAATGTGCACAAATGTGTTTACATGTTTACATAAGTGTATACATGGCGTAAATTCAATATGTATACGTTTTTGTATTTGTTGTATACAATCTTGGTCTCGTTTGCAAGTTTACAATTACATTTCTTTTTGCTCGTTCCTCTTGCAGTATCTATTATTTCCCTTTACCTTTAGAATAGAAGATAAATATACATAAAAGAAAAGGAATGATAGAAATGATGAAATCGAGAATTGCAGCAGTTGATGTTGGAAATGATTCTATTAAAGCTATTTTTGGAGAATTTGATAATGAGTTGAATATCCCCAATATCGTAGCAAGGGATACGGAAGACCGACCGGTAATTGGGATTGAGGAACTTGATACGAAGAATCCGCTTGATGGAATTCATATTCGCGTCCACTCCCCTGCCCTGAAAGAGAATAACGTAATCTATCGTGTCGGAAACCTGGCAACGAAAAGCGACAATGCGACAGAGCTCGATCCGGGAAGCAGCAAGTCAGAGGAAGATCAGACACTGGTCATGCTTTTCGCTACCCTTGCATTGGATGCAGTACAGGAAGGAAATGATAAGCTTTTCCCGAGAAACAAGAATGTCATTGATGCGAATTATACGCTCGGCACTGGTTTGCCGCTGCGTGAAGTAAAAGAAGGAAAGGATGCTGGCTACCGTTCAAAACTAGCAGGATCGGTCCACCAAGTAGAATTTCTTGTTACGCCAAAATACCAGGGACTGAAAGTCAATATCAAATTTGATGAAGTAAAGGTGTATCCTGAAGGATTCGCGGCTTATATTAATCTTGTAATGGATAACAATCTGAAAATCATTAATAAGGATTTGATTGATAAAAGAATTTTGATCCAAGATATCGGTGGATTATCAACAGATATCGCTGTCATCAAAAACCGCAATGTCGATGATGACAAGGCTCAAGGTTTCAACCTTGGTGTAGCAGAAGCGCTTGAACAAATCAGGGAAGAGATTCGCAGCAAACATGGCGTCGAGCTAGACAGCCGTACGGATGTTGTGGAAATCATTACACGCAAGAATGACCGCAACCATATCATGGTAAAAGGAAGCCGTACAAGCGTTCATGACATCACAGACCGTATTCTGCTTGAACTAGCTAAAAAGCAATACCGCCTGCTTCGCAATGTATGGGCAAAGAATTCTCAGACAGAAATCTGCTATTTTGTTGGCGGAGGCGCAACGGTTTTAAAAGAATACATCAAAACACTGAACAATAATCTTGATGGCTATAACATCGAATTTTTCGAGGATGAAAAAGAAAGCATTTGGATGATGGCGAACGCTTATTACAAGCTCATTATGGATTATGTGAAAAAGTTAGAAAAAAGCAGCAAGGCCGCTTCTGATCCTGTGAAAAGCTAAGATAAGGTGATTTTATGAAAAAAACCAACCCAAATGAGATTAAGAGAGGTCAAGCATTGTCCTTTCGTGTCCCCTCTGATACACCAGACCATATTTTAAGACATCTTCAAAACTTGAAGGAAACAGAGCGAAGAAACTTTTCGAGCAAAATTGCCGAATTTGTTGTAAAAGGTGTGGGAAATTCCTATTCGAGGGAACGCGAAACGATTACCATCCCGCTTCCTCGCAGTCTCAGCAAATCGCAGCGGGATTGGATTAAGCATGAGCATTCCGAAGCGTTGTTGGGCAATATTGTTTATCATCTATTAGCGGATCCGTTGAGGGCAACCGCACTGCTGGCCTCATTGAACAGCAAGTCAACGGAAATTGATGAAGCTCTTTATCTGCAGGAGGATAGAACCATGCTCCCGACAGCGTCCGAACTGGAAGCTCCGGGAGCGAAGGAATCGGCCTCCAGTGCGGAAATCGCAGACATGGAGCTGGACGATGATTTAGATGCATTTGAATGGGATTCATCCCAGCAAACAGAAGCAGCGGCAAAGGAAGAGTCAGAGGAAGATCTGGATGACCTGCTAGGAGATTTTCTCACTAAAATGAATAAGTGAACAGGAAGAAACCCTATGGAACTTCACATAGGGTTTCTTTTCATAAAAATAAGAACGACTTCACCGGTCAAGCCCTCCGAGGCACAGGATGTGCTAGACCCGCCAGCCACAGGACGTGGCGTTATCGGCGGGCAGCGCTTGTCGGGGCTGAACAAAGCGCTTTTTTATTGATAGGATGCTTCTAGTTGGTCAATTAGAGATCCTACATAACTGACGGCTTTTCGTACAGGTTCGGGAGTCGACATATCGATGCCGGCATGCTTCAGTAATTCTAGCGGCTTCATCGTTCCGCCTGCGCGGAGCACCTCAAGCCAGCGGTCGACAGCTGGCTGGCCTTGCTCCTGAATCAACTGCGAAACAGCAGTCGATGCAGTCAGACCGGCAGAATAGGTGTATGGATACAAGCCCATATAGTAATGAGGCTGACGCATCCATGTGAGTCCCGCTCCTTCATCGATTTCGACTGTATCGCCCCAGAAACCGGTCAGGACCTCTGTTTTCATTTCAGTAAGGGTTGTCGCCGTAAGCGCATTGCCTGCTTCTGCATGGGCATAAACACGACGCTGGAATTCAGCCTCAAGTAGGTGGGTCACAAAATTATGATAATAGGTTCCTAGCAGCTGCAGGACGACCCAGCGAATCATCTGCGGGTTATCCTTATTTTTTTCAAGAAGGTATTGGGCCAAAAGCATTTCGTTCATTGTCGAAGGCGCCTCTATGAAGTACATGGATGGGCGCACGTTCATGATACGCTGATTTTTATTCGCTAGGAAGAAATGGCCTGCATGGCCGAACTCATGGGCCAGCGTGAAGCAGCCGCGCATATTGTCCGCCCAGGTGATCAAGATATATGGGTGCGATCCATATGGGCTTGAGCAAAATGCCCCGGTAGATTTCCCGACATTATCAGCAAGGTCGACCCATCTTTCTGCAAAGCCTTTTTCAATCATTGCGGTATAATCAGGTCCCATAATCTTCAAAGAATCAGTAATCAACTGCTGTGCCTCATCAAAACTAATTTCAGGGTCAAAGTCAGGATCGAATGGAGCCTTCAAGTCACAAAACATCATTTTATCCAAACCAAGTACCTTCTGCTTTAATTGAGCAAACCGGCGCATATGCGGGGCCAGTTCCTTGTAAATGATATCAATTTGATTGTTGTACATTTCCTTTGTAACCTGCTGTGGTTCCAAAAGCATTGCAGTAACGGATTCATACTTCCTCAGCCTTGCAAGAGTCACCTGTTTTTTTACTTCAGTTGCATAGGTGGCAGCGATGGTGTTCTTATACTGTTTAAGGGTGGAAACAAAAGATTCATAGGCTTTTCTACGGATATAAGGATTCGGTGAAAATTCATATCGGCTCTCAAATAGCGCAAAGGAGACTGGCAAATCGTTGTTTTCTTCGTCCATGATGGACGAAAACTCCATATCCGCTAGTTTTGCCATATTGTAAATGTGGTAAGGCGCTGAATGAACTTCCCCTAAAGCAGCGAGGACTTGCTCCGTTTCGGGTGATAATTTATGCTTTTTCGTGTCGAGAAGCTCCAGGAGCGTCTTTTTGAAAGGCAGGAGTCCTTCCTCTGCTTGAATGAATTCTTCCACTTTGCCTTCCTCAAACTCGAGAATTTCTGATGAAATAAAGGATAGGGCAGCCATCGCTTTCGTGACGATCGATCCAACCTTTGCGGAGTTAGCCTGATTAGCTGGGTCAGTGCCGTCTGCGGACTGCTTCAGACTTGCATATGTATGGGCCTTGACCAATTTCTGAGTTAACTCTTCCTGGGCAGACAGGCATTCCAGTAATGCTTTCGGCCTTGTATGTAAGGTTCCCCTGTAGTCGTCGAATTTTTTTACTTCGGACTCAATCTCCTCTAATGCCTCGATCCATTTTTGCTCCGAACGGAAAAGATCAGTAAGATCCCATGTCAATGATTCAGCAATTTCTGAGCGAACAAGACGTTTTTCCACCGTTTGATTCATTTTTATCTCCTCCTTTGTCCTTCCATAATACTACGAATATCGAAACAATGTTAGAGAGAAAATGAAATATTTTGAAAAATCAATATAAAAAGACGGCTGTTGAGCCGTCTTTATTACCATTTTGCATGAATTATGCTTCCTGTTTAACGGTACGAACACTGTAAAAATGGTATAAAAGGAAAGCGATAGCAGAAAGAATAATTCCTGAAATATACGGCAATCCAATTGCAATCGAGAACAGCCATCCGCCTAATGGCGGTCCGATAATTCTGCCGAGCGAGTCAAAGGACGACAGGAGCCCAGTTGTTCCACCATGGCCTGTCGTAGATTTCTTGGTTAAAAGGGAAGAAACGCTTGGCCGAATCAATCCATTGCCAATTCCAAAAATGGTCAGGTAAAGAGCGGCCGTGCCAAAACTCTCCGTCAGAAGAATCAAGCCAAACCCGATCGCCGATACAACAATGCCAAGCTGAATGACCTTCCCTTCGCCGAGTGTTTTCGTCAATCTTCCGACTAAACCACCTTGGACAACCGCACCGGCAAGTCCCATGATCATGAATATATAGCCCAATTGAACCGAACCGAGAGCAGCTTTTTCCGCGGCAAAATAGGCAAAAGTAGCTTCGAGACCAGATAAAGAAAGGGAAACAAATAACTGAAGCAAAAACAAAAACGACAAAGGTTCTCCGACGGCTTTCACTAGTGAACTCCGCTCTCGTTGCTGACTAGTGCGCTGATCTGCTGAAAGCGACTCCTTTAAAACAAAAGTGACAACTAGGAATGTGACTAGGGATGTGGCACCTGCAATGTAAAAAGGGGTGCTCAAACTTGTTTTTGAAAATACGCCACCGATCGCTGGTCCAAAGATGAAGCCAAGTCCAACAGCAGCTCCGATGATTCCCATCCCTTTTCCGCGGTCCTCTTCTGAGGTGATATCTGCGACATAGGCCATCACCGTTGGCATATTGGCTGATGACAAAAATCCGCCGATAATCCGCGCTGCAAACAGCATCCAAAGCTGAGTAGACAGAGCCATCAGAAAAAAGGAGAGAGCCAAGCCAAGAATGCCAATCATGATGACTGGTTTTCTCCCTACCCTGTCCGAAATGCGACCCCACATCGGTGCGAATAAAAATTGCATCAGCGAGTAAACCGCCATCAACAGTCCAAGTTGTGTAGGGGATGCCCCGATTTCCTCCGCATAAAAAGGGATGACGGGAATGATGATCCCAAACCCGACCATCACAAGAAACATAACTAAAAATAAAATAGGCAGAGCCTTCTTTGTATTCATTCGCATATTCACTCCATTAAGTTAACGATATTGAAAATTATATCAGAAGAGCAGGGGTATAGCGAAAAGTTGACCTGATATTTTCATTTATTGGTTTTGAGTCTGAAACAGATTTTCTGTAATATGGGTAATAAGAAATTTTTACAGAAAAAGGTGTAGGGATGGAAAAATATGTGGTGATCGGAGCAGGGATTCTCGGTGCCTCAACTGCTTTTCATTTAGCAAAGGACGGAAAGAGCGTAACAATTATTGACCGAGAGGAGCCAGGACAGGCAACAAATGCAGCAGCCGGAATTATCTGTCCGTGGCTGAGTCAGCGGCGGAACAAGGCTTGGTATTTTTTGGCGATAAATGGTGCGGCTTATTATCACTCGCTGATCCAGCAGCTAGAAAACGACGGGGAACAGGAAACCGGGTATCAGCAAACTGGAGCGATAAGCGTAGATATCGCTTCAGATAAAATTCGAAAAATAGTAGAAAGAGCGATACAAAGACGGGAAATGGCACCCGAAATAGGCGATATCCGCCAGCTAAGCGAAAAGGAAACAAAGGCGTTATTTCCGCCGTTAGCGACGAAATATGCTTCTGTCCATGTAAGCGGGGCCGCGCGCGTGGATGGCCGTCTTCTGCGGCTGGCATTATTAGCTGCTGCCAAAAAACACGGTGCCAAATGGATAGCAGGTAATGCTGCTCTTGATTTTAGCGATGGCCAGGTAACAGCGGTTACGATCAACGGAACGAGGCTAGAGGCGGACAAGTTCATAATCACAGCAGGTGCATGGGCGCCTGAGCTAGTAAAGCCACTTGGAATGGAGCTAAAGATCACTCCGCAAAAAGCCCAAATCATCCATTTGCAGCTTGAAAACGAGGATACAGGAGAATGGCCTGTTGTAATGCCGCCAAATGCTGCGTATATTGTGACATTCGCAGACGGAAAGGTAGTGATGGGCGCCACCCATGAAAACGATATGGGATTTGACTTGCGGCCGACGTTAGGCGGGATGCAGGAAATCATCGATAAAGGTCTGGAGCTGGCACCTGGCCTAGCTGATGCAACCTTTCTTGAAACCAAGGTTGGTTTTCGGCCAGTCGCTCCGAACTTTCTCCCGATTATCGGCGCCGTTCCAGGATTCGAGAATCTTTACTTGGCAAATGGACTCGGGTCTTCCGGCCTGACAGTCGGTCCTTATCTTGGTTACCAGCTTGCAAAATTAGCAACAGGAAAAGAACTTGATATCGATCTCGCCTTATACAATCTATCAGAAGCAATCACCAAGGATATTTCCTAGGCAATGAAATATAGGAATTGAAACGCATATAAATCCCTGCATAGCGGGTATAACACTTAATCAGTGTTTACTAGAAAGCAGGGAGAACCATTTGTATGCAATGGAAGGGCGGAAAAAGCACAGCTGATAAACTGAATTCCCTCCACGACAGTTTGATCAGACGGAATTCAATAAATAGCAAGTCCGGTTCTCGAAAGGCTATCAAGCTGGCAATCTTGGACAAGGAGATACATTTAACACCAGAGATTTTAAGTTTCTAAAATACCACATTAGGTATATAATAATAGTGCAAACAGTTTATATTTTCTAGAAATGAAAGCGTAAGCAAATTAAGCGGAAGAAGGGTCGCTGATGGCCAAAAAGAAATTTGTTTATTTCGTTTCGTTGAGCTCCAATGTTCCTTTTGTTTTGAAAAAAGCGCTGAAAAAAGCAGAGGAAGAAAATGAGGTAGCGCTTTTCTTTGATTTGGATGGTGCAAGGGTATTGGATAAACGGTATTTGAAAATGGTGGAGAGAACCCATAATATCGATTTGCAAAAACTGATGAAGCAGGCGATGGATTTAGGAATCAAGTTTTATGGCTGCCAGATGAATGTGCTGATCGCCGATGGGCTGGAACTTGTGGAAGGAGCAGAATTGGCAGGAGTGGTAACTTTTTTGGAAGCCGCTTACCAGGCGGATGCAGTGCTAAGTTACTGATGGGGGGAAGAACTGATGGAGAAAAAGAAAGTAGTAGTAATGGCGTTGCATGATGAACTGGAGTCTGCTTATCCACCCTTGAATGTTGCAGTTGGCGCTGCTTCCTCAGGTGCGGATGTCATCCTTGCCTTTTCCCGGAAAGGGGTCAACATCCTTGATAAACGGTATGTTTCGGTCCCGTCCGAGGAGCTGAAGTATCTTTCAAACGCATTGAATGACTTTGGCGTAGCATCCGTCCATGAACTCCTGGGAATTGCTGTCGAAATGGGTGCCCAGCTGTATGTCGTTGATCTGGATGTAAAAGACAATTTTGAATTCATCCATCCAGCCGAACAAGTACCAATTAAATGGCTATTAAATGAAGCAGCATCCGCAGATTTATTCATGCATTTTTAAGATGAATTAGCAGCTATCCGAGTAGAAAACGATGGAATCATGACAGGTTCAGGGTGCAGGGAGGCGAAGTTGTCAAGAAAACGATGGAATCTTGACAGGTTTAGGTTGCAGAGAGGCAAAGTTGTCAAGAAAACCACGGAATCATGACAGGTTCGGGCTGCAGGGCACCAAAGTTGCCAAAAAACCTGCATTGTTAAACAGAGATCTTCTCGGAAAATCCGTTTTTGAAGGTGACTCTATTTTTGCCAAGCTCCTTCGATTTCAGCAAAAGCTGATCGGCGTGTATATAGCCTTTTTCCATGGAAGTATACTGATTCACTTGAAAGTAATATAGCCCGAAAGAAGAGGTGATTGTAATTTGATGCTTCTCCGATTGGTATTCGACCTCGACGGAGCTTGTTTCGACTCCATGGCGAATTTTTTCGACGAGATCGATGGTTTGGCTAAGCGATTTCTTTCTCAGAATTATGGTGAACTCTTCGCCACCGCTGCGGAATAGGTAGTCTTCCGTGGACAAATAGGATTTTAGCGTATTGGCAAAATGCAGGATGACCCGGTCCCCTACTGCGTGATTATAAGAGTCATTGACCAGCTTGAACTTATCGATATCAGCAACGACGATGGCTATTGTTTCATCCGTATCGTTTAATTCGCACATTGTTTTATCCATCCATGCTCTGTTCGGAATCCTGGTCAGAAAGTCTGTATAGGCCATTTGTTTAAACTTGTCCCGTTCAATCTTGTTTTTGATACTTTGTGACTTCGAATGGAACGAGCGGCTTACCAGATAGTTGAGGATGAACAGGCCGACAACCATTTCCCATTCCTGTTTCATCAATAGCAACAGCAGCAGGCCATTCGTGAACGCTGTTTTGCCGAGATCAAGCCAATTATTGCTCTCCCGGAAAAAACGGATAGCCTGCTTGAAATCCTTCATTTCGCCCATCATAAAAAAAGCGGTCGACAAAAAAGTATAGGAAATCAAAGTAGTGATCACTGTCAGCATCAACATCAAAATCCAAAAACCAAATGGGATGTTGGTGAACGCTTCGTGTCCCCATTGATACAAAAAGAAACCAATCGAGTAGTTCAGCGCATGTGCACCAATATTGTAAAATGTGTCCCAAAATTCATCTTTATCAGCGGTGTTGGAACGTTTCCTTGTAAAATAAACGGTGAACCGGTAGATTGTCTCAAAAATGAATAATCCGATTGGTCCTGCAAAAATTCCAAAGGATAGACTGTAGCTGATGCCATAGTCGAATTTTATTGTTCCGTTTTGCGCAGTAATCCGCAAATGATTATAAAGGCTAGAAAACAACCAATAAATAAACAATGCAATGAAAAATACATTTTTATCTAAGGTAAAGACACCCAGCCCAAAAGCAGTAGCAATGGCAGCAAAAAATAATGTAAAATCATATAACCTAGCTTTCAGCATAGGAAAAAAGTCCCCTCTCCAAACGTACACCCTAATTTTATCCTAATCCTAATTACAGTTGCAAAATAATTTTTTGATTTGTGCAAATTTTGTGGGCGTTTCCCTTTCTGTAGTTGATCATAAAAGTCTATAATATCTTTATAAGCATGAAAAGTCACCGGTTATCAAAAAAATATAAGAAATATTTTCAGAATATTTAATTAATTATTGTTGGAGAGGGATGGAAATGAAGCTGCTATTTGGCGGGATTTTGCTGCTTTTGGTGTTCGCTGTGACGGGTATATCCAAGTACCATCAGCGGAAGAGCAGGTTGATGCAATTGCCTGCCAACAATCCGCAGGCTTTTATCGAAAAAGGCTCGCGCCAGGAAGGAAAAAAACTGGTTGCTGTCATCGGCGGTGATATAGTTCACGGTACGATTAGCTACAATTTTGTTGATGATGCAGCCAGGAGACGAAGCTGCAAGGATTATCAATTTATCAATGCTGGCGTGAATGGGAGTACAGCTTATGATGTCCTCCAGCGCCTGGAAGACGTAATTGCCTGCCAGCCAGATTTTGTGGTCGTCCTAGTTGGGTTAAACGACGCTGCGGTTAAAATAGCACCTGAGTTTGCCAGGAATAATACCAAGCTAGCAGAGCAAGGAGAGAAACCGTCCTTACTGGTATACGAAAAGAATCTTTCCCTGATTGTTTCTAGATTGAAAGTGGAGACTTCTTCGAAAATCGGTCTTATGTCGCTGCCGGTAGCCGGTGAAAATCTCTTTTCAAAAGAGAATGTGGAATTGGACCAATACAATGAGGGGATAAAAAAAATTGCCGCTATGCATCATGTTTCCTATCTTCCTTTTAACGAAAAGTTAAAAGCTTATTTAAAGGGGAAAAATCAGACGAGAGGACGGTCGCTTAAAAATAGTTGGAAGCTCTACAAGAAATCGGTCATCGAGCATCTTGTATTTGGGCACAGTCTTGACCGCATCTCGTTTGCAAATGGATACTTGCTGCTAACGGATGGCATCCATTTAAACAGTACAGCGGGGATGATCGCCGCTCATCAACTCGAGCTATTCCTTAAACAAAATGAACACAACGGGTTTGCGAATGGAACGAAAGGAAGCTATACTAGCTAATACAAAAATGAGGGGGAATCTGCATGCTTGCTTGGAACATACCAGGGAGAGGACAGTACCAATTGCATCATCTGGTCTTGGATTTTAACGGAACCATTGCTTTTGGCGGGGAGCTGATTTCAGGCGTTGGGGATAGAATTCAGCTGCTTAGCAGGGAAGTGGAGATTCATGTTATTACTGCCGATACAAATGGAAGTGTGGCTCGACAGTGTGAGGGATTGCCTGTCACGGTACAAATTCTACAATCAGAGAATCATACAGGTGAAAAGGGAGAATTTGTCCGGAGTCTAACTGGCGTCCTCTCCATGGGCAATGGCGCAAATGATGAAGCGATGTTCGCCGAATCCGATCTTGCTGTGGCGATAACCGGAAGAGAAGGCTGCGCAACAGCAACGCTTCTGAAAAGCGACCTAGTGATTGAAAATATCAATGACGCGTTGGACTTGTTGCTGAATCCTAAGCGGTTGATCGCAACGCTTCGAAAGTAGAAATGAAAAAAATGCAGGAACACTAATTGGTAGCTATTTTCGCCAATAAGTAGCGCGGAATCGCCAATAAATTTATTTTTCGCCAATAAAACGCAAAGGTCGCCAATAAAATTGTGAAAACCGCCAATAAAAAGATTCAGGGGAATTCATCACAGGCGCGAAACTCACCCAATCGGCTCAATATCCAGGATATTGAGCCGATTTTTTTGTAAAAAAAATATATAATAGATTCACACACCACTTTTTCCATTATTAAGAAAATCTTAAGATTTATGCTCAGTGTATATTAAGGTTCATCGCCTAGAATAAACGTAAGCGTCAAACTACACCCACCTAGTTCCCGTGTCATTGCCATGAGATAATCTTCTCATGAATAATGAGGAGGCTTCTAAATGGAAAAAACAGAATTGCATATAGAATGGGAACGGCGGATTGAGGATTACGAATCAAGCGGCTATACTCAAGCCACATGGTGTTCAATTAATAAAGTAAACGTTAATCAGTTAAAGTACTGGATAAGAAAAATAAAAGGTCCAAAGCGAAACCGCAGCACCAAATCCAAATTCACACCTGTCGTTGTGACCGAACCACCTGCAAATGAATCAATGGAAATTAAAATCGGCCAGGCATCCGTAGGAATCCGACCTGGTTTTGATCCAGCTTTCCTCGCCGATATTGTAAGGACGCTTAAAACCTTATGTTGAATGAGGCGGTTATAAACTCCGTTTACCTCGCTCGAGGCAGTACAGATTTAAGAAAATCAATTGATGGCTTGGCCGTTATCATAAGGGAGGAATTCGATCTTGATCCCTTCTCTCCCTGTCTCTTCGTTTTCTGTAACCGGCAGCGTGATAAATTGAAAATCCTGCATTGGGCCCACAACGGGTTCTGGCTGTATTATCGTCGTTTGGAACGGGGGACATTCCAGTGGCCATCAGAAAACAGTTCGACACCATTAAAAATCAATTCCCGTCAATTACAATGGCTACTTGATGGGTTATCCCTTGAACAGAAACAGGCACATCAAGCCGTAAGTGCCCGAACAATCATATAAATTAATAGAAGAAATCCGGCTGTTTTTGTCGTATAATGAATCTATGAAAAAGACAACGAACTTCCCCACTCAAGACCCTACAATTGAAGATCTTCTAAAACGCTTGGAAGTGCTTGAAAACAAAAACGCTGAGTTAGAGGCGAAACTGAAAAACCAAAACGACTTGGAAAACAAACTAAAATGGTTTGAAGAACAGTTTCGTCTCCAGCAGCAAAAAAGATTCGGCATTTCGAGCGAAAAAACCAATCCCGATCAACTGGACCTTTTCAATGAAACCGAAAATGAAGCCAATCCAGAAATCCCGGAACCGGATTTGGATTCCATCACTTATCAGCGAAAGCGCAAGAAACATGGACAGCGTGCATTGATGCTTGAAAACCTGCCTGTGGAAACGGTCGAATACCGTTTGTCCCCGGAAGAGCAGGTCTGTTCGTGCTGCAACGGAGCTATGCACCAAATGAGCACGGAAGTCCGTCAGGAACTGAAGTTCATTCCTGCGGAATTGAAAGTGGTCAAGCACGTCCGCCATGTTTACGCCTGCCGTAAGTGCGAGCGCAAAGAACTTGAGACGCCAATTGTCACTGCACCAATGCCAAAACCGGTCCATCCGGGAAGCCTGGTTTCCCCTTCCCTCATGGCTCATATTATGAATCAAAAATACGTAGATGGTCTTCCTCTTTATCGCCAAGAAAAGCAGTTCAAAAGGATGGGGGTGGGGTTATCCCGGCAAACCATTGCCAATTGGATGATTCATGGAGCGGACCAGTGGCTCAGCTTGATGTATGATCGCATGCATCAAATTCTGTTGGAACAAGATATATTGCATGCGGACGAAACCACGCTCCAAGTCTTGCGGGAACCCGACAGGCCAGCCACTTCAAAATCCTATATCTGGCTTTACCGGACAGGGAAGGAAGGCCCTTCGGCCATCCTTTATGATTACAAGGAAACAAGGGCCGGCAAAAATGCGAAGGATTTTCTCTCCGGTTTTAAAGGCTTCTTACAAGTAGACGGTTACGCAGGGTATCATAAGGTACCGGATGTCACCCTGGTTGGCTGTTGGGCACATGCCAGAAGAAAGTTCGACGAGGCATTAAAGGCACTACCGCCTGCAAAGCGCCAGACCTCGGGAACCAAAGCAGCCGAAGGTCTACAATTCTGTAATCAATTATATAGAATCGAGC
The DNA here is from genome assembly GCF_030814065.1 of Mesobacillus stamsii. NCBI lineage: Bacteria > Bacillati > Bacillota > Bacilli > Caryophanales > Bacillaceae > Mesobacillus > Mesobacillus stamsii. The sequence continues at coordinate 57,443 of NZ_JAUSUN010000012.1, forward strand.
GTGATTTGAAGGAATTATCCGCTGAAGAACGCCATGAAAAGCGCCTTGAACTCAGCAAGCCAGTCATGGATGCTTTTTTGACTTGGCTAAAAAACCAAAAGGGCCAGGTACTACCGAAGAGTGCCCTCGGAGAGGCCGTCACATACAGTCTTAACCAGTGGGAAAAGCTTGAGGTATTTTTGCAGGATGGGCGTTTGGAGATCGATAATAACAGAAGCGAACGCTCGATTAAGCCCTTCGTAATCGGACGAAAAAACTGGCTTTTCAGCAATACCCCACGTGGAGCGCGTTCTAGCGCAGTCATTTACAGTATTGTAGAGACAGCGAAAGAAAATGACTTAAATCCATATTATTATTTACGCTATCTATTTGAGGAGCTTCCCAATCTGGATTCAAAAGACCAGAATGCACTGGACAAATTACTGCCATGGTCAGAAACGCTCCCGGTCCATTGCAGGCTCTTTAATCAATTATCTAAATCATAATTTGATCCCCATCTATAATATAGGTGGGGATTATTTTACGCTTACGAATAAACAAGAAGGGAAGGGGGTTATTCCACTTGGAGCAATACAATGTTCTTGTCGTAGATGATGAAAAGGAGATACGGGATGCGATTGAGATTTATTTAAAGAACGAGGGAATCAAGGTTATCAAGGCAGCGGATGGGATCGAGGCGATCGAGAAGCTGAACGAGCAGCCGGTGCATTTGATCCTGCTCGATGTGATGATGCCGCGTCAGGATGGGATTACGACGACATTCCGAATTCGGGAAGACAAGAATATCCCGATCATCATTTTGAGCGCGAAAGCAGAGGATACCGATAAAATCCTCGGGCTACAAGTCGGAGCGGATGATTATGTGACGAAGCCGTTCAACCCGCTCGAATTGATCGCAAGAGTAAAATCGCAGCTCAGGAGATATGTCTCGCTCGGTACATACGAAGGGAAGGCGAAGGTGATCGACCTGAAGGGCTTGACACTTGACCAGTCCTCGAAGGAGGTCACCGCACATGGAGAACCGGTAAGACTGACGCCAATCGAGTACAAGATGCTCGAGCTATTGATGACAAATGCCGGCAGAGTGTTCTCCATTCATGATATTTATGAGCGAGTATGGAAAGAGCCGAGTTACAATGCCGAAAATACGGTTGCCGTTCATATTCGCAAGATCCGCGAAAAAATAGAGATCGATCCAAAGAATCCGAGATTTTTGAAGGTGGTGTGGGGGATTGGATACAAAATTGAAAAGTAAGTATGTATTTGCGGCATGGGTGCTCTTGATGGCATTTGGTTTGAGCGGGATTTTTTCCTTGCTGACAAACAGCAGCCGATATGTGCAGGGGAATTATTTTCAGTCGCAGGAATTCAACTCACAAATGGATCAGTTTATCGCGATGCTGAATGTCTACGAGCTTTATGGAATGCCAAAAGCAGAAATGAAAAAACAGATTACCGTTACTGATGAGGAAATAGAAGAACATCGAACAAGATATGGAAACCTTGCAGAGCAAATTTCCAATATCAGAATGCAATATGAAGATCAAATTCAGGTTGCAAATGATACAGGAAACAAGGCGGTCGAAGCGGTCCTTAAGAAGGAAAGAGACGCAAAAGTCGCGGACATAACAGAGAATTTCAAGAGCGATGAATATGTCCGCGCTAAAGTTGTGAAAGAAAAAGAAAAGAAGATTGATGAATTTTACAAGGGGCTGCAAAGTTACCAACGTGAATTCAATAATCTAGAGGGTGCCTTCAAATATTACCTGAAAGACAATGCAACAGGCGAAGTCTATACGAATCTTACCATTTCGAAGGGAAAAACGGCCTCTGACTATCTGAATAAAAAGGAAATGTATTATTTACAGGATTACGAGAACCTGCAAAATATCTACATGTATGAAATATTTATGCCTTTTAATGAAGTGGCTGAAGAAATTTTAAGAAATCATAAAGACCGGGAGGTGACCGGCCAAATCGGACTTTCCAAGCATGCGTCAGAAAAAAACAGCGTGATCATGAATTATCGAGACTACCAAAAGGGTCAAACACTCTTTTTCGGTTATCTCCTAACTAGCATCGCTACCTTGATTGCGAGCTATTTCCTCGGAAAAAGAAAACTGGCAACCGTAGTTGGTTCTTTTGATCAGTGGAAGCCCATTTATAGGAAAATCCCGCTGGACGTTAGAGCAGGAATACTTTTAACAACCTTGTTTTTCCTGTTGCTGTCAATGTCTCTGATTAATCAACAATTTGTGTATTATCATGAAAATTTCTTTGCGAATGTTATCGACTTGATTGTCAGCCTGATTGTAGCAGCTTCCTTGCTGGCATTCGCCTGGATCCAGCTGAGCTTTCTTTCTGAGTATCGCAACGATTGGCCAAAGTTTGAGGAGGAAATGAAAAAAACGATAGTAGCAAAAAGCTATCATGCCATTGTAAATGCGTTTTTCATCAAGAGCATTGGTTTCCAGCTGCTCATTCTTCTCGGGATTGTATTTGCAATGGGCATGCTGTTCGTAGCGGTCCTTGTAGCGGGCGGAGGGAATGTAATCGTAATAGCTTTCGCATTTGGAGTGGTCAGTTTGCCACTTTTCATCCTAATCATGAGCAAGGCTGGCTATCTGAATAAAGTATTGACGCATACAGAGGAACTGGCTGCAGGAAATTTAGGCGCGAACATACCGGTGAAAGGCAAGTCGGCAATCGCTAGGCATGCTGCCAATATTAATGACCTGCGAACGGCTGTGAATGTCTCCAACAAGGAACAGGCAAAAAGTGAACGGCTGAAAACGGAGTTGATTACCAATGTAAGCCATGATCTCAGGACGCCGCTTACTTCGATTATCACCTATACAGAGCTTCTCAAAACGCCTGACCTAGACCAGGAGGATCGGGCCTCCTATATCGAAATCCTCGACCGTAAATCGAAACGGCTGAAAGTGTTGATCGACGACCTGTTCGAGGCAACAAAAATGGCGAGCGGAAATATTGAACTTCACAAGGAGAAGGTGGACATTAATCAGCTGCTGCAGCAAGCTTTAGCCGAGCATAATGAAGCGCTGAGTCAGTCCTCTCTACAGCTGCGCGTAACACAGCCGGATCATTCGATTTATGTTTATGTAGACGGGCAAAAGCTCTGGAGAGTTTTCGATAATCTGATTGGCAATATTCTGAAGTATGCACTGGAAAATACGAGAGTTTATATTTCGGTAAAAGCAGACCAAAACCAGGTAGTGCTCCTCTTTAAAAATATTACCAAATACGAGCTGGGCGATGACCAGGGTGAACTGTTCGAGCGCTTCAAACGCGGTGATCAGTCGCGTCATACAGAGGGATCCGGGCTAGGGCTCGCAATCGCTAAATCCATCATCGACCTGCACGGAGGCTCACTTGAGATCGATGTCGATGGCGACCTGTTCAAGGTGACGATCACGCTGGACCAATACGCTTAATCAAACATCCCCCTTTGCCAGGCAGAGGGGGTGTTTACTGTTTTTGGCGGATTTTTATATACAGAATCCTTGATAGCACGATCATCCCTGCATGAAAAAAGCTATTCCAGAGCTTGTTCGTCCCCATTTTTAATAGGCCCGCCTGCACCAGAATCCAATCCATTCCGGTTAATCCTATAAAAATTTTCAGCCTTGGAAGCACTCCCTTTTTCGAAGAGTTGCTGACAAAGAAAACAGCGCAAACCAAACTATAGAGTGGAGCAAGAACGAAATGCTCATGCCATGAATGATACCTTCTCGGCCAAAAGCGTACCTTTTTTCCGACTGAAGATAGATAGATCCAAGTAAGCCCAATGACCTCAGTCGTCAAGTATTGGGCAAGCACCAACACTGATTTTTTTTTCGCAATCAGGGCGCGGTAAAACCAATCGCTGATCGAAAAATAAACCATTAGAAAGAATACCGTATAGGATGGCTTCCACCAGTATGCTTTATAGATTTTCAAGCGCAGGAATAATCGTTCAATCGCATAATAAATCAGCGTGATGGAAAGCTTCCAGTACCGATTTTTCCGATACAAGGTTAGCAAGGTAGCAGTAATGGGAACATAGAATCCCTGCGATAAAATTGCCCCGAGAAATTGGTCAAGGGCGCCGTTTTTATGAATATTTGGCTTATAGGAGTAGCCTTTTAATAAAATAAGGACTAGGTACTCAAAAAAATAGGCCAATCCAATATTTGCGAACAGCAGCGTCCAAATCTGCTTTTGCCGTCTGTTGAGCGTTAATAGGAAAAAAAGCAAGACATGAACAGCAGCCAGCAGCAGAAAGGGAGGAGCGTTCGTTCGAGTTTTTATCATATCAACACCCAGGTTTTCGTATTTAGCTATACTATTCGCTAATTCCAAAAAATTATTTAACGGGACAAGCGTTAGATCATGACTAGTGTAAAGACACATGGTAAGATAGAGAAGCAACAGATTCATGGTGGTAAAACAATTTTTTTTAGGGAAACTAGTTTTACACGCTAATGCGGCAGGAGGTTTTTATGAAAAAGTCACAGGAAATATCAGAAAAGAAGCTGTTAGGAATTGCCGGACTAGGCTGGATGTTTGATGCGATGGATGTGGGGATTTTATCCTTTGTCATCGCAGCCTTGCAGGTGGATTGGGGATTAACAGGCAAGGAGATGGGCTGGATCGGGAGCGTGAACTCGATTGGAATGGCAGTCGGTGCCTTAGTGTTTGGATTGCTTGCTGACAGGATTGGCCGGAAAAACGTCTTTATCATTACCTTATTGCTTTTCTCTGTCGGAAGTGGAATCTCTGCGCTGGCAACGAGCTTATCCTTCTTTTTGTTGTTGCGATTTGTGATTGGGCTAGGATTGGGCGGTGAACTGCCAGTTGCTTCCACACTTGTTGCCGAAAGTGTCCCTGCTGAAAAACGCGGACGCGTCGTGGTCCTGCTCGAAAGCTTCTGGGCTGCAGGCTGGCTTGTTGCTGCGTTAATCTCTTACTTCATCATTCCGAATTTCGGCTGGCAAATGGCATTGATTCTGAGTGCATTGCCGGGATTATATGCGCTGTATCTGCGCATCAACCTGCCTGATTCACCAAGGTTCCTGGCGGTTGCCAAAAAAGAACGGCTGACGATTTGGGAAAGCATTTCAGAGGTATGGTCAAGAGAACATTTCAAGAGAACCGCGATGCTTTGGATTCTCTGGTTTACTGTCGTATTTTCTTATTATGGCATGTTTCTCTGGCTGCCAAGCGTGATGGTGATGAAGGGCTTCACCTTGATCAAGAGCTTCCAGTATGTCTTGATCATGACGCTTGCTCAATTGCCGGGATATTTCACCGCCGCATGGCTGATTGAAAAAGCAGGCCGGAAGTTCGTGCTGGTAGGGTATTTGATTGGAACAGCCGTCAGCGCCTACTTCTTTGGAACGGCAGATTCTCTGGCATTGCTGATTATCACCGGCATTCTGCTGTCGTTTTTCAACTTAGGTGCCTGGGGTGCACTTTATGCTTATACACCTGAACAGTACCCAACAACCATCCGCGGCTCCGGGGCGGGAATGGCTGCATCCTTTGGCCGGGTCGGCGGCATAGCCGGTCCGCTGATGGTACCATATTTATCAGCACAAAACCTATCCATCACCACCATTTTTACAATTTTTTGCATCGCCATCCTGATCGGTGCCGCAGCCGTATTTTTCTGGGGCACAGAAACAAAGCAGAAAGAGCTTGCCCAAACTTAAAAGGAAAAGCCCGCTCTTTTTGAAAGAAAGATGCCCTTATAGAGCTGAAATTGCTCGCATAAGGGTATCATTCTGTTTGAAAGATGCCCTTATTGCAGTAGTTTTAGTGAAAATCATGACAAATATAAAATTTGGGGAGAGATGATTTCCAAGTCGCTATAAAAATCGAAAACTCGCTATTATTTTGAAACAGGCTAGGGCTTGCGCTAGTATTATGTTTCTGTTGGCATTACTGGCTTATTTCCTTGAATTCCCTAGGTGTGATGCTGTTATATTTTTTAAAAAGCACTGTATAGTAGCTTTGGTTGCAGAATTTGAACAACAAGGCTATATCCGATATCGAGGTGTCTGTATGGAGGATGAAGTATTTTGATTCCTCAATTCGTCTTTTGTTGATGAACTCCGTGATGGAAATGCCTACCTCCCGTTTGAATTTTCCCGATAGGTAATTAGGGTGGACAAACACATTTGCTGCAACAATCTCGAGGGAAAGGTCCTTTAAGATGTTTTCATAAATGTAAGAGATTGCCTGATTGACGGTGCGGCTATAGTTATGATTGGAGCTTTCATCTTTCAGTGTTTTTAAAAAGTGCTGTAGCATATCGTATTCGAGCATTTCGATAGGATCCAATGTCTGGTATTTTTCCAATTCCAAAATATAAGTATCGCTGAGATGGAAAGCGGTCTCTGGGTGGACGCCTCCCTTAATGATCGCACGGGTGAAAAGAGTACACATTGCAATAAGACTATTTTTGCGGGATCTGACCGGATCGTTCGCCAGTTTTGCACCTTTTAGCTTGTTGATTCGCTTGAGGATATCGAAGGCAAGTTCTTCTTTTCCTTTTGAAAGAGCCTCCATTAGCTGTTCCTCTAGATTGTATGGAGGATGCAAATAATTTTCCTGTTGGTTTCTCACTCTTGATAATAGAAACTGTTTTATGATGGAGGGGCTGATGGAAGTGGTCATTTTTCACCTCGATACATTATGAATTTATTAAAAATATGAATTATTTAATATAATTGTAAGCGCTTGCGGCTTATAATTCAAGTGAATCAATATCTTTTATATAAGGGGGCATTACAGTGAAAAAATGGTGGTCCATATTCGTAACGGTTGCACTTGTTGCTGGAATCATTGCAGGCTGCAGCGGAAACTCTGGTACAACAACAAAAGAAGGGGACAACGGTGCAGCTGTAGACAAAGAAAAAACAGCGGAAACAGTTACCTTGAAATTCGCTGCCCAGAATGATAATACACCAGCGACAAAACAGCTGATCGATGAGTTTAACAAAAGCCAGGATCAGTACAAAGTGGAATGGGTTGAAATGACGAACGATTCAGCGCAGATGCACGATCAGCTTTTAACTTCTTTATCGAGCGGTTCAGATGAATACGACATCCTGTCACTCGATGTTGTATGGGCTGGTGAATTTGCAGGGGCAGGTTATTTGGAACCGATCGATGCCCGCATGAAAGAAGAAGGAATAAGCAAGGATGATTTCAACAGTGGATCGATGGCTTCAGGGAACTATCAAGGCAAGCAATTCACCCTGCCATTCTTTCCTGACCTCGGTCTGCTATACTACCGCAAGGATATTGTCAGCCAAGAGGATGCAGCCAAGCTTGATAGCGGGAAGTATACGTATGCGGACCTAGGTGCCATGGCTGAAAAATACACCGGCCAAGGCGGAACGAAATTTGGTTTCCTATACCAGTCCAAACAGTATGAAGGCTTGACGGTCAATGTGAATGAATTTTCGAAGTCATTTGAAGATGTGAAAGGCGGACTAGAACAGATGTATGCCTTCACTAATGCTGCCTGGGCTCCGCAAGACCTTCTTAACTTTACGGAAGGGGAAACACATACAACGTTCGAACAAGGAAATGCCGTTTTTGCACGTAACTGGCCGTATCAATTTGGCCGTATCAAAGGGCAGGAAGATGGTGTTAAAGTTACCGTTGACCAAGTAGGCATTGCTCCGCTGCCAAATGGCGGATCGGTCGGCGGCTGGCTGCTAAGCATCAATAAGTCCTCCAAGAATGTAGATGGTGCATGGGAATTTGTTAAGTTTGTCTCAGGCAAGGAAGGCCAGAAAACCATGTCCACTGTCGGAGGCTATCTGCCAGGCTTCAATGAACTATTAGAGGATCAGGAAGTCATTTCTTCCAATGATATGCTTTCTTACGAAGGATTCAAAAATGCATTGTCGAATACGATTGCTCGTCCAGTTTCTCCTGAGTACTCCAAGGTGTCTGATACAATCCAGATAAATGCCCATAAATATTTGAGCACTGGTGAAGGACTGGAAGAAGCAGTAAAAGCAATCGAAGAAGCAACAAAAAAATAGATTCATTGATTGTAAGGGAGGCTCTATTTTGACTAGAGCCTTTTTTCCATCAAGCTCCTTGTTGGAGGATTTAGCGGAAAAGAGGTGTCCAACTAGATGAAAAAAATTGGTCTGAGAGAATTTTTGTTCCTTGCTCCTGTTATCGTGCTGATCTCGATCTTCTCATTGGTGCCGGTGATTCAGTCATTTACTTATACCTTCTTTGACTACAGGCTTAATGACCAACAGAACGCAGGTCTCTATCTGAACGAGCGGTTCAATTATGAATTATTTGATGAGACACAGCTTTACTTGACGATGTTTTTAGAAGAAGACAAGCAGCAGGTAACCGATCCTGTGCTTTTGGGAAAAATTGATACAGTCATTGCCAAGGTAGAGGATAAAGCAAAGGCTTTTGCGGGCAAAGAAGGTGTCCAAAAGATTACCAAAGAAGAGAAGACGGAGCTGATAGCTCTCTCAAAAGAGACGCAGGAAGTGGTCCAACAACTTGCTGAGCAATATGACACTGCAAATGAAGAAAACCTGCCGCTAATTGCGAAAGATATTGAAAACAGTATTATTCCTGCCAATTTCATCGGCCTCAAGGGGTATAAACAGGCACTAGGCGATGCCAGACTGGGCGCTGCACTTGTCAACACTACTATTTTCACTTTTGTTTCTGTCGCGTTTGAATTGGTGTTGGGCCTGGCCCTAGCGATGATCATGAACAAAGCAATGAGAGGAAAGGGACTCATTCGGACGACATCCTTGATTCCGTGGGCAATTCCTACAGCTGTAGCTGCTTTGATGTGGAGTTATTTATATGACGGAAGCAGTGGGATTGTTGCTCACTTGTTTCAAATGGTCGGCCTTGTCGATAACTCCCGGGAATTGCTGCTATCAGCAGGCGGTGCGATGGTTTCGACCATTCTTGCTGATGTTTGGAAGACGACGCCATATATGGCGTTGCTGCTATTAGCTGGGCTGCAGAATATTTCAAAAGACACCTATGAAGCGGCTGATATTGATGGAGCCAGCTCCATTCAAAAGTTCTTTACGATTACGATCCCGTTGCTCAAACCATCGATCCTTGTTGCATTGCTGTTCCGTACCCTCGATGCTTTCCGGGTATTTGACCTGATCTATGTATTGACAGGCGGCGGACCTGGCGGAGCGACAGAAACTTTATCAATCTATGGATATAAAGCAATGTTTGCCCAGACAAACTTTGGCTATGGTTCCGTCATCGTCATGATCATGTTCGTCTGCGTTGCCGTAATTGCAACCATTTATGTTAAGTTCCTTGGCGCTAATTTGATGGATAAAAACTAAAGGGGGCGTACTGAAAAGTGGACACAACAAGCAAAAAAATGAAATGGATTGTTGGCTTTTTGATTGCGATCTATCTGTTCGCAATGTTCTTCCCCTTTCTCTGGATTTTGATTACATCTTTTAAAACGTCAGGGGAAATATATGGGGATGGGGCCTTTCGATTCATACCGGATAATCCAACTCTGCAAAACTTCATTACGGTAATCGTTGACAAAGGCATTCTTGGAGCAATTAAGACGAGCTTGATTGTCTCTTTCACAACGACTATCTATATTGTCCTTGTCGCGACATTTGCGGCGTACGCGATCTCCCGCTTTGATTTCAAAGGGAAAAATGTCCTGCTAGGAATCATTCTTGCGGTATCGATGTTTCCCCAAATGATTGTTGTTGGGCCAGTCTATAATTTATTCCAGGATCTAGGATGGACGAACAGCTACGCCATTATTCTTCCTTATTCAACAATTACATTGCCGATGGCTGTCTGGATCCTTGTGACCCATTTTAATCAAATTCCGCTGGCGCTGGAGGAATCAGCAAAGATGGATGGAGCAACACCAGTACAGACCTTGTTTAAAATCGTCTTTCCGCTGGCAGCTCCCGGTGTATTTACGACGGCGATTATCGTTTTTATCGCGGCCTGGAACGAGTTCCTGCTGACGATTACAATCAATTCAAACAAAAGCTATCACACTGTTCCGGTTGCGATTTCCTTCTTGCGCACCCAATTTGAAATTCTTTGGGGTGAGGTTGCCGCGGCTACGACAATTGTTACGATTCCAACGCTGTTAATTGTTCTCTTTTTCCAGAAGCAGATTGTTTCAGGATTGACTTCAGGCGGCGTAAAAGAATGATTTAGGAGTGAGTGAAGAGTATGACTTGGACCTTAACTAGCAATGAACGGACACAGGATTCTCTGCTTCTGGAGGAAAGCTTATATTCGCTTGGGAACGGATACCTGGGCATTCGAGGAAACTTTGAAGAAGGCTACGGGGAAGGCATGGAATCCATTCGAGGTGCATACCAGAATGCTTTTCATGACATCATTGAAATTCCTTATGGGGAAAAGCTGTTTGCCTTTCCAGAAACACAGCAAAAATTGGTCAATGTAATCGACTCACAGACCGTCCAAATTTTTTTTGGCGAGGAGGAGGAACGTTTTTCCTTATTCGAAGGGAAAGTTCTTTCCTATAACCGCCAGCTTCATCTGGATAAAGGTTATGCAGATCGGGTGATCCACTGGCAATCTCCTGCAGGGAAGGAAGTCAAATTGACCTTCCGTCGGCTTGTATCGTTTTTCTACCGTGAATTATTCGTGATAGAGACAATGATCGAACCGGTAAATTTTTTTGGCAAAGTCAAAATCCTTTCTTCTATTAATGGAAATATAGCCAATTACGTCAATCCAAATGATCCGAGGGTTGGATCCGGACATGCAAAAATGCTGTCGGTAAAGGAAACGGGTATCTCACAGGAAATTCTCTATACCTTGAATGAAACGTTTGTTTCAAAGCTGCAAACTTCCTGTGTGTCCACCCACCATCTCTCTGGTGCGGAAGGCGTTCCCGAGTTTGTAAAAAAAGATTCAGGGGTAGAGATGGTCATTGATTTCCAATTGTCTGGCCCTGTTAAGCTGACGAAATGGAATGTGTATACGGACAATCTTCGGCATGAAGGGAATATAGTGGAACAAGGAATGGGAATCATTCAAAACTTACGGGACAAAACCTTTGATCAAATTTTGGAATTGCAAACAGAATATATGGAAGGCTTCTGGGAAGGCTCCGATATTATCATTCGCGGCGATGACAACCTCCAGGAAGGAATCCGCTTTAATCTGTTCCAGCTGCTGCAGTCTACAGGCAGGGACAAATACAGCAATATTTCAGCCAAAGGGCTCTCCGGTGAAGGCTATGAAGGACATTACTTTTGGGACACGGAAATTTATATTCTTCCTGTGTTCATGCTAAGTCATCCTGACCTTGCGAAGCAGCTTTTACGATACCGCTACTCCATTTTGGATCATGCTCGTGCCCGCGCAAAGGAAATGGGCCATAAACAGGGAGCTTTGTTTCCGTGGCGGACCATTTCAGGGGGAGAATCGTCCTCGTATTTTCCCGCAGGTACGGCGCAGTATCATATTAGTGCGGACATTGCCTATAGTTATGTCCAGTATTACCTCGCTACGGAAGACAGGGATTTTATCATGGAATATGGGGCAGAAGTATTGTTTGAAACTGCCCGGCTATGGCTGGAAGTTGGTCATTATCACGAAGGTTTATTCAAGATTGATGCGGTTACCGGCCCGGATGAATACACGTGCATCATTAACAACAATTACTACACGAATGTGATGGCAAAATATAATCTTCAATGGGCAGCAAAGATGTACAAGATGATGCTGGACAAAGAGCCGGAGCAATTGGCACAGCTCGCCGACAGACTGAAGTTATCAACAGCGGAGGTCAGCAGCTGGGAAAAAGCCGGCCAGAACATTTATCTGCCTTATGACAAAGAACTCAAAATAAATCCACAGGATGACTCCTTCCTGAAAAAAGCGGTATGGGATTTTGATCATACGCCGAAGGATCACTATCCTCTGCTGCTGCACTACCATCCGCTTACCTTATACCGATACCAGGTATGCAAGCAGGCGGACACCGTTCTCGCCCATTTTTTACTTGAGGAGGAGCAAGATTTCGAGACGATTAAAAATTCATTCAGCTATTATGAGCGAATTACGACACATGACTCATCCTTGTCTTCCTGCATATTCAGCATCATGGCCGCTAAAATAGGAGACTATAAAAAAGCGTATGAATACTTTATTGAAACCGCTCGGCTTGACCTTGATAATACCCATGGAAACACGAAGGATGGGCTTCATATGGCAAATATGGGCGGGACATGGATGTCGATTGTTTATGGTTTTGCAGGTCTGCGGCTTAAGGAAAACGGAATCGTCTTGAATCCTTCTATTCCAGAAAACTGGAGCCAATATGGATTTAAAGTCAAGTATAAAGGAATGCGATTGGATATTTTGATTAGCCAGGCTGGCGTGAAACTTGAACTCGTTGCCGGAGAGGAACTTACTTTGTATTTGAACGGTGAAAAAATCACCTTGCGAAGCGGCAAGGAATATGTCTCCTGATTTATCCAATTCGATTTATCATGATTTTCCCTTTTGCAGGGGAAATCATGGTATAATAGTGCAAACGTTTGTTCAACTGTAAAGGGAGATAAAAGCTATGAAAAGATTATTTGAGATTGATAGCTGGAAGATCATTGAAACGGAATTACATCGAGAGGATTTCCGCCTGGCTGAAAGCATTATGAGCCTTGGGAATGGACATATGGGCATGCGCGGGAATTTTGAAGAAACATACACAGGAGATTTTCACCGCGGTTCCTATATTGCTGGTGTCTGGTTTCCTGATAAAACCCGTGTCGGCTGGTGGAAGAACGGGTATCCGGATTATTTTGGGAAGGTGATCAACTCTACGAACTTTATCGGGATCAAAGTTCTTATCGATGGCGAAGAAGTGGATTTGAATAAGGCCGAAGTAAGCAAGTACTATCGCGAGCTTGATATGCAGCATGGTGTTATGACACGTACATTCACCATCAATCAAAACGGCAAGGAAACAGAAGTGGAAGTCGTGCGCTTCCTGTCAGTAGCTGACAAGGAGCTGGCAGCGATTCGCTACGCCGTCACAGCCAAGAACTACGATGGAATCGTAACCTTTGTTCCTTATCTCGATGGCGATGTTCGCAATGAAGACTCCAATTATGAAGAAGATTTCTGGTATGAAATCAGCAGGGATGCAGCAGCTTATCGCGGCAGCCTGGTGATGAAGACGAAAGACAATCCATTCGGCACACCGACTTTCCAAGTTGCGGCTACTATGCAAACGGTTGTGGAAGGGGAAGTAGTCAAACAGAAAGTCAGCCAAAAGGAAGAATATGTCGAAAATGTGATCGAAGTGAAAGCGGACAAGGGGCAGACAGTGACCCTTTATAAATATGTTGCTGTTACGACGGACCGTGATTATGAAGCGTTTGAGCTGGTTGCAAAAGGCCGTGACGTCCTTGATCGATCTGTTGCACAAGGCTTTGAACAGCTTTTGGAAAAGCACAGCAAGGGCTGGGAGAGCCGCTGGGAAATCGCAGATATCGAAATTGCCGGGGACGATTCGGCTCAGCAAGGAATCCGTTTCAACCTGTTTCAGCTGTTTTCCACTTATTATGGGGAAGATTCACGCTTGAACATCGGACCTAAAGGCTTCACGGGGGAAAAATATGGCGGTGCGACATACTGGGATACGGAGGCTTATGCAATCCCGCTCTATTTGTCGACTGCAGAGTCAACGGTTGCCCGAAATCTGTTGATCTATCGCCACAACCAGCTTGACGGCGCCTTCCATAATGCAAAGCAGCAAGGATCAAAGGGTGCGCTTTTTCCAATGGTGACGTTCACAGGTGTGGAGAGCCATAACGAGTGGGAAATCACATTCGAAGAGATTCACCGTAATGGAGCCATCGCCTATGCGATCTACAACTATGTCAACTATACGGGCGATAAAAATTATCTCCATGAATACGGAATCGATGTACTCGTCGGCATTTCCCGTTTCTGGGCAGACCGCGTCCACTACAACAAACCGAAGAATGTGTATATGATTCATGGCGTTACCGGACCGAATGAATACGAAAATAATGTGAACAACAACTGGTACACGAACCGCATCGCGGTCTGGACATTGCGCTACACGCTTGACGTCATTGATTTCCTAAACCAAAATGGCCATGAGGCGCGCCTCGTCGGCCATGCGATAACAGAGGAAGAGCTGACAAAGTGGCAGGAAATCATCGAAAAAATGTACTTCCCATATGATGAAGAAAAGGGCGTATTCATTCAGCACGATACATTCCTTGATAAAGATCTGATGACGGTGGAGGAGCTTGCCGCTGAGGAACGCCCGATCAATCAAAATTGGTCATGGGACAGAATTTTGCGCAGCTGCTTTATCAAGCAGGCGGACGTCCTTCAAGGCCTATACTTCTTCAATCACGAGTTCACAAAGGAAGAGAAGCGCCGCAACTTTGAATTTTATGAGCCAATGACCGTTCATGAATCTTCTCTATCTCCAAGCGTTCATGCGGTGCTTGCTGCAGAGCTTGGCATGGAAGAGAAGGCATATGAAATGTACAACCGCACGGCCCGCCTCGACCTTGACAATTACAACAACGATACAGAAGACGGCCTGCACATCACAAGTATGACCGGTGCATGGCTGGCGATCGTCCAGGGCTTCGCAGGTATGCGCACAGCAGAAGGCGTATTGTCATTCGCGCCATTCATCCCGAAAGCATGGAATCAATACAGCTTCCACATCATCTACCGCGACCACTATATCAAGGTAGAAGTAAACCAAGAAAGCGTCGTCCTCACACAGCAAGGACCTGAACTCGCGATAAAACTTTACGGCAAGGCAGCAACCATCCCTGCAGAAGGCGAGCTTTCTATAAAATATCGATAACAGTCTCTGTTGCTAAATGGGGAAGACAGGATAATGACAGTCTGAATGTTTTCAAAAAGGAGATTTACTCATGGTTAGATCACTTAAAGCATTTATTTTTGACCTTGATGGGGTCATCACTGATACAGCGGAATACCATTTTTTAGCGTGGAAAGCGCTGGCGGAGGAGTTAGGGATTTCGTTTACTCGCGAGGATAACGAGCAATTGAAGGGCGTTTCCCGGATGGATTCGCTCGAAAAGATTCTCGAGCTTGGCAGCCGGACAGGCGATTTTTCAGCGGACGAAAAACAAGCTTTAGCTGAAAAGAAAAATGAGCACTACCTAACCTTGATCCAGAACATCACTCCTGATGACCTGTTGCCGGCGATCAAGGAATTGATTGCCGACATTAAAACAAGCGGGCTAAAACTAGGCCTTGCGTCCGCTAGCAAGAATGCATTTACTGTGATGGAATCGCTCGGGTTAAAAGCCGAATTTGATGGGATAGTAGATGCAAAAACAGTCGCACACGGCAAACCGCATCCGGAAGTGTTCCTTCGCGCAGCAGAAATGCTAGGGGTTGAGCCGGAGGCCTGCATCAGTATCGAGGATGCAGCAGCAGGCATACAGGCTATCAAAGCTGCCGGCATGTTCGCTGTTGCAGTCGGTCCTAAGGAAAGCTTTGAAAATGCTGATATTGTCTATGCCAGCACTGCAGAGCTGTCTTTGGAGAAGATAATAGAAGTGTATAATGGCTAATATTTCAGAACCCAGAAGCAGATGTACAGCTGGGTTTTATAAATTAGCGATCACTCTATGAGTGATCGCTTCATTTCCTATAAAAGCTGGGCATCTTGTTGATCTTTGTTCTTATGATCCATATCTGATTTATATAACGGATTATCTACTCTTCAACAGGGAAATATGCTACTATTGGCTTTTTTTTAAGGACGGTGTAGCAATGTGTACGATTGCCTTATAGTTGGGGGCGGGATTGCCGGACTGCAGGCGGCGATTCAGCTCGGACGTTACAAACATAACATAATGGTGCTTGATGCAGGGGATGGACGGTCGGCATTATGCCAAAGCTATCATAATATACTTGGTTTTCCTGATGGTGTAAGCGGACCACAGTTAAGGGAGATTGGCCGAAAACAGGCAGCTGAATATGGCGTGAGCTTTGTGATTGGAAAGGCGGAAGCTGCACAAAAGACAGGTTCCGGTTTTGAAGTTAAGGCGGAGAGCGGGGACACTTACGAAGCGAAGACATTGCTCTTGGCCACAGGAGTCATGGACCGAATTCCGCCTTTCCCGGAGCTGATGCCTACTCTTGGAATCAGTGTGTATATCTGTCCGGATTGTGATGGACAGGAAGTGAAGGATAAATCGACAATCGTGATGGGATCTGGTAACCCCGGTGCGAACATGGCACTGACCTTGAATTATTTTACTGATAAACTCACATATGTGAATCATGAAAACAAAGAAGTGGACGAGGAGATAATGTCCGCCATGGAGAAAAAGGGAATAAAGTATGTGGAAGGACCGATTGAAAAAGTGCTGGCGGATGGTTCAGACTTTAGAGGAGTTGTGCTCGCAAACAGCGAGGAATGGACTTCAGAACGCGGTTTCATTGCTTTTGGCGGGAATGAAGTGAAATCCCAGCTCGCACAACAGCTTGGTGTCGATCTTCATAAAAATAAGCATGTATTAGTGGACCCACGGACGAAAAGGACTAATGTCGAGAACGTCTGGGCGGCAGGAGACCTTGTCGCCCACTCCGAGCAGACAACGATCGCGATGGGAGACGGCATGCAAGCCAGCATCTGGATTCATAAAACACTTTTAGCGGAAAAGGGATAATCTTATCTGTCAGGTGACTTTCCATTTTTGAAAGGCCTTTATCCTGGTTGGGGCACTTTATTAACCGGTTGTGAACCATATAATCCCGGTCGGGGAATGCGTTTCCTGCTGGACAAAACCAAAAAAAGCCGCCACTCAAACATGAATGGCGGCTTTTGCTTTATTCTAGATCGACTTTTTCCAGCGGCAGTTCGGCGGGACCGTCGATGACATCGCCTTTAAAAGAGAAGCGTGATCCGTGGCAAGGGCAGTCCCAGGTGCGATCGCCATTGTTCCAGTTAAGCTCGCAGCCCATGTGAGTACAGGTGGTATCCACGACATGCAGCTGGCCGTTTTCATCACGATAAGCTCCAGCTCGTTTGCCGTTCACTGTAACGACGGCGCCTTCCTCCTGACCGAGGCCCTCTGGATTTGTCGATGGCCGATCCAGTTTTCCTTTCATCAGCTCCTTTGCAACGAGGGCATTATCAGCAACAAATGCTGCGACATCGGGTTTTGAATGGAATCTTTGTGGTTCGAAAACGTCCTCGTAAGGATTTTCCTTCCGTAAGACAAGGTCGGTCATGAGCAGCGCGGCCTGTATGCCATTGCTCATTCCCCATTTCCGGTAGCCAGTGGCAACAAAAATGTTATCCGTGCTCGAGGAGTATTTTCCAACATAAGGTATTTTATCAAGTGTAGTCGGATCCTGGGCGCTCCAACGGAATGGGATGTCTTTTACGCCGAACGTCTCGGCAGCAAACGCCTCGAGGGCTTCATAATACTGGTGTGTATTGTCATCCTGTCCGGTAATATGACTGTCTCCGCCAAACAGCACAAGCTTCTCGCCGTTCCAGTCCGTAGAGCGCAGGGAGCGAGTCGGTGTTTCGGCATTGATGTACATCCCGCCTGGGAATTCCTTTTCAGTCTTGACAGCAAGCACATAGGAGCGATGGACCTGCATCCTGGCAAAATAAAAGCCTTTTAGATCATAAAATGGAAAATGAGTGCTGATGATCAGCTGATTGCAGTGCACCTTATGCCCGTCCCTTGTTGTAACAACGGGCTCAGAGCCTTCCTCCAAATCGACAGCGGTTGTATGTTCATAAATCTGGCCGCCCATTTCTGTAAAACGGTCCACTAAATGCTTCAAAAATTTCAGCGGGTGAAATTGCGCCTGGTTTCTCATGACAATTGCCGCCATTGCATCGACAGGAACTGGCAGCTTGGAAACATACTCACTGCCCGCCACACCCAGCTTCTCATAAGCCTTAAATTCCGACAGCAGCTTCGCCATTTCCTTGTCAGAATTGGTATATAAATAGGCATCTTCTTCAGAAAAATCGCAATCAATCTGTTGTTCTTTTACGAGCTGTTTGACAAATTGCATGGCAGCGAAATTGGCTTGATAGTAAAGGCGCGCATGGTCCTCACCAAAATGGCTGATGAGCTCATCATAAATCAGTCCATGCTGGGCAGTCACCTTTGCGGTCGTATGTCCGGTTGTTCCATTTAAAATGCTCCCAGCTTCGATTACAGATACTTTCGCACCAGCCTTTGCCAGCAAATAGGCAGAGGTCAAGCCGGTGATTCCACCTCCAATAATCGCAACGTCTGTCCTTAGATCTTCCTGCAGCTTCGAGAAAGCAGGCAGCTCAGCTGTCGTGCGCCAATAAGGTTCAGGGAAACGAGGTAGCTTTGAATCGTTCATCAACAATCCTCCTTAAAAGTCTTCATAGTCTTTAATTTTTCCTGTTTTCGTGAGAATCATGCTAGTTTTCCTTTTACCCCGTAAAAATGGCAATAGACAAGTTTTTCCCAAATGAAGCGAATTGACCAGGATTCGAAGTACTGCATGTTAAAATAAAGATAAAAAGCTACGGAGGCCAATATGAAAATTGCAGTTTTTGGGACAGGCTATGTTGGTCTTGTCACCGGTGTTTGTTTTGCCGAAATAGGCTACAATGTTACTTGTTTTGATATAGAGGAAACGAAAATCGACACTCTTTCCCAGGGGAAGTGTCCGATTTTTGAGCCGGGTCTTGAGGAGATGCTGAGAAGAAATCTTGCTAATGGAAGGCTTTCTTTTACAAACGATGGAAAAGCCGCTTGCAGGAACGCTGATTATTTTTTCATCGCAGTCGGAACGCCTGAAAAGGAAGATGGATCAGCAAATCTTGAGTACCTGGAGGGCGCAATTGCCGAGATCGCCAACAATCTGAACAAGGATGCCATCCTTGTCATTAAAAGTACGGTGCCTGTTGGGACCAATGAGCGGGTCAAGGACAAACTGAAAGCCAACATTCCGAGAGAACTGCGGGTAAGCGTCGTGTCAAATCCTGAGTTTCTCCGCGAGGGATCGGGCATTCTTGATACCTTTCACGCAGACCGGATTGTCATCGGGGCAGATGATCAGGAGACCGGCCGCGCGGTGGCTAGGCTTTATGAACCATTTGACCGGCCGATTTTACAGACAGATGTCCGCAGTGCCGAGCTAATCAAGTATGCGGCCAATGCGTTTTTGGCGACGAAAATTAGTTTTATCAATGAAATCGCAAATTTATGTGAGCATATGGGTGCTGATATCGGCGACGTGGCAAAAGGAATCGGCATGGACCACAGAATTGGCAGCCAGTTTTTAAATGCGGGAATTGGCTATGGAGGATCCTGTTTTCCGAAGGATACAAAGGCGCTGGAAAAACTGACAGAGTCCTGCAATTATGACTTTAAAATTCTTCGTTCCGTCATCGAGGTGAACAGCAGGCAGAAACAGCAGCTTTTTTATAAAGCAAAGGAGCTGTTTGGCAGTCTTCACGGAAAAAGGGTGGCTGTGCTGGGCCTTGCGTTCAAGCCGCATACCGATGACATCCGCGAGGCGCCCGCTATGGAGCTGATTGCTAGGCTGCTGGACGAACAAGCGGATATCTCTGTCTATGACCCGGCTGCTTCGGGCAAAGTATCACCAGTTTTTGGCAGCAGTCTTTATTATGCTGAAAATGCCGATGCTGCCATCAAAGGGGCGGATGCAGTGTTCATCATGACCGAATGGCCGGAAATCACCGAGTATGACTTAGCGCGGTATCGATTACTGATGCGGCAGCCAATTATTTTTGACGGGCGAAACTGCTATGACGTTGCCGAGGCAGAAGCAGCGGGAATAGCGTATGTTTCTGTCGGAAGGAAGGCGGTGAATGTTCAAGTCAGTCTGAAACGATGATGGCATGCAAAACCTCAGGTCGGGAGGGAACAGGATGGCAAAGGGCAAAACGAATGTAATGCGAATTTTAGATAAACAGAAAGTATCGTATGAAATTTTCGCTTATGATGCGAAGGACGGAAAGATTGACGGAGTGACGGTTGCCGGCAAAATCAGCCGCGACCCCGCACAGGTGTATAAAACGCTTGTAGTAGTTGGGGCAAGCAAGAATTTATATGTCTTCGTTCTTCCCGTCGCAGCCGAGCTGGACCTGAAAAAGGCGGCAAAGGAAGCTGGCGAGAAGAAAGTAGAAATGCTGCCGGTCAAGGACATCGAGAAATTCACCGGCTATATCCGCGGCGGCTGCTCACCGATTGGCATGAAAAAGAACTATCCAACGTTCTTAGACGAGAGCGCACGAGCACGAAATACGATCATCGTCAGTGCCGGGAAAATCGGCTTCCAAGTCGAGCTCGCACCGGATCAGTTGATTCAGGCAACTGACGCGAAATATGCCAATTTGAGAATCTGAATAGCTTTCCTAAAAAACAGTCTCTGGATGCGGAGACTGTTTTTTATGAGCTTTTCTATTGAATTTCCGCTAAAAAAGACTAAGCAATTTGCTTCGAAAAATAGGAAAACTTTCGTGCCAGCTAGCACCAAACTAGGCGTTTTGCATAGATTACATGGAATACATCAAGAGAGGGGATATGAGATTGCATAGCAATAACTTCTACCCATACGGACCGAATCAGCAATTGGAAGCTGAATATGATTATGATGAAAATGAATACGAACAACAGGTGTACCCTAGAATGTATGGTGGCTTCCCAGGAGGACCGGGCGGCTTCCCAGGGATTCCAGGTGGATTTCCAGGAGGGCCGGGCGGCTTCCCAGGCAGTCCAGGCGGCTTCCCGGGAGGACCGGGTGGATTTCCGGGTAATCCAGGCGGATTTCCAGGAGGACCGGGTGGGTTTCCAGGCAGTCCAGGTGGTTTCCCAGGAGGACCGGGTGGGTTTCCAGGCAATCCAGGTGGCTTCCCAGGAGGACCGGGTGGCTACCCAGGCAGTCCAGGTGGCTACCCAGGTAACCCCGGAGGACCAGGGGGATCACCTAGCGGAGGCCAGGCAGGAGGTCCGCCATCATCTCCGCCGCCAACCTATGTACCGCAGGAGCAAGCAACGGCCTTTGCAGTCGATCCAGGCGGAATCCGCAGATGCTTGTACCGATTTACTTATATTTGGTTGATGAACGGCAGAAGCTTTTGGTACTACCCGGTATTCCTTGGACGCAATTCAATAGCCGGCTGGAGATGGAGCCGCCGCCGCGGTTGGGTATATTACGGCGTAGATTTAAGTCAGATCCGTTCATTTCAGTGTCAATAAGTAAAAAAAGAGAAGCATGCTGCTTCTCTTTTCTGCTTCACAAAGTTGCAGGAGCGTTCTAATTTTGTTCAGCAGTGGTGAATTATTTTGTATAAACCCTTGTTTCATAAGGTTTGAAGGTGAACGCTGCTGCTGGTCCATGGTCTTCCACTTGATAATTGTGGAGCAAAAGCCTGCTTGTTTCGAGCGGGAAACCGTCAAATGCGAAGCTTGCCGGTTCACCGGACAAATTTGAAATCACGATCGCCTGCTTGTCATCCAATGTACGCGTGTATGCATAGATCTGCTCATGTCCTTCCAGAACCAAGTCGTATGTGCCGTAAGTGAACACTTGATTGGCCTTCTTCATCTGAATCATCTTTTTGTAAAAATGAAGGATGGAATCTTGGTCCATGAGCTGAGCTTCTACATGAACAGCTTGGTAATTTGGGTTTATCCCTAACCATGGACTTCCGGTTGTGAACCCGGCATTTACAGCATTGGACCACTGCATAGGTGTTCTAGAGTTGTCGCGGCTTGTTGCCCAGATGAAGTTCATGATTTCTTCATGGGAGACGCCATTTTCACGACGAATAGTGTACAGGTTTTTAGTGGCAACATCATCGTAATCATCGATGGAAGGAAATTGAACATTCGTCATGCCAATTTCTTGGCCCTGATAGATGAAGGGCGTACCCTGCATTAGGAAGTACATTGCGGCAAGCGCAGTCGCACTTTCGCGCCAGTAGGACTGATCATCTCCCCAGGTGGAAACAATTCGAGCCTTATCATGGTTTTCGATGAATAACGCATTCCAGCCTTTTCCTTCGAGGCCTTTTTGCCAGCGGGTAAAGGTGTTTTTCAATTTTGCCAAGTCCAGTGCTTTTTTTTCAGAATCCCACAAGTCAAGATGTTCAAACTGAAAGACCATATTGAACTTCCCCTGCTCCTCGCCGACCCAGAGATCCGCTTCCTCGATGCTGACACCATTTGCTTCCCCAACTGTCATGATATCGTACTTAGCGAAGGTCTCCTGTTTCAGTTCCTCAAGGAATGTCTGGATTCCATCGACATTCATATGCTTTTCAAAAGAAGACACATAGGGCAGTCCTTCAGGGTTTGGCATATCCTTCAGACCTTCCTCTTTTTTGATATGACTGATGGCGTCCACTCGGAAGCCGTCGATTCCCTTATCCAGCCACCAGTTAATCATCTCATACAATGCCGTACGGACTTGTTTATTTTCCCAGTTTAGGTCTGGCTGTTTGCGAGAGAAGATGTGCAAAAAGTACTGATTTGTCAGCTCATCGTACTCCCAGGCAGAGCCGCCAAAAATGCTCTCCCAGTTGTTTGGTTCTGCGCCGTCCTTGCCATCGCGCCAAATATACCAATCGCGTTTCGGACTGTGCTTGGATGCGCGGGATTCGATGAACCATTGGTGCTCATCGCTCGTATGGTTGATCACAAGGTCAATAATCAATTTCATGCCGCGCCTGTGCGTTTCAGCGAGCAGCTGGTCAAAATCTGCCATCGACCCAAATTCATCCATGATATCCTGATAATCACTAATATCATATCCGTTATCGTCATTAGGGGACTTGTACATTGGGCAGATCCAGATGACATCGATCCCCAAATCCTGTAAATAATCAAGCTTTGAAATGATTCCTTGCAAATCGCCGATGCCATCGCCGTTGGAATCCATGAAGCTCCTAGGATATATCTGATAGGCAACAGCCTCTTTCCACCACGTATGTTTCAATGGGAACCCTCCTCGAGTATAGTAGGGATAGTCTTGCGCGTGCAAACGATTGCATCATTACCGCGTATTATAGCATAGGGATGATTAACTGACAATATGGAATAATGTTAAAGGTGTTTGTAATTCGTCTGTTGTCTGACAACAACTTCTCCATAATATTTGCCTGTTGCAGCTTTTAGGGTCTATCATGAATAGTATTACAGAAAAATATAAGCAGAAGGTGAAGAGATGATTAAGTGCATAGCAACTGATATGGATGGAACATTATTGACGGCGACCCAAAAGATCCCACTTGAAAACCGCAAAGCGATTATCAGCGCCAAGGAGCAGGGCGTGGAGGTTGTGGTTGCGACCGGGCGCTCTTACCACGAGGCTAAATTCGTGGTGGAGGAAGCAGGTTTAAAGCTGCCAATGATTTGTGTGAATGGCGCCGAGGTCCGTTCGGAAGCAGGCGAGGTTATTGCCTCCAGTCCGCTGGATAAGGCGATCGCCAGTCAGGCTGCATTACGGCTTGTGGAGAGCGGTGTCTATTTTGAGGTATATACAAACGAAGGCACATTCACGGAAGACATAGATAAAGCAGTCTCCACAATTGTGGATATTTTTTCAACCGCCAATCCAGAAGTACCAATCGAACAGATTGCTGCGTCAGCCGAAGAAAGGCTGCACAAAGGGTTGATTACAAAAGTAGATCATTATGACGAGTTATTCGAAGACGATCAATATGAAATTTACAAATTGTTGGCTTTCTCTCTCGATGATGCCAAGCTTGATGCCGCCAGGATTGGGTTGAAGGAAATTGCCGGATTAGCGGTAAGTTCATCTGGGCGGGAGAATATCGAGATCTCAAGCCTAGAAGCACAAAAAGGCATCGCGCTTGGAAAATTCGTTCAATCAAGAGGGATTACCCTGGAGGAAACGATGGCTATCGGAGATCATTTTAATGACGTATCTATGCTGGAAAGAGTCGGAAAATCGGTTGCAATGGGCAATGCAGTCGAAGAAATCAAAGCATTATGCGATGAAGTGACAATGACGAATGAAGAGTGCGGAGTCGCGAAGGCCATTAGGAAGGTATTGACAGACTGATTTTCGAAAAGATTGGTAGAATCTTGTAGGTTTTGCTGTCGATTAGCGATAATACCACCGCCGAGTGAGGAAGATGACGTAAAATTGTACAGGAAGGAGAGTTTAACTTCCTATTATAAAGACGCTAACCATTTTATTGGCGAAAATCGAGTTTTATTGGCGGAGTTCACAATTTTATTGGCGAAAATCGAATTTTATTGGCGATTTTCACAGGTTTATTGGCGAAAATCAAAATATATTGGCGAACTGGAAATTTTCCTTGATTTTTTCCAATTCAAAAAAACCGGGCACCACGCCCGGTTCAATTCTTACTGTTCGGTCCTGCCAATCCATGCAGAATCGTCCGTTCTGTTTCTGCATCATCATCCCACTAAAATGAAAAATCCACCTGTACTAGGTGGATTAAAATGGATACGTCCAAAAGCGTTCATTATGAAGCCAAGCCATCGTTTGTGGATCCTTCGCTTTCAGCTTGTCAGCCATATTTGCAAGCATCAGCTCGGTTTGCGAGCGGTGGGCGCGAATGGCATCGAGCTTGATGTCGGCAACGGCACTGATATTATAGACGATGTCCGGTTCGCCAAGCTCTTCAACACAATTGCGCGAAAATGCGACACAATGCAGTTTTGGCCTGCTTGTTTCGGGCATTTTTTCTACTGCCCGCACCACTGCCGCCCCTGTTGCTTCATGGTCGGGGTGGACGGAGTAGCCAGGGTAGAAGGTGATAATAAGCGACGGGTTCAATTCAGTGATCAGAGAGGACATGAGGTTTGTGAGTCTGTTTTCATCCTCAAACTCAATCGTCTTGTCACGGAAGCCAAGCTTTCGCAAATCATTGATTCCCATTGCTCTAGCAGCGTTGTCTAATTCTTGTTCGCGAATCGCCGGTAAGGTTTCCCTATTTGCAAACGGCGGGTTTCCCATATTTCGACCCATCTGTCCAAGTGTCAGACAGGCATATGTGACAGGCGTCCCCATATTGACATGGGATGCAATTGTCCCTGAAACACCGAATGCCTCATCATCAGGATGAGGGAACACGACAAGAACCTGCCTTTCTTTTTCCATGTAAAATCTCTCCTTTCTCAGCAATCGTTAGTCGAACGGCGTTTCGCTTATTTCAAGGGCAACGGCTAATTTCCCATTGAAATCATGGCCAGCAAGCAGCAGCCTGCCCTTTTGATCAATCTCAAAATGAGTAATTCCTTCTGCGTACACCCAGCCGAATGGGATCTTTAAACCTACTCGATACGGGCCTTCCCCAGTAATTTTCCCGCGTTCATAAGTGACCTTTGCATTGCGGATATAGGCGCCTGATGAAAAGAACGACTCATCGTTATGGGAAGCGTATGCCCCATTGGTTGTTTCCAAATGAATGTAGACTTCCTTGTCTTTCAAACGGTCCAATGCGTCCTGGACAGTTGACAAAATCACCGGATCCATCGTTGTTCCTCCTTCCCCGGATTTCGACGTGTTCAAGTTTATACAAGCAGAAGGGACACCTTGTTAGTGAAAAGCCCACTCCTTCTGCTTTTTTAGTTTAGGAAAAGCGATGCTATGTCTATTTTACTAAAAAATTCTACTGAAAGCGAAATGTACGCTTTGGCCGTATAAAAAAGGATGGCAGCTGCCACCCCTTTTTTTCAATTTACTCTCCGCGGTTGCCGCCTGCATATTGATTGTAGGCAAGATGTGCGGTTGGTCCTACGTATTCGTTTAGTCGGAAGCCGTGCTTGATTGCCTCTGTGATAAATTTTTTCGCGACTCCGACTGCTTCTGGGACTGTATGGCCTTTTGCGAGCTGAGCGGTGATGGCGGCTGCAAATGTGCAGCCTGCTCCATGAATGAAGCCCGAAACTACTTTTTCCGATTCGAACAGAGTGAAGTCTTTGCCATCATAGAGAAGGTCAACTGCTTTATCGTGGTTGAGCTTGCTGCCGCCTTTAATCAACACGTTTTTTGCGCCAAGCTCATGGATTTTCCCCGCAGCTTCTTTCATATCATCAATCGTGCGGATTGGACCAGTCTGAGCCAGCTGCCATGCTTCGAAAATATTAGGTGTGACGATCGTCGCCCTTGACAGAAGAAATTCCCTCATTGCGTCGGTATTTTCAGGCATCAACACCTCATCTTCTCCCTTGCAGACCATAACGGGGTCAATAACGACTTTATCCAAGTGATATTCGTCGATTTTCCGGGCGGAGAGCTCGATGATATCAACCGTTCCCAGCATCCCTGTCTTCATTGCATCGATTCCGACGGATAGAATCGTTTCCAGCTGTTTCTCGACCAGTTCCACTTGATGAGTAAATACTTCATGATGCCAATGATTCTTGGGATCCATCGTCACGACCGTGGTAAGTGCGGTCATTCCGTAAACGCCAAGTTCCTGGAATGTTTTTAAGTCAGCCTGGATACCTGCGCCGCCGCTAGTATCGGATCCTGCGATGGTCAACACCTTTTTCAAACTCATGTGAACTACCTCCATTTATAGAATGGCGGCTGCCTGAATAGACAGGACCGCCGCCGCAACACTTTCTTATGATTATACCAATTCTACCAGATTAGACAAAAGAATTGGTTTTAAAGCAAGCAGGATAGGTAAAAATTAACTTTTGACAATTATGTGTCATTCATATCTTGACGTGAGGAAAGTTACTGAGTAGAAAAATGAATTAAGATAGGATGGGTTATAGGAAAATTTTCTAAAAAAAACTTTGTTAAAGAAATAGACAATTTTCATCTATATTATTGTAACAATTACATTGGTTATCCCTAGTCATTTTCCAGTAGATTATAGGTAGAGGGGTATTAACCATTTTGGCATAGTGAAATGTTTCTTTTTATGCAGGTATGTCAAGTTCGATAGGATAAAGATTGCCAGTTTATAAGATTAATCATTATTTTTCATTTCCATTGAACTAAGAAGGTTGCCAATTGCTGAACGAGACCAACGGATGACCGAACAAATAAGGGGTGAAGAACATGACAAAGAAAGGCCTTCCTGAGGAATATCCAATCAGCCTGATTTTGAATGGATATGAAATTGCTGTTTTTCAGCTGACAAATCTGGATCTGGAAGATTGGGTTTACGGCTACCTTTTTTCAGAAGGGTTGATCGATGGCCCAGAGGATGTTGTTAGCGTTGATATTAGGGAAAAGGCTGGCATATTGAATGTGACGTTATGCAATTCCTTCGATCCAGAACAGATGTTTTCGAAAAAGAAACACTATACAGCTGGCTGCGGCCGCGGAGTGACCTTCTTTTCGATGACGGATGTCAAAAATTTCAATAAAGTGAATTCCAATGACACCTATTCGTTGACGTATTTATTGAAAAAACGAGCGGAATTTGCGCAAAATTCCCCATTGTACCTGGAAACGGGCGGAATGCATGGAGCCTGCCTCATTCTGGAGGATGGCAGCATCGAAGTCCGGGAAGACATCGGCAGGCATAATGCTGTTGATAAGATTATCGGACACGCAATTCGAAAGCGCTTGCAACCAGACCGGCTCATCTTGCTTACGACCGGCAGGGTTTCTTATGAGATGCTCTCAAAAGCCGCAAAATTTGGTTTTGCCGTCATCGGTTCGCGCACAGCCGCGACTAAGCAGGCGGTTCAGCTGGCGCGATTCCTCAATATAGAAGTTGTCGGCTATCTTCGCGGCAAAATGGCGACGATTTACACATCGGCCGGGAGGATCCATGATGATTTAACTCCCCGCGCCGCTGCGGAAGACCTGCTTGAAAGGGGGGAAGCCCAGGCCCAGCAACTATTAAATTAACGCTAATTTGGGGATCAAGGATGTTCAAACAACTATTGGGAAGGAGAGAGAGAGATGGTTGAAATCAACCTGAATCGCAGGCAGTTTCTTAAGCTGTCAGGTGCCACTGCGGCAACCCTGGCAATTGTCGAGCTCGGATTCAATGAAAAAGAAGTCCATGCGAAAACAAAAGAACTCAAGATTGCCAAAGCTACTGTAACACCAACCATTTGTCCATACTGCGCTGTGGGCTGCGGGATTTTAGTCCATACGAAAAACAATGATGTGGTATATACGGAAGGGGATCCGGATCATCCCATCAATGAAGGAAGCCTGTGCAGCAAAGGGACAACGATCAGACAATTATTCACCTCAGAAAAGCGCGTCCTGAAGCCGCGTTACCGCGCTCCAGGCAGCGATAAGTGGGAAGAAAAAGATTGGGGATGGATGCTAGATACTATCGCCAAACGAGTGAAAGAAACACGGGACAAAACATTCGTTGAAAAATCAAACGGAATTTTTGTCAATAAAACAGAAGCGATTGCCAGTCTTGGCGGCGCAGCTCTGGATAACGAAGAAACGTATTTGCTTGCGAAAATGATGAGAGGGCTTGGTGTCACCTATTTAGAGCACCAGGCACGAATATGACACAGTTCAACGGTTGCCGGTCTGGCACCATCATTTGGTCGTGGAGCAATGACAAATCACTGGACTGATCTGCAGCATACCGATTGTGCGCTGATCATTGGTGCGAACCCTGCTGAAAACCATCCAATCAGCTTCAGATGGCTTTTAAAAGCAAGGGAAAACGGAGGGAAAATACTGTCAGTCGACCCGCGTTTCACAAGAACGTCATCTCAGGCTGATATTTATGCACCGCTTCGTTCTGGAACGGATATTCCTTTTATCGGCGGATTGATCAATTATGCGATTGAACATGATCTTGTTCACAAAGAGTATGTTGCTAAATATACAAATGCTTCCTTTATCGTCAATGAAGGCTTCACATTCAAGGACGGCTTGTTCAGCGGATATGATCCAAAAACCCGTTCCTATGACATGGCGAGCTGGTCTTTTGAAACACAAGAAGATGGAACTCCGCTCAAGGATGAAACACTGCAGCATCCTCGCAGCGTGTTTCAATTGCTGAAAAAGCATTATTCCCGTTATGATGTCGACTCTGTGTCAACAGTGACAGGAACACCGAAGGAAGAATACCTCAAGGTGGCGGAGGCTTACTGTGCAACAGGAAAGCCTGGAAAATCTGGTACGATCCTTTATGCGATGGGTACAACCCAACATACGGTCGGCACCCAAAACGTCCGCTCCTATGCAATGCTGCAGATGCTTCTTGGCAATATCGGTATGCCTGGCGGCGGAGTGAATGCACTTCGCGGCGAATCAAACGTACAGGGCTCCACCGACTTCGGTCTGTTGTTCGGGGACCTTCCAGGATATCTGGGAGCGCCGAAAGAGCAGCCAGTACACGCAACCCTTAAAGCTTATCTCGAAAAAGAAACACCTGCTGCTGGTTATTGGAGCAATAAGCCGAAATTTGTCGTCAGCCTTCTCAAGGCATGGTATGGCCCGAACGCGACGAAAGACAATGAATTCTGCTATCAGTATCTTCCAAAAGGAAACAAGAATTACTCTCATATCGCCCTGTTCAATGCCATGTATAAAGGCGAGTTGACTGGTGCATTCCTGTTTGGAACCAATCCTGTCGTCGGCGGTCCGAACGCTGGCAAGGAAAAAGAAGCACTCAGCAAGCTCGACTGGCTCGTTGCAATGGACCTTTGGGAGACAGAAACATCAGCATTCTGGCAAAAAGAAGCTGGCAGTGATCCTTCAAAAATCAACACAGAAGTGTTCCTGCTTCCGGCCGCGTCCTCCTATGAAAAAGAAGGAACGGTATCAAACAGCGGACGCTGGATGCAGTACCGCTGGAAGGCGATCGAACCTAAAGGCGAATCAAAGGCAGATATGGAAATCATCCATATGCTGATGCAAAGAATCAAAGGCCTGTATAAAAATGAAAGCTCGCCTGCTGCAAAATCGATTAATGCACTGTACTGGAATTACGGGGAACATGATCACCCAGAATTTGATCTTGTCGCCCGTGAAATCAACGGCTATTACACGAAGACAGGCAAGCAGGTCGAGAACTTCGGCATGCTCGCAGATGACGGCTCGACATGTTCGGGAAACTGGATTTATTCAGGCTTTTATCCGGAAGAAGGCAATCTGTCCAAGCGCCGTGACAACAAGGATAATGGCATGGGCAACTTCCTGAACTGGTCTTATGCATGGCCGATGAACCGCCGGATTCTATACAACCGGGCATCGGCAGATCCAGCTGGAAAGCCTTGGAATAAGGATAAGGCAGTCATCTGGTGGGATGCTGCTGCGAAAAAATGGACTGGACATGATATTCCAGACTTTAAAGCGGTTGTCGCCCCAACTGATAAGGGTGGTATGAACCCATTCATCATGCTAAAGGATGGCGTCGGCGGCATGTATGCTCCAACGCTCAACGACGGACCATTCCCAGAGCATTACGAACCGTTTGAAAGTCCGGTGCCAAATGCCTTCTCTAGCCAGGAATACAATCCGACCATCAAAGTCTGGGGTGGCGACTTCAACTTAAAAGGCACGAAGAAGCAGTATCCGATCGTGGCGACAACATACCGTGTAAGTGAACACTGGCAATCCGGTTCGATGACGCGTAACCAGGAGTGGCTGTCAGAGCTTGCCGGACATATGTACATCGAGATGAGTGAAGAACTTGCGAAGGAAAAAGGCATCAAGAATAAGGATCAAATCATCGTGACATCCGCTCGCGGCGAGGTTAAAGCCTATGCAATGGTAACAAAACGCTTCAAGCCGCACATGATTAATGGCAAGAAGGTGCACCAGATCGGCATGCCTTGGCACTTCGGTTTTAAAGGATATGCAACAGGGGATACAGCAAACCGCTTAACACCTCATATTGGGGACGCTAATACCATGATTCCTGAATATAAGGCATTCCTCTGCGACGTAAGGAGGGCTGACTAATGGCAACGGCTGAATATGTAAAATTTGTCGATGTGACCAAATGTGACGGCTGTCGCGCCTGTATGGTCGCCTGCAAAAACTGGAATGACCTTCCGGCTGAGCGGGAAGCGTTCCAGGGCAGCGTCCAATCACATGCGAATGTGACAGCGAACACTTGGAATGTGCTGTCATTCATTGAACACGAGAACGGACAAGGCAATCTTGAATACCTTTTCCGCCACTCCTCCTGTTTCCATTGTACGGATGCCGCCTGCGTCAAGGTGTGTCCAGAGGATGCGATGCACTATACAGAATTTGGCACTGTCGATGTGGACAGCGATAAATGTGTCGGCTGTGGTTACTGTGTGCAGAACTGCCCATTTGATGTGGTTCAGCTGGCAACCTACAAAGATACGAACGGCAAAGAGTACAAAAAAGCACAGAAATGCACGATGTGCGTTGACCGTCTGGAAGAAGGGATGCAGCCTGCTTGTGTCACTACTTGTCATACAGACGCCTTGGAGTTCGGTACAAAAGAAGAAATGCTCAAAAAGGCCGAAAAGCGTCTGAGTGAAATCAAGGGAAAATTCCCTAACGCAATGATTTACAACCCAGAAGGAGTCGGCGGTACTCATACGATTTACGTCCTTGCGGAAAAACCTTCTGTATATGGCTTGCCTGAAAAGCCGAAAGTTCCGACATCAGCGATCGTCTGGAAGGATTATGCTCAGCCAATCGGCAAAATGATGCTTGGAGCAACAAGCATGGCGCTTGTTGGTGCATTCGTCAGCAACAAGCTGTTCAATAAAGAGGGCAAAGACCATGAAGAGGATGGAGGTGGCGGCCATGAGTAAAACCCAGTATTCGGGTGTAAAAGTCAAGCGCTTTTCGAAAGGCTTTGTTATTGCGCATGCGGTGAACGCCATTTCCTTCTTCGCCCTTTATATCACGGCCTTGCCGATGTATACGGAATGGTTTGACTGGCTCTACCCTGTGCTTGGCGGTCCTGAAGGTGCCAGAATGCTTCACAGGATTTTCGCTGTCACATTTATAATGCCGACATTCATTTGGCTGATCTTGGAACCGAAAGGCCTGCTTCGCTGGGGCAAGGAACTTGTTACCTGGAAAAAGCGGGATTTACAGTTTTTCACCGAGTTCGTCAAAGAACTGTTCGGCTTTAATTTCAAACATGTAAAACAGACTTTCTTCAATGCTGGAGAAAAAATCAACTCCATCATCCAGATTTTTACGGCGATTCTGATCATCGGCTCTGGATTTCCGATGTGGTTCCCGGACTTGTTCCCGGCAGCAATCGTTCAATGGGCATATGTAGCTCATAATGTTGGCTTCGGTTTGGCGATTGCAGTCGTAGTCGGTCATATCTACCTGAGCGTCATTCACAAAAACTCTCGTCCAGGATACACTGGTGTCCTTACAGGCGAGGTTCCGGCAGAATGGGCAAAAGAACACTATACAGAATGGTATGAAGAAGAAGTCAAGAAAGGCAACTTTCCCGATCTTGACAAAGGAAAAAACAAGAAAAAAGGCGCTTAAAACCTTTGACAGAGGGAATGGGTCCATCAAATGGGTCCATTCCCTAAAAATTTTTTTTACTAAAATCTAATGAAAAGAGGCTACTGCCATGAAAAAGTCCGTTGTCTCAAAAGAGTACCAGAAGCTGCAGAAGGAAATTATTTCCTTGCAGGAACAATGGAAAACGTCCCTTGACCCTGACCGAATTCTTCCAAGGATAGATAAAGCAGCCATGGAATCAGGGGTGCCAGTCGTTGCATGGACGGCGATTGACTTTGACATACCCCTATTCTTACAGTGGATAGAGGATATAGGCAAGCTATTAGCGAATTATCAACCAGAGCTAGAAAAAACGATTGAAACAATCAAGGGGCTTTTAGATGAAGAGACAGCAAAACGCTGGATTGATGAAGCCTTCGCTTTTAACCATATGTATTTCGCCAGCTTTGCAGAGGAGCAAGAAATCGATGGATGGATTCCGCAATTCATCGCGGAAACGGTACTTCGTCCTTATTTGCAGCTGACTGCGGAAAAAGTCCAGGGGGAAATTCAGTACGCCGTTCATGGCGCCGGATGCCCTGTCTGCGGAGAACCGGTCCGGCTTGCACAGCTGGAAGACGGTGGGAAAAAGGTATTGCACTGTCCGCGCTGCCTAGCCCACTGGAATGATAAACGAATTACATGCTCCCATTGTGGCAATGAGGACCATGAAACAGTCCATTTCTTGACGATCGAAGGAGAGTCCGCAGCGCAAATCCAGGTTTGTGAAGAATGCAAAGGCTATACGAAAATAATTGATACAAGACAATATATTGTAAAGCCGACACCGGCAATGCTAGACTTGAATACAATCCACCTCGATTTTGTAGCACAGGAAAATGGCTACAAAGCCGCTGGGGAAACCAAACAGACAAATTAAAAGAGGTGCTGTCGGATGAAAGCCGGAGCGATTATTTTGGCAGGCGGCAAATCTAGCAGGATGGGAACGAATAAGGCTCTCCTGAAATTTCACGAAAAATCGAATATTGAGAGAATGAAGGATGAGTTACAGCAAGTATTTGATGATATAATTCTAGTAACGAATGATCCTGAAAGCTATCAGTTTTTACATCTGAAAAGTGTAACAGACCAGTATCCGGGTTCCGGGCCGCTTGCGGGCATCCATGCAGGGCTGGAAGCATCAGATTACGAAGAGAATTTCATCGTAGCCTGTGATATGCCGTTTGTATCTGCAGAGCTTGCCGGAAATCTTGTGAAAGCGCTCAAGCACCACGATGCCGTTGTGCCCGTCAGTGATGGCAGGGAGCATCCGCTTTTTGCGGCGTACCAAAAACGGGTTGCCCGCGATGCGGTGAAATGCCTCGAGGACGGCAACTTAAGGATCAGGCATATGCTTGCAAAACTGGATGTTCGCTACCTCGAGGACTCAGACTTGCAGCTGTATGGCGGCAGCAATCTGGAACGCATTTTTTTCAATATGAACCATCCCGAAGAATATGAAGCTGCGAAGAAATGGATGGAATCCGGGGAATAGTTTCAGGTGCCAGAAAGGAAGATAGCCAGCATGCAATTTTTCAAAGTGAAAACGGTTGAAGAGACATTTGCGTTAATCGATGAAAAAATTAGCAAAATCAAAGAAACCGAAGTTCGTGCGCTTGATGAGTCCCTTCATTCTATCCTGGCCGAGGACATCAAGGCCGATGAGAATGTACCGGGCTTTGACCGCTCTACCGTCGATGGGTATGCGGTCATCGCCAGAGACACCTATGGCTCATCGGAATCGATGCCGGGATTTCTAAATGTCACCGGAGAGATTCATATGGGCGAAGTGGCGATCAAACCAGTGGGCAGGGGAGAAGCCATTTATGTACCGACGGGCGGAATGCTTCCACCGGGCAGCGACAGCGTGCTAATGATCGAGCATTGCGAGGAAATCGGCGGGCTATTGAATACGTACAAGCAGATCGCTCCTGGCGAAAACGTTATCCGTACAGGCGAGGATATTCGCATCGGCGAGGTGCTGTTAACCGCAGGGACGAAATTGCGGCCGCAGGAACTGGGAGCCTTGGCGGCACTTGGTATTTCCGAGGTGAAGGTCTATCGCAAATTGAAAGCTGCTTACCTATCTTCAGGCGACGAAATCGTTCCTTTTGAAACCAAAACACTTGAAACTGGGCAAATCCGTGACATTAACTACCTGACTGTCAAAGGCTTGGCCAATGAATGGGACATCGAGCTGATGTATGGCGGCATCACCCGCGATGATTATCAGGAGTTTGCTAGCAAGGCACGTGAACTATATCAACAGGTGGACTGCCTTATTTTATCAGGGGGAAGTTCCGTTGGCACGAAGGACTACACAACGGAGGTCATCCAGTCCCTTGGAGCTCCAGGCGTGTTTGTCCATGGAATCTCAATCAAGCCAGGCAAGCCGACGATTTTGGCGGTAGCAGATGGAAAGCCGGTGATTGGATTGCCGGGGCATCCGGCATCGGCAATGATCATCTTCAAGCTGTTTGGCGAACAGATCTTCCGCAGGCTAAAAGGGGAAAAACAGGAACAGAAGCCCGAGCGGATTTTCGCTCGGATTGTTAAAAACATCGCATCCTCAGCAGGAAGATCCGATTATATCCGGGTCAGGCTGGAAAAAAAGGATGGGGAATGGTGGGCCGAGCCAATCATCGGCAAATCAGGGCTAATCACAACTTTGGTAAAAAGCGATGGAATCGTTGAGATTATTTCCGAAAAAGAGGGAATTTCTCAAGGCGATTACGTTCCAGTCATTTTGACGAGATAGGGGGAGCCGCATCATGGATAAAATCCGCTATAACCGAAAGATTTATCTAGAAGACAAGCCGCGCGCGCAAGCAAGGGAGGAAGTCCTGTCTGCATTTGACTTGCCCCAGAAAAAGGAATGGATTCCGGCTGCTGCTGCCCTTGGCCGTATTACTGCTGAACCTGTTTTCGCCAAGGTTTCGATGCCTTTTTACCATGCATCCGCGATGGATGGAGTTGCTGTCAACGCCGAGGATACGTATGAAGCCCATGAGCAGCGCCCGCTCCAGTTAAAAAAGGATGAGCAATTCACCTATGTTGACACCGGAAATGCCATCCCTCAGGAATTTAATGCCGTCATTATGGTCGAAAACATTCATGTTATCGACGATGAGACGATCGAAATCATCGAGCCGGCAACGCCATGGCAGCATATCCGCCCGATTGGCGAGGATATCGTTCAGGAGGAAATGCTGTTCACACAGGGGCATCAGCTGCGTCCTGCCGATCTTGGCGCACTGCTTGCCGCACAGGCCACCGAGGTATGTGTAGTGAAAAAGCCGCTTGTAACGATTATCCCAACAGGTAATGAACTGGTCAGCGCAGATGCATCGCTGTCGTCAGGCAGAATCATCGAATTCAATGGCACCGTTTTTAGCGCTTATGTAGAAGATTGGGGCGGCCAGCCTTTTTTGCATCCGATCGTTAAGGATGAACCGGAAAAAATCAGGGAAGCATTGCTGAACGCGGCTGACACATCTGAAATCGTTGTGATCAACGCAGGTTCTTCTGCAGGTTCAAAGGATTATACGGTACACATTCTGGAGGAGCTTGGCACTGTTTTTACCCATGGTGTTGCGACAAGGCCGGGCAAGCCTGTCATTTTGGGAAAAATAAAAGAGAAAGTGGTCGTAGGTGTTCCGGGTTATCCGGTTTCGGCCTATATGGCATTAGAGTGGTTTGTCAGGCCGCTTATTTGCAAGTATCTCGGGGTCCAAGAGCCAGAACGGGCAAAGCTGAAAGTCAAGCTTGGCCGCAGGATTGTCTCCACGATGGGGGCAGAGGACTTTGTCCGAATGAATATCGGCTATGTGAATGGACAATTTGTCGCCAATCCGCTGACGCGTGCGGCGGGCGTTACGATGTCGCTCGTGCGCGCGGACGGCTTGCTCGTCGTGCCGCCGGAAGAGTTGGGATACGAACAGGGAGACACTGTCGAGGTGGAGCTTTACAGACCGGTGGAAGAGATAAAAAATGCAATCGTCTTCAGCGGCAGCCATGACATGACAATAGACCTGCTATCCTCCCAGCTCAAAAATCAGCGCACCGATATGAAAATTGTTTCTTCCCATGTTGGCAGCATGGCCGGTTTGATGGCAATCAGAAAAGGAGAAGCCCATGTAGCGGGCATTCATTTGCTTGACCCAGAGACAAAGGAATATAATATTACCTATGTAAGGAAATTACTTGCTGGGCAAGACGCAGTCCTTTACCCCTTCTTGAAGAGAACGCAAGGCTGGATGCTTCCAAAAGGCAATCCGCTCGGAATTGAACATGTCAGCGACATCGCCGCGAAGAATGCCGATTATGCCAACAGGCAAAAAGGTGCCGGTACTCGTATATTGTTCGATTTATTGTTACGAGAAGCTGGCCTCGACGCAGACCAGATCAATGGGTATGACCGTGAAATGTTCTCCCATTTAAGCGTCGCTGCTGAAGTAAAGGGAAACGACAATGCCGCCGGACTCGGGATCTACCCGGCTGCCCGGGCAATGGGACTCGACTTCATCCCGGTTGCAGACGAAAGCTATGATTTGCTGATGACAAAAGCATTTTTCGAAAGTGAAAAGGGAAGATGGTTAACATCGGTGATTCAATCACACGCCTTCCAATTAGAAGTCGACAAAATCGGCGGATACGCTGTCGTCGAAAATCCTCAACCTATTTATTTTTAAAAGGCGTGGGGAAAGGGAAAAATCCAAAACATACATCCTGATCTGGA
Source organism: Mesobacillus stamsii (assembly GCF_030814065.1). NCBI lineage: Bacteria > Bacillati > Bacillota > Bacilli > Caryophanales > Bacillaceae > Mesobacillus > Mesobacillus stamsii. The sequence goes on from NZ_JAUSUN010000012.1 coordinate 94,698, forward strand.
TCAGTTTTATAGAGGTGATTTTGATGAATTTTGAAATAGCGAAAGATCCAATCAACGTTCAAGCGGTGATTGATAAAGTAATCCAGCGCGAAGCAGGGGCAATCACAACATTCATTGGCACTGTCCGTGAATGGACAAAGGGAAAGAAAACCGTTTACCTTGTATATGAAGCCTATGAGCCAATGGCTGTCAAAAAACTGGAGCAGATTGGCACGGAAATTCAGGAACGCTGGAGTGGTGCACAGGTCGCAATCACGCATCGGGTAGGCAAACTCGATATCACGGATATTGCGGTCGTGATCGCCGTTTCCACCCCTCACCGCAACGATGCCTATGAAGCCAATCGTTACGCGATCGAGCGCATCAAGGAAATCGTCCCAATCTGGAAGAAAGAGCATTGGGAAGATGGCGAAGAATGGATTGGCAACCAACTAGAAACTGTCCCATATCCGACAGGGAAACCGGAGGAGAAGGATTTCCATGAATAAACTATTATTTTTTGCCCACCTGCGAGACGAAGCTGGCCATGAATCAGTCGAAATCGATGCTGCAGGCAAGACAGTTGCTGAACTGAAGCAAATGGTTGCAGAAAAATATGGTGTCCAAAAGCTTGATAGTTCCATGACAGCGATCAATGAAGAATTTTCATCCAATGAGGAAGTCATTAAAGAAGGGGATACCATCGCCTTCATCCCGCCAGTTTCCGGCGGTTGATCGATAGCAAATACCCGTTCCGTTGACAGACTTGTCGATGGAATCTGGGCGTTTGTTTTACAGGAGGTAACACCTATGTCAGAAAGGTATTCACGCCAGACGCTGTTTCCTCCAATAGGAAAATCTGGGCAGGAAAAAATTCGCAGCAAGCATGTGCTGATGATTGGTGCAGGTGCCTTAGGATCAGGAAACGCCGAGCTGCTAGTGAGAGCTGGGATCGGCCGTCTGACGATAGTCGACCGTGATTATATCGAAGCAAGCAATCTGCAAAGACAGCAATTATACACCGAAGAGGATGTCGCTCAGAAGCTTCCCAAGGCTGCCGCAGCTGAAAAAAGACTGAAAGCCATCAATTCTGATGTGGAGATCTGTGCCTTGATCGCAGATGCCACTCCTGAAAAACTGGAGGAGCTAGTCGATGGTGTCGATTTAATCATCGATGCGACGGATAATTTTGAAACAAGAATGGCGATTAATGATATTTCGCAAAAGTACCAGATTCCGTGGATTTATGGTGCCTGTGTCGCCAGCTTTGGCATGAGTTTCTCGATCATTCCTGGAAAAACGCCATGTCTAAACTGCTTGCTGAAGACGATGCCGCTGCAAGGGATGACTTGCGACACAGGTGGCATCATTGGGCCTGCCGTACAAATGGTCATCGCCCATCAAGGAAGCGAAGCACTGAAAATTCTTGTCGAAGACTGGAATGCGCTCAGAACTTCTTTTGTCAGCTTTGATCTGTGGCGAAATCAGTATACAAGCATGAAAATGTCAAAAGCGAAGGATTCTGGCTGCCTCTCCTGCGGCGAAAATCCGACCTACCCTTATTTGGATGCGGAAAATAGGACGAAAACGACGGTTCTGTGCGGACGGGATACAGTCCAGGTGAGACCGCCGAAGCAGCAGCAGCTGAACCTTCAGGAAACGGCTGAAAAAATGAGGGATTTGGGTTATCAAGTAAAAGCAAACCCCTATCTAGTATCGGTCGAAATAGACGAAAACAGGATGGTCATTTTCCAAGACGGCCGGGCATTAATCCACGGAACGAAGGATTTGGCACAGGCACGCAGCATCTATCAGCGGTTTTTAGGCTAGAGAAACGCAAAAACCCCCTGCCGGCTTCCGGAGGGGGTTTTTTTGAAAATCGACGTTTGCTACCCTTGGTTTATTTTGCTTCATCCTTTGCAACAAGGACTAAGCGTCCCTTGTCCAATTCGGCTTCATACTGCTCTGCTTCTTGCTTTGTGAGTCCGAGTGATTCGAATTTACTGCGCAGCTCGTCCCCGCGTGATTTGAACAAATTGCCGATGGAATCAAAGAAGCCCTGTTCCTTGAAGCCGAGATCGCCTGTTTCGGTTGCCTCTGTCAGGTGCTCACTGCGGTCTTCCTCATGAGCGAATATATAAATATTTTCTTTTCCAAAACCTGCAGCCTCGAGCGAGCTGATTTTTCCCGTTGCCTGTACGCCGTTTTCAACGACTTCGACTTTTACCATGCTATCTTCCTCCTTAGTGGTTTTTCATCTATACTAGTTTGGGAAGCTGTTATAGCCTTCCACGTCTACACTATATATATAACCGATATACGCTCGTCTAAACTTGTTGGGAAAAATGTTCACATATCGTTATGGAAAGAAAGGAGCGACATTCAGGATGCAATTGCTGAAAAACGGGTGGGCATCCTTGTTGGCGGAGGAATTTGAAAAAGCCTATTACCTTGAATTAAGAGAATACATGATGGAAGAATACGAGAAGGAAACGGTCTATCCCGAGAAGGAAGACATCTTCAATGCATTGCTGTTTACCGACTATGATAAGGTGAAAGTAGTCATTCTTGGCCAGGATCCCTATCATCGACCAGGGCAAGCCCATGGTCTTAGTTTTTCGGTTAAACCAGGGGTTGCCGTCCCGCCATCCCTGCGAAATATTTTCAAGGAGCTGAAAGAGGACCTTGGCTGCAAAATTCCCAATCATGGCTATTTAAAAAACTGGGCAGACCAAGGTGTCCTGCTGTTAAATACGGTACTAACAGTCAGAAAGGGAGAAGCGCATTCCCACAAGGGGAAGGGATGGGAAATCTTCACCGATAAAGTTATCAAACTGTTGAATGAGCGTGAAGCACCAGTGATTTTCATCCTTTGGGGCAAACCAGCCGAAACGAAAAGGAAGTTAATTGATGAAAGCAAGCATAAAATCATCCAGTCTGCCCATCCAAGCCCATTGTCCGCTAGCAGAGGCTTCTTTGGAAGCAAACCTTTCTCTAAAGTGAATGAGATTTTGCGACAATCGGACAGACAGGAAATCGATTGGCAAATCGAAGATAGGTAATTGTTTCTTAAAAATTCGACATGTTCCACGTGAAACCGACAGCAACTTCCTCTACAGTCGAAAATAGTGCGGATATAAGGTAGAATGGAACCATACGACAACATAGAGTCTGATCTTACCCTATCAGCTAGCGCCCGTGGAGGTGAATGCATGAATATTTCTCTGCAGAAATTGCTTTTAAAAATGGAAGAAGAAGTAAGGATAGCCAAATCAGCACGATCAGAAGCTGCACAGCGAGAACGCATCCAGTCCATTAAAACGCTTTGTGAACTTGTTCTTGATGAACCAGGAGGATCCGGGCAAGGCCCAATCGTCCATCAGCCAGCTCAACCATTTATTCCTGCCCAACCACAGCAGCAACTGCCGGTGAGCCAGCCATCTCCAATCGCTCTGCAACCGAAAAAACTGGAAATGGATGATAACTCAAACGGAGATTCGCTATTCGATTTCTAAATTAAAAATAGAGGTGAAAACGATGAAAATTTTTATTATAATTGGAGCGATCAATGCCTTTCTTGCAGTCGCCCTAGGAGCTTTCGGTGCGCATGGACTGGAAGGCAAGGTGGAGCTGAAATATATTGAAATCTGGAAAACGGGTGTTACCTATCAGATGTTCCACGCAATCGGAATTTTATTCATTGGCGTGCTGCTAGGAAAACTCCCGGCAACTTCACTGCTAAACTGGTCAGGCTGGCTGATGCTGATCGGAATCATCCTATTTTCCGGAAGCCTGTATGCGCTAACGCTTACAAAAATCAGCATCCTCGGTGCCATCACCCCACTTGGCGGAGTATCATTCCTCGCCGCTTGGGTATTATTGATCATTGCCGCAGTTAAATACCTATAATAAGATGGGTTGTTTTTTCAGAGCCATTCGGCAATTTTCGGACTTTGAACGCTTTGAGTAATAAAAAAAACGGCCGAAGCCGCTTTGTAGGGTTGAGGATCTTTATCTAGGCGGGTAAGTTGTTAATCCAGGACCGCCTCCGTAGGGGTAATCATATTCGATTTCTTCATCAAACGTTACGTAATCCACGTAAATCATTGGCAATAGATAGCGTTTGCCCGTCTGTGGGTCACTGAGGATGAGATGATCCCTTCCAGCTGCTTCAATGATTCCTTGAAAAATTTTCGCATTCCACTCGGTGTTATTTTCGAAAGTCGCATACACTGTTGCCAGCTTTCCTTTGTTCAATCGAAGGATATTTTCGATATAGGATGCTTCGATTGGAAGCATTCCTGGTACCTGGACGCCTCCAACAGCACCTCCACCTCCACCAACACCAGGCATGAAACCGCCGGACTGGGCAGGGGGGAAGGGAGTACCTCCCTGCCCCATCTGTCCCATCTGTCCCATCTGTCCCATCTGAGCCATTTGCGGCATCTGTCCTGGTGCAGCCGATTTTTCCTCATTGCCGCTATAAGGCTGATACATCTGTGGAAACGCTCGGTAGTTATAGTAGGGATTATTGTATTGAGTCATTGCGTAGCCTCCTCAAAAATGATTTCTTTCTCAACTAAGCTTTAATAGGATAGAGTACAAGTAACCGATCCTCACTAGTTCATCATATGAGGGAAGTAGCATTTTATGACTCAAACATTTTAAACGAACAGACAAAAAACCCCCAAGCATTTGCTTGGGGGTTTTCTTATCTTTTAAACATTCAGGAATGCAGGGATGCGGTCTTCTTCTAGCAGAGTTCCTACGAAGAAGGATCCGAATTCGCCGTAGCGGGCGCTGACTTCATCAAAGCGCATTTCATAAACAAGCTTCTTGAATTGCAGGACATCGTCAGCGAACAAGGTGACGCCCCATTCATAGTCGTCGAAGCCAACGGAGCCGGTGATGATCTGCTTTACTTTGCCTGCATACTGGCGGCCGATCATGCTGTGGCTGCGCATCATATTGCGGCGATCCTCCATTGGGAGCATATACCAGTTGTCTGCACCTTGGCGGCGCTTGTCCATAGGATAGAAGCAAACATACTTAGCCTTTGGAAGTTCAGGGTAAAGGCGGGCAAGGATTTGCGGGTTCTGATATGGATCTTCGCCAGCTGGCAGATAGTTGCTCAGCTCGACAACTGAAACATAAGAATGAGCAGGAAGCGTGAATTCAGCAAGTCTCGATTTGTTGAATTCTGTTTCGATCTCATTTAATTCTTCCATCGTTGGGCGCAGGATCATCATCATGAAGTCTGCTTTTTGGCCGACAATCGTATACAGGGCATGACTTCCTTGTTTATCAGTCTGAGTCTTGTTCCATTTTTCCACCAGACCTAGAAATTCTTGGATGATTTCCTGGCGTTCTTCAGCCGGAATCATCTTCCAGGTTATCCAATCAACCGTGCGGAAATCATGTAGGGAATACCAGCCATCTAAAGTCTGTGCTGCATCAGTCATTTCTATCACTCCTAAAAATAAATTATACCAATATCATAGCATAGTTTCTCCTTTCGCCATGTTAATATTACCCGGGATTGTTTATCCTGTTTGGAAAAAGGATATTTTGTTAAGGATTGCAAATAGTAAAAGAAGCACGGAACATGTAGGAAAATTTTTAATAAAAAGATTTCAAGGGTGAAAGCGGTATCACTCTTGTATTTTAATGGCGGTAAAGTATGCTAATAGTATAGATTAAAGGAGGATTCAGCATGAGTGATTTATTTGAAGGCTTGAAAGCCAAATTAACCGGTCAAAATTCACGGATCGTGTTTCCGGAAGGACTCGACGAACGGATTTTGACAGCAGCCGGAAAACTAGCTGCAGACGGCGTATTAACCCCGATTTTAATAGGAGATATTAAACAAATCCAGGCGAAGGCATCAGACTTGGATGTATCGCTTGACGCAGCAGAAATATATGATCCTGCCAACTTCGCGATGATGGACGAGCTTGTCGCAGCCTTTGTGGAAAGACGGAAAGGGAAAGCTACAGAGGAGCAAGCGCGCAAAATTCTGCTTGATGAAAACTATTTTGGCACAATGCTGGTGTACTCAAACAAAGCAGACGGCCTTGTCAGCGGGGCAGCCCACTCGACTGCGGACACGGTAAGACCGGCATTGCAGATCATCAAAACAAAGGAAGGCGTAGGCAAGACATCTGGAGTTTTCATTATGGTTCGTGAAGAGGAGAAGTATGTATTCGCCGACTGTGCGATCAATATTGCTCCCGACAGCCAGGACCTTGCTGAAATTGCGGTTGAAAGTGCGAAGACAGCCAGAATGTTCGATGTGGAACCGCCGCGCGTGGCAATGCTTAGCTTCTCCACAAAAGGCTCAGCTGTCTCCCCAGAAACGGAAAGGGTATCAGCAGCAGTAGCCGAAGCCAAGCTCCGTGATCCGCTGCTAATTGTTGATGGAGAGTTCCAATTCGACGCCGCCTTCGTTCCATCGGTTGCAGAGAAGAAAGCTCCAGATTCAGCGATCATGGGCAACGCCAATGTGTTCGTATTCCCAAACCTTGAGGCAGGGAATATCGGCTATAAAATCGCACAGCGCCTTGGCGGATTTGATGCAATTGGACCGATTTTGCAAGGGCTGAACCGCCCGGTAAACGATTTATCGCGCGGCTGCAGTGAAGAAGATGTGTACAAGCTGGCACTGATCACAGCAGCACAGGCGTTAACTAAGTAAAAAGAATAGATTCTCGGCTGGTCGGAATTTTTCGATCGGCTTTTTTCAGCAGCTTCAACGAAAAAAAGCTAAAGGTAGAAAAGAGGAAATTGCGATGGATGAGGCGCTTAGTTTACTGCGTCAGGATAAATGGAGAGTGATCGACCAGTCAGCTCTTGGCCCTGAATTTCATGCCCTGCAGTCATTCGGGACGGACGATACATTATGTGAATCGGTCGGAAAAGGCGAGTCACCGGCAACGGCGAGAGCATGGGTTCATCATGACACAGTCGTCCTTGGAATCCAGGATACAAGGCTTCCCTATATCGAGGAAGGTCTCGACTACCTCGAAAGGCAAGGGTACAAGTATATTGTCCGCAACTCGGGTGGTCTTGCCGTCGTGCTGGATGAAGGAGTCCTCAATCTTTCGCTCGTTCTCCCTGAAAAGGAAAAAGCGATCGACATCAATCGCGGCTATGATGCCATGTGGTTATTGGTCAAGGAGTTGTTCGCTGATTTCAACAAAAGCATAGAGGCTAGGGAAATTGCTGCATCCTATTGTCCTGGAAGCTATGATCTGAGCATCGGCGGGAAAAAATTCGCCGGAATCTCGCAGCGCCGTCTGAAAAAGGGGGTCGCTGTGCAAATCTATCTTTGTGTCTCAGGGAAGGGCAGCCAGAGGGCTGAATTGATCCGTCTGTTTTATGAACGCGCCATTAACGGAGAAAGGACGAAATTTACCTATCCAAAAGTCCAGCCAGAAGTGATGGCCTCCTTGTCCGAATTATTCGGAGTGGAACTCACCATTCAAGATGTGATGCTGCGGCTGTTAACATTCCTGCAAGCAAACAGCAACGAGCTCACCTCAGGATTTTTGAACGGAGACGAGTTGATTCTATTTGATCATTATTACCAGCGAGTGATCGAACGGAATGAAAAATTTTTGGAATAGGCGACAAGAAAAGCTGGGAATCGAATGATCCCAGCTTTTTTAAAAACATAGAGGCAGTTGTTGCCATCTTCTCCTTCTCTATCTTCTGTGATGATTGGAGCGTTATTCGGCTACTTTTTCGAGATTGCCATTGCGGTCCATCTTAAACTTGGTTGCTGATCGCTCTTCCTCATCAAACAGGGCGAGTTTGCGGGCCCGGTTCATGATTTTCATGAGCGTTTCGTAATCTTCCTGCATGGTGTTCGTATTTTCCTCGAGACTGGTGATTTTGTTCTGCAAGTCTTCATTTTGTTTTCTTAAACTATTGATTTCTCGTTTCAATCTTTCATTCTCGCTCTTATAAATGTCAATCTGGAGCGATGAACCGCTCAGGCTTTGCAGATAGGCGATGACATGTCCCATCGTTAATCCAGTTGGCGGAACGGTGTAGCGGACAGGTGCTGTACGAGATACAGGTGTTTCGACCGTTTTCGCTGGTATTTCGGCCAGCTCTTCGGCTGTTTCTACTGAATAATCCTTCGGGGTCTTGTCCTTGTTCACAAACTCTTGCATTTCGGCCATCAGTGCAGCGTCGATCTGCTTGTCGTCCTGTTCCAGTATCGATAAATCGAAGCTTGGCTGGTCACCATTGTTTAATTCTGCTGCTGGCAAGGATGCTGTTAAACTGTCATCTATGGTTGGAACCGGTGGATTGTAGAGCAGTTTCTTTTTACCGCTCTGATCTTTTCCTAGGATTCTCTGTCTCTGTTTCCGCTGCTTTTTGGCAAGTTGCAAGGCTTTTTCATAGCTATGCCGCACGACGGCGTTCCAGCGGAATCCGCAGGCGGCGGAAGTGCGGTCCAGCTTGTCGCCCACCTCTTCAAAAGCATTTAATTGGGTGCTTCCTTCCCTTACATGGCGGAGCACGGTTTCAGCCAGCAGTAAATCATTTTCCTCTGTCCAGGCATCTTGACGTGTTTTCATCATTTTTCAACTCCCTTTTAAAACTTATAATTCAAGCTTGTCCGGAAATTGGAAACCTTATACATCGTATAATGGAAGGATAGTAGATTTTTTGCCGGAAATACATGTTTTCCATATAGCTAGATAAGCAAATAGGCCTGTTCAACGGCTTGCAATCAAGTACAATTAGAGGTAAAATACGCTTTAGTCAAAAAGAAAAGCGCGGCCGCCTTGCACAGCTACAAGCAAACGATGGAACAGGTTAGGCTGGTAAAGAACGGCGAGTTTGTAAAGAAAGGATTGTCTTAAATGGCAAACGAATTTCGTGTTTGCGACGATTGTCAGGCCGTAAACCTTAAAACATTGTTTCCGAAGCTCAAGCAGCTCGATCCTCAAGCAACGATTGAAATCGGCTGCCAGTCCTACTGTGGACCAGGCAGGAAGAAGACATTCGCATTCGTCAACAATCGTCCCGTCGCTGCACTAACCGAGGAAGAATTGATAGAAAAAGTACAGAAGAAGCTTAAATAAACTTTTTCAAAAAAAAAGCAAATCACCTTTATAATGAGGTGATTTTTTTAAACATATTTGCTGCATTTTTTGTAAAAATTTGCAGAAAACCGTGATGATTTGACGAAGGAAACAAGCTATAATGGAAACAAGCTAATCAGGGAGAAGGAGAACGATGGAATATTCGGAAGAAAAATTATTTGAAGAAAAAGTATTCAAAGATCCAGTACACCGGTATGTCCATGTCCGTGACCGGGTGATCTGGGATCTGATCGGGACGAAGGAGTTCCAGCGTTTGAGAAGGATCAAGCAGCTCGGCACAACGTATTTGACCTTCCACGGAGCTGAGCACAGCCGTTTCAACCATTCACTCGGTGTCTATGAAATCACCCGGCGGATCGTGGATAATGTGTTTGCTTCCCGTCCTGAATGGAACGAGGGGGAGCGCCTGCTTTCTTTATGCGCCGCCCTGTTACATGATTTAGGCCATGGACCGTTCTCCCACTCGTTCGAGAAAGTTTTCGACCTCGATCACGAAGATTTCACAAGGAAAATCATTCTTGGCGATACAGAAGTGAACCAAGTTCTTTCAAGGGTGGCGGTAGATTTTCCGAGAAAGGTAGCCGAAGTAATCGAAAAAACGTATGAAAATAAGTTGATCATCAGCTTGATTTCGAGTCAGATTGACGCAGACCGGATGGACTACCTGCAGAGAGATGCCTATTTTACAGGAGTCAGCTACGGACATTTTGATATGGAACGAATTTTGCGTGTCATGCGACCGCGGGAAGATCAGGTCGTCATCAAGCAGAGCGGGATGCATGCTGTCGAGGACTATATAATGAGCCGCTACCAAATGTACTGGCAAGTCTACTTCCATCCTGTGACAAGAAGTGCGGAGGTCATCCTGTCGAAGATCCTGCACCGTGCCAAACACCTTCATGAACAAAACTATACATTTAAACATAAACCGCACCATTTTTACTCGATTTTTGAGGATCGAATCTCCTTGCAAGACTATTTAAAATTAGACGAGGCAGTCTTTCTCTATTATTTTCAAATATGGGAAGAAGAGGAGGACCAGATTCTCAGCGATTTGTGCCGCCGCTTTAATAATCGCAATCTGTTTAAATATGTCGAGTTCGACCCTGCAAAAGAATACAAGAAGCTGGCAAAGCTTTCGGTGCTGTTCGAGCAGGCAGGGATTGACCCGGAATACTATCTGGTAGTCGATTCTTCTTCAGACCTTCCATATGATTTTTACCGTCCTGGCGAGGAGGAAGAACGCCTGCCAATCCACCTGCTGAAAAAGAATGGGGAGATCCGCGAACTGTCTCGTGAGTCTGAGATTGTCGACGCCATTTCTGGTAAAAGGCGGACAGATCATAAATTATATTATCCAGCCGATTTTTTGGAAAAGGAAAAAGCACGACCTGAAATGATGCAGATTGCACAGATTCTTGAGCTGAACTTAGACAATGGGACCATTTGATACAGGAGTTGACGCGTTTTGTTAAAAGACCACGCTAAAATCATACATGCCATTTCCGTTTCTGGAGAGGTCACTGGCAGGAAAAAACTGCAGAAAATGATCTATATCGCCAAAAAGCTGGACTTTCCGTTCCAGGAACGCTTTCAGTTTCATTTTTACGGACCGTATTCGGAAGAGCTGACTTTACGAGTGGAAGAGCTTTGCAATATGGGCTTTTTGGAAGAAGTGAAAGAAAAGAAAGGTGGCTATTACCAGTACCGCTACACCCTAACAGAAGCTGGCCAGGAATTCCTCGGAGAGAACAGCGTCGAGATGCCACGGCTACATGATTGTCTGACCGATATCAACGGACAAAATGCCAGATTCCTTGAACTCGTTTCCACTGTTTTGTATTTTGATAACTTGTCAGAAGCCGAGGTCCGGGAAAAAATCCAAACCGTGAAAAAAAGCCAGAAATACAGCAACGAAGAAATCGACGAAGCTTACTCATATATAGCGAGTTTAAAAAATAAGTCCAGGCAATAGTTTTTAATGAATCGAGTATGGAACCTAATCTAAGGTTTTGTGCTCGATTTTTTTATAAAAAAGAGAGATATATGCCCGGAATACAGAAATAGAAGGAAACTAGTCACACATGTACCCGTGAAAAGAGGAAACGGCGGTTCACGGTCACATACAAGGGAAACATGTGCCCGGGAAAAGAGGAAACAGCGGTTGACGGTCACATACAAGGGAAACATGTGCCCGGGAAAAGAGGAAACAGTGGTTGACGGTCACAAGAAAGGGAAACATGTGCCCGTGAAAAGAGGAAACGGCGGTTCACGGGCACATAAAAGGGAAATATGTGCCCGTGAAAAGAGGGAACAGCGGTTCACGGGCACATACAAGGGAAACATGTGCCCGTGAAAAGAGAAAACAACGGTTCACGGTCACATAAAAGGGAAATATGTGCCCGTGAAAAGAGGAAACAGCGGTTCACGGTCACATACAAGGGAAACATGTGCCCGTGAAAAGGGGAAACAGCGGTTCACGGGCACATACAAGGGAAATATGCGCCCGTGAAAAGAGGAAACAGCGGTTCACGGTCATAAGAAAACATTTTTTCCTATATACTAAAATTTAGACAAGAAGGGAGGAGAAATAGATTGTTAAATAGAATTTTTTAGTATAAAAATATTAAATATTATTTTTATATTTCAAAGACGAGGAGGAAAAAGATATGGAAAGAAAATTAGTAGCTGCTTTAACTATCATTGTTTTAATAGTTTTAAGTCTGCTTGCTTTCATGTTTTCCAATTCGTCTGGAGACACAGTTAGCAATGAGAGTGAGAATAGCATGGAAGGTATCATAGCACAAATAAAAGACGGGCAAATATTGCTCGTGCGTGGACTAACAAGTGAGGAAATTAATGAATTATTGTCTGAACAAGAAATAATAACAAGAGCTGAAAGTGCAACTTACTTCGAGTTAACACAAGATCAGCAAGTTGATAATTTAAAGATTGGAATGGCAGTAAGGGTTTGGTATGAAAATTTAGATACTTCAAATCCAGCTTACGGAGTTAGCAAGAAAGTAGAGATTTTAGATTAATTAGTACTTAATTATCTTGAGGAGGAGACAAGTTGATAAATAATAGTCTTATAAAATTTTTATTTACTTGACTCTTGCAAAAAAGTTGTCGCCTTGAGTTTTGTAGAGAACACTCAGATGCTAAGAACTTTTGTCGATTAAGAAAAATAAAAAAGGACAT
>NZ_JAUSUN010000013.1:0-89385 GCF_030814065.1 Mesobacillus stamsii
AACTCTTGGAACAAGAGGGTTAGCTCGGTCAGTTTTCGTTGGCTAGCAAAAGCAACGATAAGTCGAGAAGCCCCCACTTCAAGCGACCTGTAAGGTTGGTAAGTGGTGGGAGTAGTTCACATAACGGAAAATTTACTACTCCATTGGAAACATTTTTTACAGATGAGGATTATCATGAGTTATCTGATGAAATGCTCGCATAAGGGTATCTTTCCGCCCGAGAGATGCCCTTATAGAGGTAAAAATGCTCGCATAAGGGTATCTTTCTGCTTGAGAGATACCCTTATAGGGGTGAAAAAGCTCGCATAAGGGTATCTTTCTGCTTGAGAGATACCCTTATAGGGGTGAAAAAGCTCGCATAAGGGTATCTTTCTGCTTGAGAGATGCCCTTATGGAGATGAAAAAGCTCGCATAAGGGTATCTTTCTGCTTGAGAGATACCCTTATAGGGGTGAAAAAGCTCGCATAAGGGTATCTTTCCGCTTGAGAGATGTCCTTATGGAGGTGAGGATGCTCGCATAAGGGTATCTTTCTGCTTGAGAGATGCCCTTATGGAGATGAAAAAGCTCGCATAAGGGTATCTTTCTGCTTGAGAGATACCCTTATGGAGGATGTTTTAGTAAAAAAACACGAAATATCTAAAATTCGGGAAGTTGTAATTTCCGATCAACAGCCCCGATTATCCACCAAACGAAAAAGGACCGGGCGCAGTTTGCCCGGTTTTTCTTATGGACGAACGCAAACTCTGCCATAAAATTCTTCCGAAAAGACGGTCTAAAATAGGGAAAAGCTCGTATACATGATAGTACAAACTGTCTTTGGAGGGATTTATATGTCAAAAAATAAAAAGGCTATGGTCGTCACAGCTGCTACATTGGCAACTACGGTATTCCTGTCAGGCTGCGGACTTTTCGGGGGCGAGGACACGAAAAAGATCGACCCTCCCCAGGATGTGACTCTTATGGAGAATGGGGATGCGGTTAATGAAAAGGTAACGACGGAAACAAACGAAACTGGAAAAGAAGCGGTGGAGTCATCCATTCAGACCGAGCTTTACCTGATTGATAAAAATGGATATGTTGTCTCGCAGACAATGGAACTTCCGAAAAAAGAGGGAGTCGCCCAGCAGGCTTTGGAATACCTTGTTGCAAATGGACCTGTTGAGCAAATTCTGCCTAATGGCTTCAGAGCCGTCCTTCCAGCCGACACACAAATGACAGTGAATATCAAGAATGGGACTGCAACGGTTGATTTTTCGAAGGAATTCGCAACATATAAAAAAGAGGATGAAAAAAGAATTCTTCAGGCTGTGACATGGACGCTTACCCAATTTGATTCTGTCGATAAGGTGAAACTGCAGCTGAATGGTACGCCGCTCGAAGCAATGCCTGTCAATGGAACTCCAATCGGTGGAGATTTGAGCCGTGCTGATGGCATCAATGTCGACAATTCTGATGTAGTCGATATTACGAATACGAAGGCAGTGACAGTTTATTATATTGGCGGCGAAGAAGGTGCATACTACTATGTGCCTGTAACCAAGCGTGTTAGCAATGATCAGAATGATACGATTACTGCGATTGTTAACGAGCTAGTCGAGGGGCCAGCCTATGCTTCCAATCTGCTATCGGATTTCCAGTCCAGTGTGAAGCTGCTTGATGAGCCTAAAATCGATGATGGCAAGGTAACGTTAAACTTCAATGAATCGATTTTTGGAAGCCTAGAGGAGAAAATGGTATCGGAACATCTGCTTAATTCCCTTGTACTGTCCATGACGGAGCAGGAAGGCGTCAACAGTGTGGCACTGACGGTAAATGGAAAGGCAGATGTGCTGTCAGAAAGTGGGGAGAAATTAGCTGAGCCGGTTACTAGACCTGAAAAAGTAAACACAGGTAGTTTTTAATAGCGGAATTTTGATATACTAATAAAAGACATTCAAAGAGGCAGGCGTATTTCCTGCCTCTTATTCATTTTGATTTCCATCACAGCTTACACAATGCGAAGGAGGACTTTTATGCGATACGATGGGCGAAAACCCTTACAATTAAGACCGATACATATAGAAACGGACTATTTAAAACACCCAGAAGGCTCCGTGCTGATTTCTGTTGGAGATACAAAAGTTATCTGTACCGCAAGCATCGAGGATCGTGTGCCACCATTCATGCGCGGCGAAGGAAAAGGCTGGATCGCAGCGGAGTATTCTATGCTACCTAGAGCGACAGAGCAAAGAAATATTCGTGAGGCTGCAAAAGGGAAAATCTCAGGCAGAACGATGGAAATCCAGCGATTGATTGGCAGAGCGCTGCGAGCAGTCGTTAACTTGGAGGCCATTGGAGAGCGGACGGTTTGGATTGATTGTGATGTCATCCAGGCAGATGGTGGTACTCGGACAGCATCGATCACAGGAGCATACATTGCCATGACACAGGCACTTGAGAAGCTGAGCAGGCAAAAGAAGCTGTCCGCTTTTCCGATAAAGGATTTACTCGCAGCAACAAGTGTCGGAGTTTTGAAAAATAAAGAAGTGGTAGTGGATTTGAATTATGTGGAAGATTCGGCTGCCCAAGTTGATATGAATGTAGTCATGACTGGGAACGGTGAATTCGTAGAATTACAGGGGACAGGAGAGGAAGCTTCGTTTTCCTACAGTCAGCTGCAGGAATTGTTACATGCTGCACAGGAGGGGATTGCAGAGTTATTCGAATTGCAAAAGGCAGCACTTGGTGAGGAATTGACCGCTAAAATTGAGGGAGCAAAAAAGGGCTAGGAGAGATTGGCAATGGAATCAGTGATTATCGCCACCAAAAATCAGGGGAAAGCAAAGGAATTTGAAACTCTTTTTTTGCCTAGAGGGTTTGCTGTAAAAACACTGCTAGACTACCCGGAGCTTGAAGATGTCGAAGAAACAGGCTCGAATTTCGAAGAGAATGCCGTGTTAAAAGCCGAGACGATCTCCAAATTACTGGGAGTAAGGGTGATCGCAGATGATTCAGGTTTGGAAATTGACGCCCTTGAAGGCCGCCCAGGTGTCTATTCAGCACGATATGCGGGAGCAGATAAGGATGATCAAGCAAACATCGATAAAGTTCTCGAACAACTTCTAAACGTACCAGAAAACGAGCGGACCGCTAAATTTTGCTGTGCATTGGCGATGGCCGAGCCTGGTAAGGAGACATTAACGGTTTTTGGATCATGTGAGGGACGAATCCTCCAAGAACAAAAGGGAACCAATGGTTTTGGCTATGACCCGATCTTCTTTGTGGAGAGGGAGGGCAAAACGATGGCTGAACTTTCTGCAGAGGAAAAGAATCGGATCTCCCATCGGGCCGAAGCGATCAGGAAACTGGATGAAATTCTTAAGGAGCGGGAAGAAAAATGAGGAAAGTGTTGATTGTCAGTGACAGCCATGGGTCAACAGAAGTTCTAGAAGAAATCGCCAGCCGGCATAGCAAGGAAGTGGATTTGATGATTCACTGTGGGGATTCGGAGCTTTCCGAAAAGGACCCTGCAATTGTGAATTATAGGGCAGTCAAAGGCAATTGCGATTTTTACGGCAATTTTCCGGACCAAGAAGTTCATGACATAAATGGCCGAAAAATCCTCGTAACACATGGACATTTATACTCAGTGAAATCGACACTCGTGAACTTATACTATAAGGCAGAAGAAGAAGAGGCTGATATAGTTTGTTTTGGACACTCGCATGCCTTAAGTGCTGAAATGGTCGGTGATGTGCTTTTTATCAACCCGGGAAGCATCAAGCTTCCGCGCGGCAGAATAGAAAAAACATATGTGCTCCTGGATCTGGACCGCAATAAAGTTGTATTGAGAATTTTTGACTATGAAAGCGGGGAGCTACCCGAATTAACGAAGGAGTTTTCCCTTCACAAAAAAGGCTAATACTACTATAATAGGTTTCTGAGGGGTCGAACTTTCCCCTCAGGAAAAAGTTTGTTTCTTATTGACATATCGTTATGTTCCTAATATAATAAATCTTGTCTTTAAAAAATAACCAAGTCCCAGTAGCTCAGCTGGATAGAGCAACGCCCTTCTAAGGCGTGGGTCGGGGGTTCGAATCCCTCCTGGGACACCATTAAACTACATACCTTACCTCACTTTCCTTGAAGGTGAGTTTTTTTATGGTTAAAATTCTTAAAATGTAAAAAAAAAATAAAATTTACAAATGTGAATATAGCAACAATGTAAGCGTATACAAGTAAATTAACAAGTCTAAATTATCGCATTATTTAGAAAAAGCCTGTTGACGAGGCTGATAAATGGGCGTAAGATAATCTACAAATATAAAAATACAAGTTTCATCAACACAGTTTTTCCCATAAACATTTTGGAAAGTTGTATTTTTTTATCCAAAATTTTATTCGTTTAAAGCGTCTATTTATTAAAGGAGTGTTGTTTCGTGCCCGAGCAGTGGATTTATTTAAATGGGGAATATGTCACCAAGGAAAATGCTAAGGTTTCGGTATATGATCACGGATTTTTATACGGAGACGGTATTTTTGAAGGGATACGGGTATACAGCGGCAATATTTTCAGAATGGAAGAACATATGGACCGTCTTTACAGGTCTGCAAAATCGATTATGCTGAATATGCCACACACTAAAGAGGAGTTCACTGGTCTTGTAGTGGAGACAGTAGGACGAAATCAATTAAGAGATGGCTATATCCGGATCGTCGTGTCGCGGGGGATAGGTGACTTAGGACTGGATCCATATTCTTGCCCGAATGCGAATGTGATTATCATCGTAGAGCCGCTGGCTATTTTTCCCAAGGAATTGTATGATCGCGGACTTGATATTGTTACCGTGGCAACCAGAAGAAATCGGCCAGATGTATTGAGCCCTAAAATAAAATCACTGAATTATTTGAATAACGTCCTCGTAAAAATTGAGGCTCGGTTGGCTAATGTAAGCGAGGCTTTGATGCTAAACGACCAGGGCTATGTTGCTGAAGGATCTGCTGATAATATTTTTATCGTGAGAGGCAACACTTTTCTTACACCTCCAGCGTATGTAGGAGCGCTTGAAGGCATCACCCGGAGCGCGGTGATTGATATCGCTGAAAAACTAGGATACAAGGTGAAGGAGGAACCGTTTACTCGCGATGATGTTTACACGGCAGACGAAGTATTCCTTACTGGTACGGCTGCAGAAGTCATTCCCGTTGTCAAGGTGGATGGAAGAGTCATTGGAGATGGGATACCAGGAGAGCATACCCAAAAAATCCTGCAGGAGTTTAGGGAAAGAGTTGTTGCCGAAGGCATCCAGGTTTATCCGGAAAAAGCCCATCAAGTCAGTTAAGATACGTTTTAGTTGCAAGCTCGACTAATTGAATAAAGATAAAGCGAAGACAGGGACAAGTAATTTTTTGCGATCAGCATGCACAGAGAGCCGGGTTAGCTGGAAGCCGGTGATGCCGTAATGGAATGAACTCACCCTGGAGCGCCAGTTTGAAAGGAAACTAGTAAAACTGGCCGAGTGCCCCGCACTTGTTGTCAAAATCACGAGCGCACGCGTTAAGCGTGAAGAAGGGTGGTACCGTGGAACAAGGAGCTAAAGCCTATTCCATCCCTTTGCCTAGGCAAACTTAGGCATATGGAGATGAATGGGCTTTTTTATTTTGAAAAAATAGCGATTAAATCGAAATGGGAGGTACGATAAATGGAAGCTGCCTTAAAGGAAACAAAGGCTGTAACAAAGGAAATAAGCGGCGCAGATTTGCTGGTTAGAGCTTTGGAAAAGGAAAACGTCGAAGTCATTTTCGGCTACCCAGGAGGAGCAGTCCTCCCAATCTACGACAAACTCTATGATTCTAAGATTCTACATGTGCTGCCAAGGCATGAGCAGGGAGGGATCCATGCGGCGGAGGGATACGCGCGGATCAGCGGAAAACCTGGAGTAGTCATCGCAACTTCTGGTCCGGGCGCAACCAATATTATTACTGGCATTGCCGATGCAATGATGGATTCGCTGCCGCTAGTCATTTTCACTGGTCAGGTGGCGACAGGCGTTATAGGAACAGACGCTTTTCAGGAAGCTGACATACTGGGAATTACGACGCCGATCACCAAGTACAACTATCAAGTCAGGGAAATAAAAGACATCCCTCGGATCATAAAGGAAGCCTTTTATATTGCAACAAGCGGCAGACCTGGCCCTGTAGTCATTGATTTTCCAAAAGATTTAGCGGCGGGATTCCTGCAAGAGCCTGAGTTGGCAGATCCGGAAATGCGTTTACCAGGTTACCAGCCGACGACGGAGCCGAATTACCTTCAGGTCAGAAAGCTGTCAGAAGCAGTCAGCAAGGCAAAAAAACCTGTTATTCTCGCAGGAGCTGGAATCCTTCATGCAAAGGCATCCGCTTTATTAAAAGAATACGCCGAAAAGCAGAACATTCCAGTTGTTCATACATTGCTCGGATTAGGTGGATTCCCGGCAGGGCATGAATTGTTCTTAGGAATGGCAGGGATGCATGGCTGCTATACGGCCAACATGGCCCTGTATCATTGTGACTTGCTGATTAACATCGGTGCCCGGTTTGATGACCGGTTGACAGGAAATCTGCAGCATTTTGCACCAAAAGCAACAGTAGCCCATATTGATATCGACCCAGCGGAGATTGGAAAAAACGTGGCTACGCAAATTCCAGTCGTAGGAGATGCTAGGGAAGCTTTAAAACAGCTGCAGAAGCTCGATGGAAAGCCTCCGCAGCAGCAAGAATGGCTCGAAACCCTTGGTGCTTGGAAAAATGACTATCCTTTTTATTACGAGGAGAATGATGTTCTTAAACCGCAAAAGGTCATGGAACTGCTCTATGAAAAAACGGCTGGAGAAGCGATTGTCGTTACCGATGTCGGCCAGCATCAAATGTGGGCAGCTCAATACTATCCGTTTAAAACAGCAGATCGATGGGTCACCTCTGGAGGTCTTGGGACAATGGGATTTGGTCTTCCGGCTAGTATCGGCGCACAGCTGGCAGACCCGGAGGCTACTGTAATCGCTGTACTCGGCGATGGCGGTTTTCAAATGTCAACTCAGGAGCTGGCGGTCATTGCCGAATTTCAGCTCCCAATCAAAATTGCGATTTTCAATAACAAGGCATTAGGGATGGTAAGGCAGTGGCAGGAGTTTTTTTACCAGGAAAGATACTCTCACAGCAAAAATCCTGTCCAACCATCGTTCGTGAAGCTGGCAGATGCATACGGCATCAAAGGGTATGAAATTCATTCCGAAGCGGAAGCACATACCATCCTAAATGAAGTGCTCCATGACAATGAACCGGTGCTGCTCGACTTCCGGATCGATGGAGCTGAAAATGTATATCCAATGATTGCCCCAGGAAAAGGAATCCACGAAATGGTGGGAGTGAGGAAATGAAACGAATCATAACAATAACGGTACTGAACCGGCCCGGAGTATTGAACCGAATCACTAATCTTTTTACAAAGCGAAACTATAATATCGAGAGCATTTCAGTAGGACTAACAGAGCTGGAAGGAGTTTCTCGAATGACCTGCGTTGTCCATGTGGAGAATGACGGGATGGTGGAGCAAATCACGAAACAGTTGAACAAGCAAATTGATGTTCTCAAGGTGGCGGATATTAGCGATCAGGCGATTGTCGCCCGTGAGCTGGCGCTTGTAAAAGTGCCGGTCCTGCCGCAGAACCGGGCAGAAATCTACTCGCTCATTGAACCATTTCGGGCCTCGGTGATTGATGTAAGCAAGGATAGCATTATCATCCAATTAACAGGAGAAACGGAAAAAATTGAGGCATTTATCGAGTTAATTAAACCATATGGAATCAGAGAATTGGCAAGGACTGGAACAACCGCGTTCCCGAGGGGAAATCAGCGGACCAGCCAGCAAAAAACTTATTCGTTTGTTTAATCAAAAATAATTTTAAAAATAGAAAGGAAGAGAAAAAATGACAAAAATGTACTATAACGGCGATGCAAATGAGGCTTATTTCAATGGGAAGAAAGTTGCGGTGATTGGCTATGGTTCACAGGGACATGCGCACGCACAAAATCTCCGGGACAGTGGTGTCGAGGTAGTCGTTGGTTTAAGACAAGGAAAATCGTGGGATAAGGCGGCAGAAGATGGATTTGCGGTTCAGTCAGTTGCTGAAGCAGTTTCCGCTTCAGATGTGGTGATGGTATTGCTTCCAGATGAAAGGCAGACCGCTGTTTACAAAGCGGAAATTGAACCACAGCTTTCTAATCAGGCATTGATGTTCGCCCATGGTTTTAATGTCCATTTTAACCAGATCGTTCCTCCTGAAACTTGTGATGTACTGCTAGTCGCGCCAAAAGGTCCAGGACATCTCGTCAGAAGGACTTACGAGGAGGGTGCCGGGGTTCCAGCACTATTCGCTATTCATCAGGATGTTTCAGGGGAGGCGAGAAAATTAGCGCTCGCATATGCAAAAGCAATTGGTGCATTGAGGGCTGGTGCATTGGAAACAACCTTCAAGGAAGAAACGGAAACGGATTTGTTCGGAGAGCAGGCAGTGCTTTGCGGCGGGTTGACGTCCCTTGTGAAGGCTGGTTTTGAAACGCTAGTAGAAGCTGGATACCAGCCGGAACTGGCCTATTTTGAAACGATGCATGAACTAAAGCTAATCGTAGATTTGATGTATGAGGGGGGATTGGAAGGAATGCGCTATTCCATCTCTGACACGGCTCAATGGGGTGATTTTGTTAGTGGGCCTAGAATTGTCAATGATCAGGTAAAAGCAGAAATGAAAAAAGTGCTAACCGATATCCAGGAAGGTAATTTTGCAAAAGGCTGGATTGCAGAAAACGAAAACAACAGGCCGGTCTTTAATGCCATCAATGAAAAAGAAAATAGCCACCAGATTGAACAAGTAGGAAGAGAACTGAGGAAGATGATGCCGTTTGTTAATAAACAAAAGCAGAGAGAAGTGGCCGGCAGTGCGAAAAATTAATATTTTTGATACGACATTACGGGATGGGGAGCAGTCGGCTGGAGTCAATCTTAATTTCACGGAAAAATTAGAGATTGCCAGGCAGCTTGAGCGTTTGAATGTAGACATCATTGAAGCGGGGTTTCCAGCAGCCTCTAAGGGTGATTTTGCATCGGTTGCGGAAATCGCCCGTGAAATCAAAGGCTGTTCAGTGACTGGTCTGGCACGCTCGGTGTTGAAGGATATTGATGCGGCCTGGGAAGCTTTGAAGCATGGAGCAGAGCCAAGGCTTCACCTTTTTATCGCAACCTCGCCGATTCACCGGATCCACAAGCTAAAGCAGACAAAAGAAGAAGTGATCGAAACAGCAGTACGAACTGTCCAATATGCGGCAGCTAAGTTTCCAGTCATTCAGTGGTCTGCCGAGGACGCGTGTCGTACCGAACTGGATTTTCTTGCAGAAATTGTCGAAGAGGTTATCAAAGCAGGAGCGAAGGTTATCAATATTCCTGACACAGTTGGATATATTTCGCCGCAAGAATATGGAAATATTTTCACTTACTTGCGTGAGCATGTTCCTTCTATTAATAAAATCGAACTTTCCGCCCACTGTCACGATGATCTCGGAATGTCGATTGCCAACTCCCTTGCTGCTGTATCTGCAGGAGCTTCTCAAGTGGAAGGAACCATCAACGGAATTGGCGAGCGAGCCGGAAACGCAGCGCTAGAGGAATTCGCAGTTGCCCTTCATATCCGCAAAGATTTTTACGAGGCCGAAACAAGGATGAACCTGAAGGAAATCAGCAGAACAAGCAGCCTTGTCAGCAAGCTGACCGGTATGGCCGTTCCAGCTAACAAAGCGGTGGTCGGCCGGAATGCTTTCGCGCATGAGTCGGGTATTCACCAGGATGGAGTGCTGAAGGAGAAAACAACGTATGAAATTATTTCTCCTGAGCTGGTTGGCTTACAGAATAATACTATGGTCCTCGGCAAGCATTCTGGCCGGCATGCGTTCCGAAACAGGCTGAATGAAATTGGACTGTCGGTGCCAGAGAATGAGATCAATCATTTATTCACTGTTTTCAAGGAACTCGCAGACCGAAAAAAAGAAATGACCGATGATGATCTTGCAGCCATCATCCTTGAAGAGAAGCTGTCAAAAGAGCAGCAGTATTACCGGCTTGATTCCATTCAGGTGCAGTATGGTACCAACCAGGTACCTACGGCAACTGTCACCCTGTCTGGCTGTCAGAATGAAAGAATTCAAGAGGCTTCAACAGGCTCTGGAAGTATAGAAGCTTTGTATAATACGCTAGAAAAGTGTATGGATGAAACGGCAAGTTTGCTAGACTACAGAATCCAGTCAGTCGGAGCGGGCAGGGATGCACTGGCACAGGTGTACGTTAAGCTTGTTTTTGGGGGAATCGAAACAAGCGGAAGAGGATTGGCACAGGATGTACTGGAGGCTTCAGCAAAGGCGTATATCAATGCAGTCAACAGAGTTCTGTATATGGAAGAAACAAAGAAGATTGCTGTAACCGGCTGATCGACAACCACAAAAACAATGGAGGCGAGTGTAATGGAAAAAAAGATCGCAATCCTGCCAGGCGATGGTGTAGGCAAAGAAGTAAGCAGAGGAGCGGTCACCATTCTCCAAGCAGTGTCAGAGCGCTTTGGGCATACATTCCAATATGTGTACGGGAAAATTGGCGGTACAGCCATCGATGAATATGGAACGCCGCTTCCAGAACATACCTTGGATCTCTGTAAAGGCAGCGATGCGGTGCTTTTAGGAGCTGTGGGTGGCCCGAAGTGGGACCAATTGCCAGGACATATTCGTCCGGAAAAAGGGTTGCTGAAAATCAGGAAAGAACTAGAACTATATGCGAATGTCCGGCCAGTCCAATATTATCGCAGTATTTCCGGTATCTCTCCACTGCGCAAGGAAGTCGTCGAAGGAGCAGACATGGTTGTCGTCAGGGAATTGACAGGCGGACTTTACTTTGGGAAGCCGAGTGAGCGGACATTCCAAGAAGGAAAAGCTTCCGTAGTAGATACATTGTTTTATCAGAAGAATGAGATGGAGAGGGTCATCCGTTATGCTTTCGAACTTGCAACAACCCGCAGCGGCAAAGTTACGTCAGTGGATAAAGCCAATGTCCTAGAGTCAAGTCGAATGTGGAGGGAAACAGCTGAAGAAATCGCTAGTGAGTTCCCGGATGTGAAGCTTGAACATATGCTCGTGGATAATGCAGCAATGCAACTGATCAAAAACCCTCGGCAGTTCGATGTAATCGTAACCGAAAATCTGTTTGGAGATATTTTAAGTGATGAAGCATCGGTGCTGACCGGATCGCTTGGCATGCTGCCTTCAGCCAGCGTATCAGCACAAGGGCCAAATCTGTACGAACCAATCCACGGATCCGCACCAGATATTGCCGGTAGGAACGCTGCCAATCCGATCGCGATGATACTTTCTGTCGCAATGATGCTGAGAATGTCTTTTGGATTGGTGGAAGAAGCCGAAGCAGTAGAGAACGCTGTGAAGCAAGTACTTGAAGCAGGAAGCAGGACATCTGACATCGCTTCAACCGGCGTTTTCCCGTTGACAACTGAACAAATGGCCGAAGAAATTAAGGCAGCTTTGCTCGATAATGAAGCAATTTTCCATATCATGGGTGCGTACGCTTAAAGTTGGTAGGAACAGAATTAATGGATAATGATACCTATTGAAGGGGGAGGATATTTTGGGAAAAACGATCATTGAAAAAATTTGGGAGAAACATGTTGTTCATATGGAAGAGGGCAGGCCTGACCTTTTGTATATTGACCTCCATCTTGTTCATGAAGTGACCTCCCCGCAGGCTTTTTCAGGGCTGAGGATGAAACAACGCACGGTGAGAAGGCCGGATCTAACATTTGCGACGATGGATCACAATGTTCCTACCCTTAATCGCAGGGAGATCAACGATCAGGTTGCCAGGAATCAGATGGACACATTAAGGAATAACTGCGAGGAGTTTGGTATACCACTTGCAGATCTTGACAGCCCAGATCAGGGAATCGTCCATGTAATTGGACCTGAGCTCGGTTTGACGAAGCCAGGGATGACCATCGTCTGCGGAGACAGCCACACATCGACACACGGAGCGTTCGGTTCTCTTGCCTTCGGGATTGGAACAAGCGAAGTGGAACATGTGCTTGCAACACAAACGCTTTGGCAAACAAAACCGAAAACATTGAAAATAGAAATTTCCGGCACGCTCGGCGCGGGAGTCAGTGCAAAAGATGTGATTCTTTTTATTATTAGTAAGTATGGCGTCCAATTCGGCACTGGATATGTTATCGAATTTTGCGGCGATGTGATCAGGAATATGTCAATGGAAGAAAGAATGACGCTTTGCAATATGTCGATTGAGGGCGGTGCAAAAGCTTCGATCATTGCTCCAGATGACAAAACATTCGCCTATCTTAATGGAAAGAAGTATGCTCCTCAGGGAGATGAGTTTCTCGATCAGATCCTTGAATGGCAGAAACTTACCTCAGATGAAGATGCGGAGCATGACGATGTAATCGAAGTGGATGGAAGTAAGATTATTCCGATGGTTAGCTGGGGCACGAACCCGGCGATGACAGCTCCGGTGACGGAAAGAGTTCCATTTTTATCAGAGTGTGAAACCGAAGCGGAAAAGAAAGCTGTGCAAAGAGCATTTGAATACATGGGTCTGGAGGAAGGCCAGCTTATCCAAGATATCCATGTAACGAAAGTGTTCATCGGTTCCTGTACGAACTCAAGAATCGAGGATCTTCGTGCAGCCGCAGAGATTGTAAAAGGGAAGAAGGTTGCTTCGGGGGTAAATGCGATTGTCGTACCAGGTTCCCAACAGGTGAAAAAAGTAGCTGAAGCAGAAGGGATTGCCGCTATTTTTATCGAAGCAGGATTTGAGTGGCGGGAATCCGGCTGCAGCATGTGTCTTAGCATGAATGATGATATCGTTCCTGCAGGAGAACATTGTGCCTCCACTTCAAACAGAAACTTTGAGGGCAGACAAGGCGCTGGAGCGCGGACGCATTTAGTCAGTCCAGTGATGGCTGCTGCTGCCGCTCTTAATGGACATTTTGTCGATGTCAGGAAGCTGGCTGGCGTAGCGGTTTAGTGGAATACCTTTGAATGTGGTTCTCAATAACTTTACGAAGAAAGGAGCCGAAAATGTCTAGTTTTAAAGAAATGACAGGAAAAGTTGCTGCAATGGATCGGACCAATGTGGATACAGACCAGATTATTCCGAAGCAGTTTTTAAAAAGAATCGAGAAAACGGGGTTTGGTCAATATTTATTTTATGACTGGCGTTTTAAATCAAACGGGGAGCCAGATGAAAAGTTTGAACTGAATCACCCAGCAACCAAGGGAGCATCGATTTTAATCGCAAACGAAAACTTCGGCTGCGGATCCTCCAGGGAACACGCGCCATGGGCATTACAGGATTATGGCTTCCGGGTGATCATTGCGCCTTCTTTTGCGGATATTTTTAAGCAAAATTGTCTGAAGAACGGCATTCTTCCTATCGTCCTGTCAGCGAATCAGGTCTCTCAACTGCTTGAAAAAGCAGCAGGGCAGGAGTATGAAATGACCGTTTCGCTAGAGCAGAAACGTGTTTATGACGAAACGGATTTCAGAGCAGAGTTCGAGATCCATCCCTATTGGTATCAAATGCTCCTAAACGGGTGGGACGAAATCGAATTGACGCTGCAGCTTGAGCAAAACATTCAGGAATATGAAGGAAAATTTCTATCAGGAGCGCGCTAACAAAGAAAAGGTACTAATTTTTATAATAAAACGGACTGATTCACAGCTCTGCTTGTGAATCTTTTTGTTTTTTCCAGAATTCATGCTACACTTTTTAAAGCTGAAGTTCTTAAGGGATTCCCGAATAGCTAATTTTTTAAAAGTAAGGCGGTATGTATATGAAAAAACAGGATTCAAATAAGGATAATCTGATCCTGTTTCCCGGACTGGGAATGCGCCTTTTGGAAAAAGGCCTTGAGTATTTAAAGCAGCAAAAGTACAGGGATGCCCTTCAGTATCTTGAACAGGCACTGGAGTTCGAACCTGAAAATAGCGATCTATATGTTGGGCTCGTTCTCGCCCATTATGAGACAGGCAATCTTAAGCAGGCGAAGGAAATTGCAGCAGAGATGCTAAAGAGTGGCCGAGGGGATTACGGTAAAGTGATTGAAATATATTTGATGATCCTCGTCCAGCTGAATGAATATCAGGAAGTTGTTACTACAATCGAAGGATTGCTGGAAGAGCAGGAAATTCCTCGCGAAAAGCATGAGCATTTTATGAAGATGCTTGAATTTGGGCGAAAGATGAACAATGGAGCAGAAAAACAGGAAGGTACTGAGAGGGATGATGAACAACCAGAAGAACTAGAATTTGATCTATTTGTATTGGCAGACATTAACAAACAGGCATTGGCTTTAGGAAATCTCACTAATGTAAATATACGTCCATACATCAAGGGATTAAAGAAATATGCTGAATCAGAAGAAGGCAATCCCTTTATAAAAACGATGCTGGTAAATATATTGAGAGAACAAGAGTATTCAGAGGAAATGGCTGTAAGCAAATTTGGCTGGAAAGAGTCGTTCACGCCCGCTCTTTTGCCTGATGTGAAGGAGTATATGGAAGCCAGCGGTGTGCTTCCGTTATTAGCTGATGTAATTGAAAATGACGATCCAGTATTAAATGAACAGGTGCAGAGCCTCGTAGAGCGGTATTTTTTTCTGTTGTATCCATTTAAAACTCCGGTCGGCAGTCCAAATGACTGGGCAGGGGCCATTCACTTCATTGCCAACGAGTACTATGGATTTGATAATCCGCTTGGAGAGTTTGCGGATCTTTATAGCAGTCACCATGAGGAAGCAGCCAAAGTACTTCGGTTCATCAGGGAGTTAGAAGAAATTTCTTACCCGATAATATAGTCCTGGCTGTTGAAACAAGATAATCCTGTGTTATAATGTAGTGGTTGTATTATGTAAAAATCATTCTATTTTACATTTAATCTGGAATATTGCTTGGTTAACAAGAGTATTCATCGTCGAATGAAAATGATAATAGATATTGTTGGAGGGAACTGTATGTCTGCAAAGGTAGAAAAAAGAGAAGGGAACCAAACGGTTCTAACAATTGAAGTGGATGCAGAAAAGGTCAATCAGGGTCTTGACGCTGCATTTAAGAAAGTCGTTAAACAAATTAACGTACCAGGATTCCGCAAAGGAAAAATGCCCCGCCAAATATTCGAAAAGCGTTTTGGCGTAGAATCTTTATACCAGGATGCACTTGATATCATTCTTCCTGAAGCATACGCAAATGCGATCGAAGAAACTGGAATCGAGCCAGTTGACCGTCCTGAAATTGATGTGGAGCAAATCGAAAAAGGCAAGACGTTAATCATCAAAGCAACTGTTACTGTCAAGCCTGAAGTGAAGCTTGGCGAGTACAAAGGGCTTGAAGTCGAAGCATTCGACACTAACGTAACAGATGAAGAAGTGGAAAACGAACTAAAAGCAATGCAAGAAAAGCAGGCGGAGCTTGTTGTTAAAGAAGAAGGCACTGCAGAGAATGGTGACAATGTTGTCATCGATTTCGAAGGATTCGTTGACGGCGAAGCTTTTGAAGGCGGCAAGGCTGAAAACTATGCACTTGAACTTGGTTCAGATTCTTTCATTCCTGGCTTTGAAGAGCAGCTAATTGGAACAGCTACTGGTGAGGAAAAAGACGTAGAAGTTACATTTCCAGAAGAGTACCATGCTGCTGAACTTGCTGGTAAGCCTGCAACTTTCAAAGTAAAAGTTCACGAAATCAAAGGCAAAGAACTCCCAGCACTTGATGACGAATTCGCGAAAGATGCTGAAGAAGAAGTCGAAACTTTAGCTGAGCTTAAAACAAAAATCAAAGATCGTCTTGCACACGACAAAGCGCACCAGAAAGAACATTTCGAGCGCGATACTGTTGTTGAAAAGGCAGCAGCCAATGCGGAAATCGAAGTTCCAGAAGCGATGATCGACTCTGAAATCGACCGGATGGTGGACGAATTTGAACAGCGTCTGCAAACACAAGGCATGAACATGGAACTTTACTACCAGTTTACAGGACAAGATGAAAATGCTCTTCGCGAACAGATGAAAGAAGAGGCAGCTACGCGCATTCGTGTAAACCTGACTCTAGAAGCAATCGCAAAAGCGGAAAACATCGAAGTAACAGATGAAGAAGTAGCTGCAGAACTTGAAAAGATGTCAGAAATGTATAATATGACTGCTGACCAAATTCAGGCAGCACTTGGCGGAAGCCTTGAAGGAATCAAGGGCGACCTTCAACTGAAAAAATCAATTGATTTTCTTGTAGAAAACAGCAAACCTGTTGCATAATAAATAAATAAATAAATAACAAATCATAAGCGTCTGGCTCCGCCTTGACAAGAGCTGCCTGCTGTTGCTACCGTGTCTTGTTGAGAACGGAATTACACGGAGGAATCCAGCCAAGTGATTCGTTGTGTCAGGTGCTGAAGCTAGACATTTCTCAAAGTGAATTTTATACTTAGTATAAAAGTAATAACAAGGCGCGAGTGTATCGTGCCTTGTTTTCTACCATTGACCCGAATATACATAGATAATTTTTTAGTAATTTCCTGCAAGCCGATTTAATGGCCGGATTTATGGTTATGATGATTTAGTACATATTTATTGCGTCATAAGCGCGAACCTGTAAAAGCCGAGGGTTATTATTTCCTGTACCTTGGCAAAATATGATACAATGCAATACATACCTGCTACAAGGCAGCAGAAAAAAAACGCGCTACTTAACTGTTCGTTTGCTTATGATTGCAGCTTTATATATGTTTTAGAAGTTCTCAAGGGGTGAAGAAATTGTTCAAATTTAATGATGAAAAAGGGCAGCTCAAATGTTCTTTCTGCGGCAAGACACAGGATCAGGTCCGCAAACTGGTAGCCGGTCCAGGTGTTTATATCTGTGACGAATGTATAGAACTGTGCACAGAAATAGTAGAAGAAGAACTGGGTACAGAGGAAGAAGTAGAGTTCAAGGATGTTCCAAAGCCACAGGAAATCCGCGATATTCTTAATGAGTATGTAATTGGCCAGGACAAGGCAAAGAAAAACTTGTCTGTAGCCGTTTACAACCACTATAAGCGTATCAACTCAAACAGCAAGATTGATGATGTTGAACTTTCAAAAAGCAATATTGCGATGATCGGCCCAACCGGTAGTGGTAAAACATTGCTGGCACAAACATTAGCCAGGATTCTCAATGTTCCATTTGCGATCGCAGATGCAACATCATTAACGGAAGCAGGGTATGTCGGTGAAGATGTTGAAAATATCCTGTTGAAATTGATCCAGTCCGCGGATTATGATGTAGAAAAGGCTGAAAAAGGAATCATTTATATCGATGAAATCGATAAAATTGCAAGAAAATCCGAAAATCCATCTATTACAAGAGATGTTTCCGGTGAAGGTGTGCAGCAGGCACTCCTGAAAATTCTTGAAGGCACAGTTGCAAGTGTACCGCCACAAGGCGGCCGTAAGCATCCTCATCAGGAATTTATCCAGATTGATACTACGAACATTCTGTTTATTTGCGGCGGGGCATTCGATGGTATTGAGCAAATTATCAAACGCCGCCTTGGCCAGAAAGTAATTGGCTTCGGTTCGGAGAAAAAGGAAGAAGATATAGACAAAAATGAATTGCTGGCAAAAGTGCTACCTGAGGACTTGTTAAAGTTCGGGTTGATTCCTGAATTTATCGGCCGTCTTCCAGTCATCGCCAGCTTAACGCCACTTGATGAAGAAGCGTTAGTCGAAATACTGACAAAGCCGAAAAACGCACTCGTGAAACAGTATCAAAAAATGCTGGGGCTTGATGAAGTCGAGCTCGAATTTGAAGACGAGGCACTGGTTGAAATAGCCAAGAAGGCAATTGAGCGCAAAACAGGTGCCCGCGGATTGCGTTCCATTATCGAGAGCATCATGCTTGATGTGATGTTTGACCTTCCATCCCGTGATGACATTGTTAAGTGCATCATCACCAAGGACACAGTGGAACATAATATGCCCCCAAATCTGGTCCTGGAAGATGGCACAGTTCTGAAAGACGAAAGAAATTCAGCATAATGCTTATTAAATCCTGGTGAATACTCACCGGGATTTTTTTACTTCAAGGTCTTTTCAGGTGGGAAAATTCACTTTAAAATATTGTTTATTCCAACACGCTCAGGGAGATACTAGGTTAAAACGACTAGCATCAACTGGGAGGGAATGTATATTGAGTTGGACCGGAATCGCCTTATTTATACAGCTGTTTTTTGGCATCATCATCGGGCTGTATTTCTGGAATCTATTAAGGAGTCAGAGGACGCAAAAGGTATCAATTGATCGGGAATCTCGAAAGGAAATGGAACAATTAAGGAAGATGAGGTCGGTTTCACTGACTGAGCCACTTGCTGAGAAAGTAAGACCATCAAGCTTCCATGATATTGTCGGGCAAGAGGATGGAATAAAGGCATTGAAAGCTGCGTTATGCGGTCCTAACCCGCAGCATGTTATCATTTACGGACCTCCTGGAGTAGGGAAAACAGCGGCAGCGAGACTGGTTTTGGAAGAAGCAAAGCAAAATCAAAAATCGCCATTCAAAAAGGCATCTGTATTCGTTGAACTGGATGCCACGACAGCCAGATTCGATGAAAGAGGAATTGCAGATCCCTTAATCGGTTCGGTGCATGATCCAATCTATCAAGGGGCCGGGGCAATGGGACAAGCAGGCATTCCACAGCCAAAGCAAGGGGCAGTCACCAATGCACACGGTGGAGTTTTATTCATCGATGAGATCGGTGAACTCCATCCAATCCAAATGAATAAGCTTTTAAAAGTACTGGAAGACAGGAAGGTATTTTTAGAGAGCGCGTATTATAATGAGGATAACACACAAATTCCAAGTCATATCCACGATATCTTTAAAAATGGGCTTCCAGCAGACTTCCGCCTTGTTGGGGCGACAACGAGAACTCCAAGCGAAATCCCTCCGGCGATCAGGTCAAGATGCATGGAAGTATTTTTCCGCGAGCTAACCCAAGAGGAGATATCCGAAGTAGCCAGAAATGCCGCTGAAAAAATACAGCTGACCATGAGTGAAAAGGCAATTGGGATTTTGGCAAACTATGCAAGAAATGGCCGTGAAGCTGTCAATATGGTTCAAATTGCGGCAGGGCTTGCGATTACAGATGACCGATCATATATCAAGGAAGAGGAAATCGAGTGGGTCGTCCATTCCAGTCAGCTGACACCAAGAATGGAAAAAAAGATTAATGAAAAGTCAGCTGTTGGGCTGGTGAATGGGCTTGCTGTCTATGGACCAAACACAGGCGCCCTGCTGGAAATCGAGGTAACCGTCATTAAAGCGAAGGAAAAAGGGTCGATCAATATTACTGGCATCGTGGAAGAAGAAAGCATTGGCGGACAAGGAAAATCAATTCGTAGAAAAAGCATGGTTAGGGGTTCGATTGAAAATGTCATAACAGTTCTTAGATCGATGGGCGTGCCGGCAGATGAGTTTGACATCCACGTTAACTTCCCGGGCGGGACACCGATTGATGGACCATCTGCCGGAATCGCAATGGCAACTGGCATCTATTCAGCCATCTATCAAATCCCGATGGACAATACCGTTGCAATGACTGGAGAAATTAGCATCCACGGAAACGTGAAGCCGATTGGCGGTGTCTATCCAAAAGTGAAGGCTGCAAAAAAAGCAGGCGCCACTAAGGTAATCATTCCAAAAGAAAATGTTCAGTCCATCCTGAATGATATCACTGGAATCGAAATTATTCCCGTTTCTCATCTCGAGGAGGTCTTTGAAATCGCTTTGTTAAAAGAACATTCGCGAGAGCAGCTCATCAAGGCTGCCATGGATTTCCCACAAATAGAATCTAGCTAATGGAATAATGAAAAAAACGCGTAGCTGCGTTTTTTTTCATTTACAAGCAAGCACAACACCAGACATATTTTTACAAGAAAATCAGGATACTAATTATTAGTACGAAAATAGGGCAATCGCTCTAGAATATTAGACACTTGAAATTAAATGCGATAGAATTGAACAACAAAGTAGTAACATGCTTATGGGTTTGATTCAATGCATATTGGAGGTGCAATGCTATGGTGAATAATAACGAGTACACTGTCCCTCTCCTGCCGCTGCGCGGGTTGCTTGTATATCCAACGATGGTCCTTCATTTGGATGTAGGACGAGAAAAATCGGTACAGGCACTGGAGAAGGCAATGGTAGATAACCATCTGATCTATCTTACAACCCAAAAAGATATATCCATAGATGAACCGGGTGAGGAAGACCTTTACCTGATGGGTACGCTTACCCGCGTCAAGCAGATGCTGAAGCTTCCTAACGGAACAATCCGTGTTCTGGTCGAAGGATTATCCAGGGCAGAAATCATGGAACTTAACGACGAAAATGATCATTTTTCTTGTAAAGTTAGGACGTTCGAAGATGATGAAACAAAGGATGTCGAAGATGAAGCATTGATGAGGACGATGCTTGATTATTTTGAACAATACATAAAAATGTCGAAGAAGATTTCTGCGGAAACGTATGCATCTGTTTCAGATATAGAGGAGCCTGGGAGAATGGCAGATATCATTGCTTCTCATCTTCCACTCAAGCTGAAGGAAAAGCAGGAGATCCTTGAAATGATCAATATAAAGGATCGGATGAATCGTGTCATCGAAATTATCCACAATGAAAAAGAAGTGCTCGGACTGGAAAAGAAAATCGGTCAGCGTGTGAAACGCTCAATGGAGCGAACTCAGAAGGAATATTACCTTCGTGAGCAAATGAAGGCTATCCAAAAAGAACTTGGCGATAAGGAAGGGAAGACAGGGGAAATATCCGAGCTTACTGAGAAAATCGAATTTGCCGGAATGCCTGATCATGTGAAGGAAACAGCGTTGAAGGAGCTTGACCGTTATGAAAAGGTACCGACAACCTCTGCTGAAAGTGCGGTAATCCGGAATTATCTTGAATGGCTGATCGCTTTGCCATGGTCCAAATCCACTGAGGATGATCTTGATATCAGCAAAGCGGAGAGAATCCTTGATAAGGATCATTATGGACTTGAAAAAGTGAAAGAGCGCGTCCTTGAGTATCTTGCTGTCCAAAAGCTGACAAACTCACTAAAAGGCCCGATTCTATGCCTTTCTGGGCCTCCTGGGGTAGGAAAAACGAGCTTGGCTAAATCAATTGCCAAGTCCTTGAATCGGAATTTTGTCCGCATTTCCCTTGGCGGAGTGCGCGATGAATCTGAAATTCGCGGACATCGACGGACCTATGTTGGTGCGATGCCGGGGCGGATTATCCAAGGGATGAAAAAGGCAGGAACGATCAACCCTGTTTTTCTTCTCGATGAAATCGATAAAATGTCCAATGATTTCCGTGGAGACCCATCTTCTGCGATGCTTGAGGTGCTGGATCCGGAGCAGAACTATTCCTTCAGCGATCATTATATTGAAGAGACATACGATCTTTCGAAAGTGATGTTCATTGCTACAGCCAATAATCTCTCTACTGTTCCAGGTCCATTGCTTGACAGGATGGAGATCATTAATATCGCTGGCTATACGGAGCAGGAAAAGCTGCATATTGCCAAAGATCATTTGCTTCCTAGACAGATTAAGGACCACGGCTTGTCGAAATCGCAGCTGCAAATAAAGGATGAAGCCATTGCAAAGGTGATCCGTTATTATACCCGCGAATCTGGTGTTCGTTCTCTCGAAAGGCAGCTTGCTGCTATTTGCAGGAAAACGGCGAAAATTGTCGTTTCGGGCACGAAAAAGCGTGTGATTGTAAGCGAGAAGACTGTGGAGGAATTCCTTGGCAAAACGAAGTACAGATATGGACAGGCAGAATTGGAAGACCAGATAGGCGTGGCAACAGGACTTGCCTATACAACGGTTGGAGGAGATACGCTGCAAATCGAAGTTTCATTATCTCCGGGAAAAGGAAAGCTGGTATTGACTGGGAAGCTAGGCGATGTCATGAAAGAATCGGCGCAGGCCGCATTCAGCTATGTCCGGTCAAAAGCAAAGCAGTTGGATATCGACCCAGATTTTTATGAGAAAAATGATATCCACATCCACGTTCCTGAAGGAGCTGTCCCTAAGGATGGACCATCAGCGGGGATAACGATTGCAACGGCACTCGTTTCGGCTTTATCCGGCAAACCGATTCGCAAGGAAGTAGGAATGACAGGTGAAATAACCTTAAGGGGCAGAGTTCTACCGATCGGCGGCCTAAAGGAGAAGTCTTTGAGCGCTCACCGAGCAGGACTGACCAAGGTAATCTGTCCAAAAGATAATGAAAAAGATATTGATGATATTCCGGAAAGCGTCCGTAACGAGCTCGAATTTGTGTTAGTTTCACATGTAGATGAAGTATGGAAGCACGCACTTGTAAACGGTGATTCCCAATGAAGGTAAACAGTGCAGAAATTGTAATCAGTGCTGTAAGACCGAATCAGTATCCGGAAGGAAATCTTCCGGAGTTCGCTCTTGCGGGACGATCGAATGTTGGTAAATCTTCTTTCATTAATAAAATGCTAAACCGGAAAGCTCTTGCAAGGATTTCCTCGAAGCCTGGCAAGACGCAGACCTTGAATTTTTATTTAATCAATGAAATCCTTCATTTTGTTGATGTTCCTGGTTATGGATATGCGAAAGTATCAAAATCAGAACGCGATGCTTGGGGAAAGATGATTGAAACGTACATCACATCCCGTGAGCAGCTTAAGGCTGTGCTATTGATTGTGGACCTTAGGCATCCGCCATCTAAGGACGATGTCTTGATGTATGATTTCCTTAAGCATTATGGAATCCCGGTTATTATCATTGCTACAAAAGCGGATAAAATCCCGAAATCCAAATGGCAAAAGCATATGAAGATCACGAAAGAAACTTTAGAATTAAAAGCTGAGGATTCGATCATTCTTTTCTCATCAGAAACAGGGGAAGGGAAAGACAAAGCATGGTCTGTCATGGGTAGCTTTATGAAATAAAAAAAGGAAGCTAAAAACGAAAACTTGCACCATGTTAGCTGGTGCAAGTTTTCGTCTTTTTTCTAACTAAGCAATAACCCGAACGATGCTGGTAGCTTGTCATAAAACAGCAGCACACCTGCTAAAATAAGAAAGAGGACTCCATAAAATAAACCATTGCCGGTTTTCTGATACCGCAGGAAAAATCCAAGGGCGATGATTAAGAGGAATGCCCCGAGATGATCGGGCCAGAGCGCAAACTTATTGGCTATATGAAAATGGACACCAATGCCACTTAGAATAACCCCTGGGAAAATCGATTCATAATCTCGGCCCCAATATCCCTGAACCAAAAAGGCGACTCCGACAATGATCAGCAGCGTCGGCCAGGTAGAAAATTCATGGAATAGTGAATTCGTTTCCTGTTGGAGATAAAAATAGATACCAAAACCGATTAAGAGAATCGCAGGTACGATTTTTTGTTTTTTCATTTTTCCACCACTTCCAATAAAGCTCACTTGAATTAAGGGCAAAACTTTGATAAGGTACATTAGGGAGTATGTTTGATTGCTTGACAGATAGAATAAAAGGATAACAATCATACAGGAATATTCTTTCTATTTTATACACGTTTATTTAAATAGATGGTTTCAACAGTTGTTCACATTTACAACGTTAAAAGTGGAGAAACTCATGTATAATTACCTTAGCCAATTATGCAATTTCTTTGTGGGGGTGTCAATTCATAATGCATATTATTGTTGTCGGTCTTAACTATAAAACTGCCCCTGTCGAAATCCGCGAAAGGTTGACATTTAATGAAGCGAGTCTTGGAGAAGCAATGCGCGCACTTCAGCAAAAGAAAAGCATCCTTGAGAATGTCATCGTTTCAACATGTAACCGTACAGAAATATACGCCGTCGTGGATCAGCTTCATACGGGCAAATATTATCTTAAAGAGTTTTTATCAGAATGGTTCGGAATCCCTCAACCAGAATTCGCCCCTTTCTTGTTCGTCTACGAACAAGACGGAGCAATTGAGCATTTATTCAAGGTTTCATCAGGCCTAAACTCAATGGTACTAGGTGAGACCCAGATTCTCGGACAGGTGCGTTCCAGCTTCATGCTGGCCCTTGAAGAAAACACAACGGGAACCGTTTTTAACCAGTTGTTCAAACAAGCTGTCACGCTGGCAAAACGCGGCCATTCCGAAACGGATATCGGTGCGAACGCTGTGTCGGTCAGTTATGCGGCTGTAGAACTAGCCAAAAAGATTTTCGGCACTCTTGACAATAAGCATGTGCTGATCGTTGGTGCCGGCAAAATGGGCGAACTTTCGATTCAAAATCTTCATGCGAATGGTGCGAAGAAAGTGACGGTCATCAATCGAACTTTCGAAAAGGCCGAAGAGTTGGCAAACCGTTTTTCGGGAGTTGCCAAAAGCCTCGATGAGCTCCAAACTGCTTTGGCGGATGCTGATATTTTGATTAGTTCGACAGGAGCCAAGGAGTTTGTTGTTACAAAGGAAATGGTTTCCAAGGTGGAGCAAAGGCGAAAAGGCAAGCCATTATTCATGGTCGATATAGCTGTCCCGCGTGATCTCGATCCCGAAATTGCTACATTGGAAAATGTCTTCCTATATGATATCGATGATATGGAAGGGATCGTCGAAGCGAATTTGCTGGAACGCCAAAAAGCAGCAGAGAAGATCCAAGTCATGATTGAAGGGGAAATTGTCCAATTCAAGCAATGGTTGAACACACTTGGTGTTGTCCCGGTCATCTCAGCGCTTAGAGTCAAAGCGCTTTCAATCCAGGAAGAGACAATGAGAAGCATCGAACGGAAATTGCCAAATCTCTCTGACCATGATAAAAAGGTGCTGAACAAGCATACGAAGAGCATTATTAACCAGCTGCTTAAAGACCCGATCTTGCAGGCAAAAGAGCTTGCAGCTGCACCGAATGCGGAAGATGCTCTCGAACTTTTCATCAAAATTTTCAATATAGAACAGCTCGTCGCAGAACAAGAAGGAATGAAAACGGCTGAGACTAAGCGGGCAAAAGTTCCTTCGCCTCAGGCTTCCTTTCAGCCATAAAGAGGTGGTGACCATGGGTGATCTTTATATAACTCGTCTCCATGAAGGAACTATTGTGATTTATGCGGTTAGCGTTCTTTTGTATTTCATTGATTTTCTTAACCGTAACCGGATGGCGAATAAAGTTGCCTTCTGGTTACTTGCATTTGTATGGGGATTCCAGACGATTTTCCTCTTGTATTACATGTTTGATACAGGCCGGTTCCCGGTCCTGACTCTTTTTGAGGGGCTCTATTTTTATGCATGGGTGCTGGTGACGCTGTCTTTGGCTATCAACAAACTGCTAAAAGTGGATTTCATTGTTTTTTTTACGAATATCCTTGGCTTCATGATCATGGCAATCCATACATTCGCTCCTGTCCAATATGATTCCAATGTGATGTCGGATCAGCTCGTATCAGAGCTTTTGCTGATTCATATCACGATGGCAATCCTGTCTTATGGAGCTTTTTCTATCTCATTCGTCTTTTCGCTGTTATATCTGATCCAATATGACCTTTTAAAGCGGAAAAAGTGGGGGAAGCTGTTATGGAGGATCTCCGATTTATCGCGGCTTGATTACTGGTCCTACATCTTGAACGTCGTCGGGGTGCCAATGCTGATCCTTAGTCTGATTCTTGGACTGCAGTGGGCATGGATCAAGGTTCCTGATCTTGCCTGGTATGATGCCAAGCTATTAGGCTCCTTCATCGTCCTTGCAATCTATAGCATCTACTTGTACTTAAAGGCCGGCAAAGGGATGCATGGAAAATCACTTTCATTATTAAATATAGCGTCATTCCTGATTGTATTGATTAACTTCTTTCTATCTGGAAAATTATCTTCTTTCCACTTTTGGTATCAGTAAATAGGAGGCTGTCATGAGAAAAATTATCGTAGGCTCCAGACGGAGTAAGCTGGCGTTGACACAAACACACTGGGTAATCCAACAGCTTAAAAATTTAGGTGCTCCTTTTGAATTTGAAGTCAAAGAAATTTTGACCAAGGGAGATAAAATCCTCGATGTCACACTTTCTAAAGTCGGAGGAAAAGGGCTTTTCGTAAAAGAAATCGAACAGGCCATGCTAGATAAAGAGATTGACATGGCTGTACATAGCATGAAGGATATGCCTGCCATCCTGCCTGAAGGACTTGTGATCGGGTCTATCCCGGAGCGGGAGGATCACCGCGATGTCTTGATTTCAAATGGACATATTCCTTTTAAAGAATTAAAACCAGGTTCTGTTATTGGAACAAGCAGCCTTCGCAGAAGCGCTCAGCTTCTCGCCCAGCGTCCGGATCTTGAAATGAAATGGATTCGCGGAAATATTGATACGAGGCTAGCGAAGCTGGAAACAGATGAGTATGATGGGATCATCCTTGCAGCTGCCGGTTTAAAACGGATGGGGTGGGCAAGTGATGTTGTCACTGAATTTATCGAACCGGACATCTGTGTGCCGGCAGTTGGCCAGGGTGCGCTTTCGATTGAATGCCGCAGTGATGATACAGAACTTCTTGAGCTTCTTGAGAAATTCACTTCAGCAGAAACAAGCGCAACAGTAAAAGCAGAGAGGGCATTCCTTCACAAGATGGAGGGCGGCTGTCAGGTGCCAATTGGTGGATATGCGCATTTCAATGACAACGAAGAAATCGTTCTGACGTCCATTGTTGGATCTCCAGATGGAAAAACAATCTTTAAAGAGCAGGTAATTGGAACGAATCCAGAAGAACTTGGAAAGCAGGCTGCCGATCGTTTAATCAGTCTGGGAGCAAAAGATTTGATTGATAAGGTGAAACTGGAGCTTGATGGAGAATGATCGCCGCTTTTTCGCTGCAAAATAGAACTGTCCTGATTCCGCGGGGAAAGGCCCATGCGAAACGTTTCTCTGAATTGGTTGCCAGACATAGAGGGATTCCTGTGGAAATCCCTCTTATTGCCTTTCAGCCGGTTGCAGCTACGCAAAAACTGCTGGAAACACTTCAGGGCTTACATCATTATGATTGGATCATTTTCACAAGCAATGTTACAGTGGAAACCTTTTTTTCTTTTTTTGAAAAAAAGAAGCCATCGCTTCCAAAAATAGCTGTGATTGGTGACAAAACAAAAGCCTCCCTTGAGGAAAGGGGAGAAAAGGTAGACTTTCTCCCTCAAGAGTATGTTGCAGAAAGATTCACGGAAGAATTTTTGCCATATGTGAAAGCTGGCGATAAAGTCCTCATCCCAAAAGGGAACCTTGCCAGGGACTACATTTCTTCGTCCTTGAAGAAAAAAGGTGCTATCGTGGAGGAGATTATTATCTATGAGACCTATCTTCCTCAGGACAGCAAGGACAAGCTCGTTCAGATGCTAAGTGAGGAAAGACTTGATATACTTACCTTTACAAGCCCTTCTACAATCGATCACTTTATGGGAATTGTAGAGGACTATCATTTAAGAGACAAGCTTGCGCATTGCATTGTTGCCTGCATCGGTCCTGTGTCGAAAAGAAAGGCTGAGCAATGGGGTTTGAAAGTTGATGCGATGCCGGAGAAATACACCGTGGAAGAGATGCTAAAAAGCGTTGCCGAGTATGTAAAAATTGGAGGGTAATTTATGAAACACCTTGAATTCAGCCGCCATCGCCGGCTTCGTCAGTCTGCGAACATGCGCGCACTTGTACGTGAAAATCATCTTCGCACCGAAGACTTGATTTATCCGCTTTTTATCGTAGAGGGAGAGAATGTGAAGACGGAAGTTTCGTCTATGCCCGGTGTCTATCATTTATCGCTTGATCGCCTGAAAGCAGAAATCACCGAAGTAGAAGCATTAGGAATTAAATCGGTGCTGCTGTTTGGTGTTCCAAAGGAAAAAGACGAATTAGGCTGCCAGGCATACCATGACCACGGAATCGTTCAGGAAGCCACCCGTGTAATCAAAAGGGATTTTCCAGATATGGTGGTCATCGCCGATACATGCCTGTGCGAATACACAAGTCATGGTCACTGCGGCGTCATCGAGAATGGCAAGGTGTTGAATGACCCGTCATTGGAGCTGCTTGGTAAGACTGCTGTCAGCCAGGCTAAGGCCGGAGCAGATATCATTGCACCGTCCAATATGATGGACGGATTCGTTGTCGCGATTCGCTTTGCGCTTGATGAAGCTGGTTTCCAGGATGTGCCGATCATGTCCTATGCAGTCAAGTATTCTTCCGCATTTTATGGTCCATTCCGT
Organism: Mesobacillus stamsii; assembly: GCF_030814065.1. NCBI lineage: Bacteria > Bacillati > Bacillota > Bacilli > Caryophanales > Bacillaceae > Mesobacillus > Mesobacillus stamsii. The sequence continues at coordinate 28,358 of NZ_JAUSUN010000013.1, forward strand.
GAAGCGGCAGAGAGTACGCCGCAGTTCGGTGACCGCAAGTCCTACCAGATGGATCCAGCCAACCGCCTAGAAGCAATGCGCGAAGCGGAATCCGATGTAGCCGAAGGTGCTGACTTCCTAATCGTCAAGCCTGGCATGCCGTATCTTGATATTGTCCGCGACGTAAAAAATAATTTTAACCTGCCAGTGGTTATTTACAATGTCAGCGGCGAGTATTCAATGGTAAAAGCAGCAGCACAAAACGGCTGGGTGGATGAAAAGAGCATTGTCATGGAAATGCTCACTGGTATGAAGCGTGCAGGCTCAGATTTGATTATCACCTATCACGCGAAGGATGCAGCACGCTGGCTGCAGGAACAGTAATTTTAGCTGGAGTGCTGTGAAAAATAAAGGAAACAAGAGTAGCTAGATTATAGAAATGAGGGATACTATGCGCTCATATGATAAATCGATAAAAGCTTTCAAACAAGCGGTGGACTTATTGCCAGGTGGTGTTAACAGCCCTGTTCGCGCGTTTAAATCCGTTGATATGGATCCGATTTTCATGGAAAAAGGCAAGGGGTCAAAAATCTATGATATTGATGGCAATGAATATATCGACTATGTATTATCATGGGGACCGCTAATCCTCGGCCACACCAATGATCGCGTTGTCGCCGGGATCAAAAAAGTAGCAGAGCTTGGGACGAGTTTTGGAGCGCCTACAGTTATTGAGAATGAACTGGCTCAGCTTGTCATTGACCGGGTACCATCGATTGAAATGGTGAGGATGGTATCTTCGGGAACAGAAGCAACGATGAGTGCCTTGCGCCTGGCGCGCGGGTATACTGGCCGTAACAAAATTCTGAAGTTTGAAGGCTGCTACCATGGACATGGCGATTCGTTGCTCATCAAAGCTGGCTCTGGTGTCGCTACGCTCGGTTTGCCTGACAGTCCAGGTGTTCCTGAGGGTGTCGCTAAAAATACGATTACTGTACCTTACAACAATCTGGAGAGTGTTCGCTACGCATTTGAACAGTATGGGGATGACATCGCCGGTGTAATCGTGGAACCGGTTGCCGGAAATATGGGTGTTGTGCCGCCAGTAGAGGGCTTCCTAGAAGGTTTGCGCGAAATCACCTCACAGTATGGCACCGTATTGATTTTCGATGAGGTGATGACAGGCTTCCGAGTAGGGTATCATTGTGCGCAAGGTTATTACAATGTAACGCCTGACCTGACATGTCTTGGAAAGGTAATCGGCGGAGGACTTCCAGTCGGTGCCTACGGTGGAAAACGGGAAATTATGGAGCAAATTGCTCCGAGCGGTCCAATTTACCAGGCGGGAACCCTATCAGGGAACCCACTGGCGATGACTGCCGGACTCGAGACTTTGAAGCAGCTTACTCCTGATTCCTACAAAGAATTTGAGCGTAAAGCAGATATCCTTGAAACAGGACTGAAAGCCGCGGCAGAAAAATATGGAATTCCGCATATTATTAACCGTGCAGGCTCCATGATCGGCATCTTCTTCACCAATAAAGAAGTGATCAACTACGAAGCAGCCAAGACATCGAATCTAAAATTCTTCGCCGCCTATTATCGGGAAATGGCAAACGAAGGAGTGTACCTGCCACCATCTCAATTTGAAGGCTTATTCCTGTCGACAGCACATACAGACGAAGACCTGCAAAAAACAATCGAAGCAGCCGAAAAAGCATTTGCCAAGCTGCAGAATCACTAAACGAAAAGACACCCTTCACTTGGAGGGTGTCTTTTCGCATGAAAGGTACCCTTATGTAGGTGGGAATGCTCGCATAAGGGTATCTTTCCGCATGAAAGGTACCCTTATGGAGGAGGAAATGCTCGCATAAGGGTATCATTCCGCATGAAAGGTACCCTTATGTAGGTGGGAATGCTCGCATAAGGGTATCATTCCGCAAGAATGGTACCCTTATGTAGGAGGAAATGCTCGCATAAGGGTATCATTCCGCATGAAAGGTACCCTTATGTAGGAGGAAATGCTCGCATAAGGGTATCATTCCGCATGAAAGGTACCCTTATGTAGGTGGAAATGCTCGCATAAGGGTATCATTCCGCAAGAAAGGTACCCTTATGTAGGAGGAAATGCTCGCATAAGGGTATCATTCCGCATGAAAGGTACCCTTATGTAGGTGGGAATGCTCGCATAAGGGTATCATTCCGCATGAAAGGTACCCTTATGGAGGAGGAAATGCTCGCATAAGGGTATCATTCCGCAAGAAAGGTACCCTTATGTAGGTGGGAATGCTCGCATAAGGGTATCATTCCGCAAGAATGGTACTCCGTTCCAATCAACAGCCCCGATGATCCGCCAAACTAAAATAGGACCGGGCGCAGTTTGCCCGGTTTTGCTTACTTTTAACGAATATACCATTCTATATATCAAAGGCTGCACACGCCAACTCCTTTTTATGTTCTAAATGATCATAAAAGCAAATTAAGGTTCATAAAGTGTTAATGACATAGTGATTTTACGTTTAAGGAATGAAAGGAGGAGTCGCTTTGTCTCAGGGGAATCCATCGTACCTGCGATTTTCACTAGAGGAGTCAGTGTGGTTTCAAAGAGGACAGGAAGTCGCAGAGCTTGTCTCGATTTCACTCGATCCGAATATAACGATCCAGGAAAATGAGCAATATGTTTCTATTCGCGGATCTCTAGAGCTGACTGGGGAGTATACATGCTATGAACAACAGCAGGAGGAGGAAGAACAATTATCGGCGCTTAAGTACGTCCATTCTGTCATGGAGAGGGAAGAAGGGTTATTTGAATTTCTTCACCGCTTCCCGGTAGATATCACCATTCCGAAAAACCGGATTGAAAGTATTTATGACATTGATATCCATGTAGAAGCGTTCGATTATGCTTTTCCAGAAAAGGAGCGCCTGAAGCTGAATGCTGATTTGGCAATTACCGGTCTATATGGAGAGCAGCAGCATGAAGCGGTTAACGAAGAAAAAGAGGAACTGGAAATTAGTTACCGTGAAAATGAAATAGAAGAGGAGGCCGAGGCAGACATCAATCCATCAAGAGAAGCGGATGAACAGGATTTTCCAGATCCCCCGGCGTACTCTTTTGTTCAGCAGAATGAAGCGTTGAACCAGCAAGAGGAAGATTCCTATGAGGATGAATTATATGCGCCGTTCAGGGCAGAAGCGAAAAAAACAGCTGCAGCGAAACTGGATCCACAGACTCAAGAACAACCAGAACTAGAACCACAGGCTCAAGAACAACCAGAACCAGAACCGCAGACTCAAGAACAACCAGAACCAGCATTTGCTTTTCAGGATTTTAGAGGGGAGCAAGAGGTCGAAGTTGAGCAGGAGGCAGAAGAAGAAGAATCGATACCAGAAAACATGTCTGCTGAAGTGGAAGAAGAATCGGTAGAAAGTTCCTCTTCTCCATTGATGAAAAAGAAAAAACCGAACATGAAAAAAGGCATCTCCATAGCTGAATTTTTAGCGCGGAAAGAAGAGGAAACGGAAGTAGCGAAAATAAGAGTTTGCATCGTCCAGCAAGGAGATTCGCTTCAATCGATTTCGGATCGCTATGATGTATCTGTACAACAGCTGTTGCGAGTCAACCATTTGAACATCGATCATGAAGTACAGGAAGGCCAAGTATTATATGTACCTGGTGCGGCTATTCACCAATCTTAATAAGGAAACAAAGCAATGCCTTGTCCAAAAGGAAGCTGGTTGTCAGGGCTCGGCTGGATTGTGACAACTAATAGGTAAGTTGGGCAGGTGTATACAAGCACCTGCCCAACTATATTCATCGATAGAAGTTTCAGAAAGTAGGCGAGGGATCCGATGGATGAGCACAATCATTTAAATGAAGTATCTGCTGTGTTGAAACACTATCCAATCGAGCCCTATTTTGCGGAAGGATTTGGAAAAATAAAGAAGATCTATACGAAATCAGGTATCTTTGCTTTGAAAAAGATCCATCCGTATGAAGGGTCCGATTTTATCAAGCATATCCAGACTCTTTATCAAAAAGACTACAACAGGATCGTTCCTGTTTATCCATCAAGCGACGGCAGATATGCCATTTTGCATAACAATTCACTCTATTATTTAATGCCATGGGTGCCAAATGCTAACAGGGAGGATCAATCGGAAAAGCATAAGCAGCTGTTCAGGGAGCTGGCAAGAATGCATACCCTGTCAGCTAAGGAACTGGAAATCAGGCCGGAAGTGAAGCAAGAGCATTATGAGAACACTTTGAAAGAATGGGAAAAAGAAGAAGAATTTGTAAATGGGTTCCTTGAAAGCTGTGAGAACAAGACTTATATGTCTCCATTTGAATTAAACTTTTGTCTGTATTACATCCAGATTCGGCAGGCGATACAGTTTGCCAGAATAAAGCTGGAGACGTGGAATGAAAAAACGAAGGAACAGAAGAAAACAAGGACGGTGACATTACACGGAAAAGTCTCACCAGAGCATTTTTTGTTTGATGAAAGAGGATACGGCTACTTCATCAATTTCGAAAAAGCAAGGATAGGTTCTCCCATTCAAGATTTGCTGCCATTTCTGGCAAGGTCGTTAAAAACGCAGCCAAAGTATGGGGACGAAGTCATTGACTGGATTTATGTATATCTGAAGCATTTTCCTTTCCGGGATGATGAAATGCAGTTATTCATGAGTTATCTTGCTTTTCCATCCGGCATTATCCGGGTTGCAGAGACTTATCATCAACGCAAGAAGGACGTAGATGAAAGGAAATTTGTTCAGAAGCTGCAGCGTCAATATTGGCTCTTGAACAACACTGGCTATGTAGTAACGAAAATCGACGATCTCGAAAAGCAGAAAGAGCAGGCAAAGCAAGAGGGAGCTCAGAGCTGAATGCAGCAGCTCTTAGGCTCCTTAGAAAATGTCAAATTTGATTGCCAAAGCGATCAGAATGAAAATGGACAGCAGAAAAACATCGAAGGTCGACGGGAAGAAAAGGGTTCTTAATCCTTGAAAGACACAAAAAGGAATAATTAGTTGCGCGGATACTGCCCTCGTCGTCCTCGCCCATTTGGGGAGTGAATACGGATTATACCTATTTCTTTTCATAGCCATCCCTCCAAGCAAATATGATATCCTATTTTTATTCTATGAGGCATTGGCCCAAGATGTGCCGATTATTGGCACAGAACGTACCTAAAAGAATAAAATAAAGGAAAATAGGAAAGGATGATTGACGTCAATCATCTTTTTTAGGTAGTATTACTAATATAAATAAAGCAAAGCATGGATAGGGAAGAGTACATGAGCAATCCGCTTGAAGAGAGGAAGTCCAATTGCTGGGAGGACTTCTAAGCCGGAACCATGGAAGGTCGCCCTTGAGCATCGCCTGGGAACGGAATGACTCTCAGTAACAGGCGACGGTGAAGAGCCGTTATCCAGATTTGAGCCAGCGACAGATGTTTTTACCGTTGCTGGAAAAAAAGGTGGTACCGCGAACATACTCCATTCGTCCTTTTATGGCGATTGGAGTTTTTTTATTTTTACAAAAGGAAAAGCAGTTGATAGGAGGAAAAAATGATGGAAGAGAATTTGTCGATGCCGACTAAATACGATCCGTCTGCAATTGAGCAGGGACGCTATGAATGGTGGGTTAAGGGAAAGTTTTTCGAAGCAAAGGATGATGAAACGAAGAAACCTTATACTATTGTGATTCCGCCGCCAAACGTAACTGGGAAGCTTCATCTCGGCCATGCATGGGATACTGCGCTGCAGGATATCCTTACGCGGATGAAGCGGATGCAGGGCTATGACGTACTTTGGCTGCCGGGAATGGACCATGCCGGGATTGCCACACAGGCAAAGGTGGACGAAAAGCTACGAAGCCAGGGCATCAACCGCTACGAGCTTGGCCGCGAAAAGTTTTTAAAAGAAACATGGAAATGGAAAGAAGAATACGCGCAGCATATCCGCAAGCAATGGTCTAAGCTAGGACTTGGCCTCGATTACAGCCGGGAGCGCTTCACTTTGGACGAGGGCCTTTCGAAGGCTGTTAAAGAAGTATTCGTATCTTTATACCGCAAAGGGCTGATCTACCGCGGCGAATACATTATCAACTGGGACCCGGCAGCTAAAACAGCTTTATCTGATATTGAGGTTATCCATAAAGATGTCCAGGGTGCCTTCTACCATATGAGATATCCTCTGGCTGATGGCAGCGGACATATCGAAATCGCTACGACCAGACCGGAAACGATGCTTGGTGATACGGCGGTTGCGGTCCATCCGGAAGATGACCGTTACAAGCATCTGATCGGCAAGACGGTCATTCTGCCAATCGTTGGCCGCGAGATTCCGATTGTCGGCGACGATTATGTTGACATGGAATTTGGCTCTGGGGCTGTGAAAATCACGCCGGCACATGACCCTAATGACTTTGAAATCGGCAACCGCCATAAACTGGAAAGAGTTCTTGTCATGAACGAAGATGGCTCGATGAATGCTAAAGCCGGCAAGTACCAGGGCATGGATCGGTTTGAGTGCCGCAAGCAAATCGTCAAGGACCTTCAGGAAGCAGGCATTCTTTTCAAGATGGAAGAGCACCTGCACTCTGTTGGGCACTCAGAGCGAAGCGGAGCGGTTGTGGAGCCGTATTTATCCACTCAATGGTTCGTTAAAATGCAGCCGCTTGCCGACGAAGCAGTTGCGTTGCAAACCAAAGAAGAGAAAGTACACTTCGTCCCTGAGCGCTTTGAAAATACGTATATGCGCTGGATGGAAAATATTCGTGACTGGTGTATTTCCCGCCAGCTATGGTGGGGCCACCGGATTCCAGCCTGGTATCATAAGGAAACAGGCGAGATATATGTTGACCATGAGCCTCCTCTTGACCCTGAAAATTGGGAGCAGGATCATGACGTTCTAGATACATGGTTCAGCTCGGCCCTATGGCCATTTTCGACGATGGGCTGGCCGAATGAGGAGGCAGCTGATTATAAGCGCTACTATCCAACCGATGCACTCGTTACAGGGTATGATATTATCTTCTTCTGGGTGTCAAGGATGATTTTCCAGGGACTTGAATTCACAGGAAAGCGTCCATTCAAGGATGTTTTGATTCACGGACTTGTTCGTGCAGAAGACGGTCGGAAAATGAGTAAATCACTTGGAAACGGTGTCGATCCGATGGACGTCATCGACCAGTACGGTGCCGACTCCCTCCGCTACTTCCTGACAACAGGAAGCGCGCCGGGGCAGGACCTTCGCTTCAGCACGGAGAAAGTGGAAGCAACCTGGAACTTTGCAAATAAAATCTGGAACGCATCACGATTTGCGTTAATGAATATGAATGGGCTCCAATATGATGAAATCGATTTGAGTGGCGAGAAATCGGTTGCTGACAAATGGATTTTGACAAGGTTGAACGAAACAATTGAAACAGTGACAAGGCTGTCGGACCGTTATGAATTCGGTGAGGTAGGCCGCGCACTTTATAACTTCATCTGGGATGATCTTTGTGACTGGTATATTGAAATGGCGAAGCTGCCGCTATATGGCGAAGAGGAGACGGCCAAGAAAACGACTAGATCGATTCTTGCGTATGTACTTGATAACACAATGCGTCTGTTGCATCCGTTCATGCCTTTCATCACGGAAGAAATTTGGCAGAACCTCCCTCATAAGGGGGAATCAATTACCGTTGCCAGTTGGCCTGAGGTTGATCCAGTACTTACAGATCTACAGGCTGCAGAAGAGATGAAGCTGCTTGTGGAAGTGATCCGTTCTGTTAGGAATATCCGCTCTGAGGTGAACACGCCTCTAAGCAAAAAGGTTGATATATTCCTGAAAGCGAAGGACGAAACGACACTGAGCATGCTGGAAAACAACCGCGGTTACCTCATTCGTTTCTGTAATCCGGAAAAACTTGAGATCGGCCTGGAAGTGACCGCACCTGAAAAAGCAATGACAGCTGTTGCAACCGGCATCGAAATCATCCTTCCACTTGAAGGCCTGATCAATATCGATGAAGAAATCGCCCGACTTCAAAAGGAGAAGGAAAAACTTGATAAAGAAGTGGAGCGTGTTCAGAAGAAGCTTGCCAATGAAGGCTTTGTTAAAAAGGCTCCTGAGAAAGTCATTGAGGAAGAGCGTGCGAAGGAAAAGGATTATTTGGAAAAACGGGTAGCTGTGGAAGCTCGCATTAAGGAATGGAGAAACTAATATAGGATACTTTGGAGACGAACTATTTTTTTGGTTCGTCTTCATCTTAAATAGAGGTGTGTTATAAGATGTTTGATACATATGAACAAGCAATTGATTGGATTCATACAAGACTAAGATTAGGAATCAAGCCAGGCCTTTCTAGAATGGCATGGATGCTGGAAAGACTGGAGCATCCCGAAAGACGGATCAAAACGATACATGTCGGCGGCACAAACGGAAAAGGGTCTACTGTCACCTTTCTGCGCGCTATCCTGCAGACTGCAGGATACCGGGTCGGCACCTTTACCTCTCCCTATTTCGAACAATTCAATGAGCGGATCAGCGTGAATGGGCAGCCAATCAGTGATGCTGAACTGATTGAACTGGCGAATGTGATCAAGCCGCTTGCCGATGAACTGGATCGAAGCGAGTTGGGCGGGCCGACTGAATTTGAAGTAATTACTGCGATGTCCTTCTATTATTTTGCCAAGATGTCCCCTGTTGATGTCGTCCTCTATGAAGTAGGCTTGGGCGGCAGGTTCGACTCTACAAATGTGATCCATCCGCTGCTTTCGATCATTACCAGCATTGGACTCGATCACACAGCGATCCTTGGGGAGTCCTATGAAGAGATTGCTTTCGAAAAGGCAGGCATCATCAAGAACGGGGTAAGCGTTATTACTGGCGTAAAGCAGCCGGAAGCACTCGAGGTGATACGAAAAAAAGCGTTTGATTGTAAGTCATCTCTATACCACCTCGGAGAAGATTTTGCGGCAAGTTCAAAAGAACCTCTAGAGCGCGGAGAACAGTTTGCATTTACAAGTATGTTCGGACAAATTCATGAGCTGAAAACATCGATGATCGGTGCGCATCAAGTAGAAAATGCTGCATGTGCAGTAATGGCAAGCCAGGTCCTTGCTAATTACTATTCATTTCTAATCGAGGAAGAGCATATCCGGGAAGGCCTGATACTAGCATACTGGCCTGGCCGGCTTGAGATTTTAAGTGAAGATCCACTCGTCCTGATCGATGGCGCACATAATGAAGAAGGAATAAAGGCACTGGCAAGTGAAATAAACGCTCGCTTTGCCGATAAAAATATTAGCATTCTCTTTGCAGCTCTAAAAGACAAAAAATTGGATAAGATGATTGCAACGCTTGAAGAGGTGGCCGATCAATTGATTTTTACCACATTTGATTTTCCGCGTGCAGCTTCAGCGAAGGATTTAATCGATGCCGGAAGCACTAAAGGAAACAAAAGGATTGCAGCAGACTATCAGGACTTTCTTCAAAGGAAAATAAATGAATTGGATCAAGCAGACATGTTGATTGTCACAGGCTCTCTCTATTTTTTATCAGAGGCAAAGCCCTTTCTCGTAAAATGGTTGAAAAATAATTGATCATTTTATCCGGCTCATTCAGCAAAAAAAAGGAGATTTTCCTGGAATGGATCTGCAGATGCATAGTGTCATATTTTGTCGTTTGCGAGTATAATAGGAAGAAAGTATGAGGATGCTGCGAAAGAAGGAGCGGCCGATGGCGAAAAGAATAAACCAGCAAGGGTATCATTTAGTAGAAGTTACACTTGGAGTCGCATTGCTTTCGATCGTACTCCTTTCTTTTGCGGGCTTTTTTTTACAGGCAAAGATGTTCAATTCGGATAATGAAAGCAGAAGTGCGGCTGCCCAGCTTAGTCAGGAAATTTTGCATATTATTAAAAAATCTCCATATACAGCCGATGTAACAGTCGAAGAATGGAATCAATTATATGGCACAAGTTTTGCTTCTAGCGAGCGGTTTTTTTTAACAGTAGGAGAAAAAGAGTATTATCCTGTTGTAGTAATAAAGCAAGCGAATTCCTTTCAAAAAAATTTGCCAATGGATTTGAATTTAATAGTAGTTTCGATTCAAGAGAAACGGAACGATACATATAAAAATGTTTATGAAACCTATGGGTACAAGGAGTGAACCGGTTATGAAGAGAAATGGGTTTACCCTTGTAGAATTATTAGCAGCACTGACAATAACGAGCGTAGTCCTCATACTTGCATACGCTATTTTTCATAGCGGGATCAAACAGGGAGACACGAGTAAAAAGGAAGCATTCCTTCAGCAGGAAGCCGAGCTTATTGCCGAAGCAATCCGTAACAAGCATTTGAAAAATCCTGCTTATCAATTAGAAATAAAAGCGGATGAGGTAGTAATTGATGGAATGACGATTTCAAAAAACTATCGCTATCTAGCTAACATAGTCTATGAAAATCATCCTTATACAAGTGAACCATTACTAATTGACTCTAATCTGCCTCTTGAAATTACTTTGAAGATAGAAAAAGGAGATCAATCCTATACATTAAGAACGATATTTGCAAGGGGAATTTCGGATGAGTAAGAACGAACAAGGGTCTGTATTGCTAATCGTATTGCTGATGATGACTGTCTTTTCAATTATCGGAATTACATTAATGGGAATGGAAGCCAATAATGCGAAACAAATAGCATATACCGGAAGTGGGATAAAAGCGACAAATCTTGCGGAAATGGGGGTAGCCCATATGAAACGTGCGACGGCTGCTATTTTAGCTGAAAATAAGGAGGCATCCTTATCGGATACGGAAAAGCTGCTACAAACTGCACTTCCGTCAGGGATTGCTTTCCCAATAAACAAGGATAGTTCGTACCCATTATACAAAATGGAAGATGTGGATATTTTAGCTACTAACAATGAGGAGCAAGAGGTAATAAAGATTGTTTTTACTTCCATTGGGATTGCCGAAGACTATCAAGAAAGGAGAATAAATGCGGAGTTAAAGATCGCACGAGGAGAAGGGAATGGCGAATTCCCCGAGCCGGACAAGGGAATGGAAGTGAGCGAGGAAGATGAAATTACTTCCAATGGTCCTTTTTTAACACCTATTCTGTATGATTCTCATCTGACGATTTCCTCTAACCATAATCCGGTCTTTGAAAAGGACATTTATTTTAAGAATGGTTTAACCGCGCGTGCGAATACGGAAGTGGCATTTGAGAGCAACCTATATCTCAAAGGAGAGTCCTTTATTGAAAGCAATAGCAATATCGTTGTTTACGGGGATGCATATATAGAAAACATGGACGTAAAACAGAATCCTTCAGGCAAAGGGAATCAAGGGCTTCTTTGTGTCGAAGGAACTGTAAGACTTTATGGCGATATCGAGAGTACGGTTACTATTACTTCACAAAGTTGCGAAACGATCACATCCGCGAAGCATTATAGTGGAATTTATGCAAAGGAAGTTGTAAAACCCTCCGAGGAATCCGACACGGAGAAATGGGAAGTAAATACCCTGAAACTTGAGGCATCATACCGATAATTCTAAAATGGAGTCTGGTGGAATGTTATGAAAGCTAATCAAAAGGGAGGTTTGTCAATGGGCAAGTTTAGGAGGTATACATTCACACTGGCATTAACCATTGCCTCGCTATTAACCATTGCTTTCTCCCAGTGGTCACCTGTTGTTCTCAGCTCGGTTGCTGAAAAGAATACTTCTCAGGATATTTTGCCAAAAGAAGAGCCCGTTGTCGTTGCCACTGCTACGAGACAGTTAGGGGAAGAGTATGCGGATACGGAAAAATTCGTACAAGCATTTTCTCAGCTGCCGATCGAGCCGCTGACAAGCTTTTTAATGAAAAAATTCATAGAAGAAAAAAAGCTGACTGAACTATCATCCGAGCAGATTAGCATCGTTTCATCAGCTCTTTTCGAGGCATTATTAGCAACCAATTTTATCATATCCGAAAGAAATATTGGAAGTGAACTTCCAAAAAACACTCAACTCGGTCTTGAAGCGAAAGTCGATTTTAGCAAGAACATGGACTTTTCATTTTATAATCCAAATAAGCATCCATACGATATGAAACTATCAATGAACAAGAGGGAATTAGAAATTTCGATTATCGGTATCCCCTTTTCTCACAAATACGAGGCAAATCTTACGGAAAAGCAAGAATTTAAGCCGAGAACAATCAAGCGTTACACACCTCTGTTGCAGCCTGGTCAGAAATACGTAGAAACCGAGGGGAAGCCCGGCTTTCTGATCAAAGTGTATCGCGAATCTATTTCAGCTACGGGGGAATGGATGGAATCAGAATGGATAGCGGAAGATTTTTATCAGCCTAGTTATCGAGTTGAACTCATTGGAATCGTTCCGAGTAGTAGTCCACTGCCACCACAACAGGGAACCTTGGGGACGGAATCGATGGCTAATCCGGACACGAATGGTAGTTCCGTGAGTGAAACTCCCACTGCAAGTACAGAGAACCTGGCACCTGCACCAAATGAACAAAACCCTCAACAAGATCCTGGGCAAGGAACAGATGGCAGTGTGGAAGATAGATTGTGGGGGAAACCGAATGAAGTACCCAAATAATCAGGAGGCAAACAGATGAAACAAACTCGCAGAAGACTTGGAGACTTATTGATTGAATCTGGGCTGCTAACGGAAGAACAACTGCAAATCACTCTACAGGATAAACCAGCAGAACAGAAGTTGGGGGATGCTCTGCTGCATCGAGGTTATATAACAGAGCAGCAATTAATTGAGGTGCTGGAATTTCAACTGGGAATCCCGCATATTAGCTTATACCGATATCCATTTGATACAAGTTTATTTAATCTTATTTCTAAGGAAACAGCGAAGCGCAATTTGGTTATTCCTCTAAAAAAAGACGGAGATAAACTTTATGTTGCGATGGCAGATCCGATGGACTTTTTCACGATTGATGATTTGCGCTTATCAACCGGCTTCCATATAGAGACAGCAATTGCGACTAAGGATGATATCATACGGGCGATAAATAAATTCTATGATATCGATGAAGATTTTGAAGAATTATTCGGACAAGAATATGCGATGAAACCGGTGAAAGAAGAAAAGGCAACAGATGCAGACTCGCCAATTGTCAGGCTTGTTAATCAATTGCTATCAAATGCAGGGGCAAATAAAGCGAGCGATATCCATATCGATCCCCAGGAAACAAAGGTAGTAGTTCGTTATAGGATCGATGGCATGCTGCGAATAGAAAGAGTCCTTCCTAAACATTTGCAGAATGTATTAACAGCTAGATTGAAAATTATGGCTAATTTGGATATAACGGAAAACCGAGTGCCGCAGGATGGCCGGTTTAAAGTCAACCTTGACTTTCATCCAGTCGACTTGAGGGTATCCACCATTCCAACTGTTTATGGAGAAAAAATTGTGCTGCGCCTGCTTGATATGGGCAGCACCTTAAATGATTTGAACAAATTAGGGTTTCATCCTTTACATTTACAAAGATTCACTAGTATGATTTCCAGGCCAAATGGGATTGTTTTGATTACTGGACCAACAGGATCAGGGAAATCTTCGACTTTATATGCAGCTTTAAATAAATTGAACAGTGAAGAAGTAAATATCATCACGATAGAGGATCCAGTTGAATACCAAATTGAAGGGATCAATCAAATACAAGTTAATCAGACCGTTGGGATGACGTTTGCAGCCGGTTTACGATCGATTCTTCGGCAGGATCCAAATATTATTATGGTCGGTGAAATACGGGATCGGGAAACAGCAGAGGTAGCAATAAGAGCTTCGTTGACTGGGCATTTGGTACTAAGTACTTTGCATACGAACGATGCTTTAACCTCCGTATCGAGGCTAATGGATATGGGGGTTGAGCCTTTCCTAGTCGCATCTTCTTTAAGCGGAGTTATTTCTCAGCGTCTCGTTCGAAAAGTCTGTCGAGATTGTGCCGAAGCGCATTCTCCTACAAAACGCGAACTGGATATTTTCGCGAAAAGAGGACTCGAAATTTCTACCGTATGGCGAGGAAGAGGCTGTGCTTCCTGCAATATGACCGGATATCGTGGCAGGCTGGCCGTCCATGAGGTTCTTGCGGTAAATGAAGAACTTCGAAAAGCAATTATGAATGAAGAAACGGTCACCAAACTTCATGAAATCGCCGTGAAAAATAAAACAATTTTCTTGCTTGATGATGGCTTATTGAAAGTAAAACAAGGATTGACTACCACTGAGGAAATTCTCCGAGTAGCCAGTATAGAATAGCGGGGGAGAGCGGATGAAAGATAAAATGGACCGACTGCTTCAAGCAGGCTTTGAGCTAAAAGCATCAGATATCCATATAACAGTAGGGGTTCCACCCGTTATGAGAGTGAATGGGGAGCTTAGAAAGTATGGCAACGAATCGCTTCTTCCAGAAGAAACCGAGGCAATGGCAAAAGCGATCATTCCGGAAAAAATGTGGACAAAGTTTAAGGAACAAGGAGAGCTTGATTTTTCCTACGGAATCCCAGGTGTATCCCGCTTTCGAGTGAACACGTATCATCAAAGGGGCTGTGTTTCCATGGCCTTTCGAATCGTCCCTACAAGTATTCCAACGATCGAAGACCTTAAACTGCCGGAAATTCTGAAAAAGATTTCGGAAAAGCCACAAGGATTGATACTTGTAACGGGTCCTACCGGAAGCGGGAAGTCTACGACTCTTGCAGCAATGATCCGGCATATGAATGAAACAATGAAGAAGCACGTCATTACACTGGAAGACCCGATTGAATACTTACACAAGCATGGAAACTCGATTATCGATCAGCGCGAAGTAGGATTTGACACAAATAACTTTGCCAACGGATTGCGAGCCGCCCTCCGGCAGGATCCGGATGTCATTTTGGTAGGAGAAATGCGGGACTTAGAAACAATTCAAACAGCGATTACGGCGGCTGAAACTGGCCATCTTGTTTTCGGAACCTTGCATACCTCAAGTGCACCCGCTACAATCAATCGAATCATTGATGTCTTCCCGCCAACACAGCAGGCGCAGATTCGGATTCAGTTAGCTTCTGTTCTTGTTTCGGTAATTTCGCAGCGCTTATTTCCGACAATAGCAAAGCAAGGAAGGATCGGAGCAACAGAAATTCTGATTAATAACTCGGCAGTGGCCAATTTGATCCGGAATGAAAAAATCCATCAAATCATCAGCATCATGCAAACATCTCGCTCCTATGGCATGCATACCCTCGAAATGAATGTGAAGGAGCTTGTTCAAAAAGGAATAATAACTAGAGATTCTGCAGAACCATATCTTCAGGAAAACTATGGTATAAGTTATGGCTAGATTTCACTATACCGGCAGACACCGTTCAGGAAAGCGTTCGGGAACGATCTCCGCTGCGACTAAAAGGGAAGCGCTGGAAAAGTTGCGCACAGAGGGAATCAGAACGACTGAGATCCAAGAGGTCCAGGAATCGCTGTTGACAAAAGAAATAACGATTGGCAATCCAGTTAAACTGCAACATCTCGTCATTTACTTAAGACAGTTTGCTACCTTGCTGAAAGCAGGTGTCTCTGTTGTGGAATCGACAAAGATTCTTGCTGCCCAGACCGAGAGCAAAGCGCTAAAGAAAGCGCTTCTTGATATCGAACAAGAGCTGCGGGAAGGAAATCCGCTATCGTTTGCTGCGGCAAAGCATAGTAAAATCTTCTCAGCGATGTATATCAATATGATCAAAGCGGGAGAAGCTGGCGGCAATATGGATGAAACATTAGAAAGATTGGCGGTCCATTTTGAAAAACAACATCATACTAGAAAGAAAATCGTCGCCGCTTTAAGTTACCCGGCAGTTATCGGTGCACTGGCAATCATCGTCGTTATTTTCCTGCTGGTGGCAGTAGTACCCACCTTTGTTGACATGTTCTCCAATCTTGGCGGCGAGCTTCCGGGGATCACGAAATTCGTCCTCCATGTGAGTGCGTGGGTGCAATCGTTTTGGTGGCTACTTATTTTATTATCGTTGGCAATCACTCTGCTCTTCATGGTCCTGAAAAACAACCGACAGACAAAATACTATTTGGATTACGCATTGTTAAAAATTCCAATTTTCGGTAAACTGCTACAAAAAGGAGCGATAGCTAGATTCTCGCGGACGTTAAGTTCCTTGTTTGCAAGCTCTGTTCCCATCCTGCAGGCGCTTGCTATTGTCGAAAAGGTAGTTGAAAATGAAGTGCTGGCCAAGGTAATAAGAGAGTCTAGAGATTCTTTGGAAAAAGGGCAATCACTGACTGAAGCGATGAAAAATCACTGGGCTTTTCCTCCCCTTGTGACGCAAATGATTGCTATTGGGGAAGAAACTGGTTCTTTGGACGCTATGCTCAGTAAGATCGCCGACTTTTATGAGCAAGAAGTCGAACATAGCACAGATCAATTAAAATCACTAATTGAACCGCTCATGATCATTTTATTGGCGGCGCTGGTCGGCACAATTGTCACGGCCATCATGGTGCCAATGTTCGAGATTTTTAATCAAGTAGGCTGAAACGACAAATACAAACAAAATACAATATTTTTCATTCTATTTCTTAAAGGAATCCGTTATACTGATTGATAGATTCATATAGCCATTGTCATAGGGAAAAATACCTAAAAGGAGCGAGATTACATGCTAGAAAACATGAAAAAGAAGTGGAAAAGTCAAAGAGGATTTACATTGGTTGAGCTTTTAGGGGTAATTGTCATTTTGGGAATTATTTCTTCGATTGCTGTACCAAGTATTGGTGGAATTATCGAAAAGTCCAAAAAGGATGCCGCAGTCGCAGATGCATTGCAAATTATCAATGCTGCGAAATTAGCAAATGCAGCAAATGTACCAGACCCATGGGACGAAACGAAATTGGGAACCTATTTAACAAAATCAGGAGATCCTACATTCACTGTCACAATCGATGCTGATGGTAAATTCTCCATTGCAGGTCATGAGGCTGCTGCTGCTGCGGTGGGAGGCACAGATCCGATTACAGAGGCTGATTTAATTAATTTTGCAAATCCACCACAATAAAAAAGATGCAGATTCTTTTGTTCCTTTACGGTCTAGTATTGGGCTCTTTCTATAACGTAGTAGCCTTGCGTGTCCCAGACGGAAAGTCAATTGTTGCCCCGCGGTCTGCTTGTCCGAAGTGTGGTCATCGATTGACATTCTTAGAACTTATCCCGGTGTTTTCATATTTTATCCAGGGGGGGAAATGCCGCCAATGCAAGGCGCGCATTTCGCCCATTTATCCTTTTTTTGAGCTATTAACCGCTGCGCTGTTCGCGATCGCACCATTTAGCGTTGGCTGGAGTGGGGAGTTACTAATTGCTTTAACACTCATTTCTATGCTGGTTATTATTACCGTTTCCGATCTTGCCTATATGATCATTCCTGATCGAGTGCTGATTGTTTTTGCGGGTCTGTTTTTCTTTGAACGCCTTCTATTTCCTCTAGTTCCGTGGTGGGATTCACTCGCGGGTGCTGCTGCAGGCTTCTTTCTTTTACTAGCAATTGCTGTTGTCAGTAAGGGCGGAATGGGTGGAGGAGACATCAAGCTGTTTGCAGTTATCGGCTTCGCATTAGGAGTGAAACTGCTGCTGCTTTCCTTCTTCTTATCCACATTGTTTGGAGCGTTTTTCGGTGTCATTGGCCTTCTTCTTGGAGCTATTAAACGCAAACAAACAATTCCCTTCGGTCCATTTATTGCGTTAGGCTCACTTGTCGCTTACTTTTTCGGAGATTATTTGATCGTAGAGTATATGAGGCTGTTAACATCAGGATTATGATTGAAGGAGTTTTGAACATGGCTTTCTCCATCTTTACCGGTCGAAAAAAGGTAATGAATCTTGTTATCAATGACCATTCGATTCGGTATATTGAAGTAAAACAAAGAAACCCGATTGTTATAGCCGCCAAAGGAGAACGCCTTCTTCCAGCTGGGATTATTTCCGAAGGCAAAATTCAAGATATCGAAACTCTTTCGCTCATTTTAGATGAATGTATAGCGGATTGGGGGATAAAAAATAGGGAAGTGAGATTCCTTGTACCTGATTCGCTCGTGATCATCCGTAAAGTTTCCATTCCTGTTGATGTCAAAGAGGATGAGATTCACGGGTTTCTGTATCTCGAGTTTGGTTCAAGCATTCATTTGCCTTTTGATGAACCAGTGTTTGATACCGTACCGCTAAGTTTGGAGAAAAACAAAAGGGAGATCCTTTTGGTTGCAGCACCGGAAGAGTATGTTTTAGAATATACCAATCTTCTAAAAGGAGCATCACTTAAACCAGTGGCCGCAGATATTTCACCGCTCGCTTCGTATAGACTCTATCATTTTCTTGGTCTTGTAGAGGAAAAGGAAACGCTAATGACCATTCAATTTGATATTGGGGTGGTTAGTATGTGTATTTTTGAAGGGACATTCCCCATCTTCATGAGGCATATTCCGGTTGAGATCCAATCTAATTGGGAAGTCCAGTTAGGACGCGCGAAAACAGAGGAGATGTCCTTTGCGGGAAATGCGAACGAATTTGTGTTTCAATTCGAAGATATCTATAAAGAAATCGACAAATTGCTCGAATTTTATCGATATTCCCTTACCCACGGCAAAAACTCGATCACTAAAATTCTCGTCAATGGCGATCACCCTAGGATGACAACTATTATAAACGAAATGAGTAGACGGTTTGAAATCCAGGTGGCGACAATCGAAACAAGTCTTCCTGAAGCAGCTTTCGGAGTTTCGCGGGAATATCATCTGGCTTTAGGGCTTGGATTGAAAGAGGGATAACATGCTTGTAGACATTAATTTACTTCCCAAAAAAGAACATAAAGCGTCTTCCTCATTTTCCATTGCCCTTATTTTCCTGTTTCTCCTCGCGCTTGTTTTCATTGGAGTATTTGTCCAGGTACGCGTAAATGAAACGTCCTTGAACAAAGTAAATCAGCAGATTCAATCTGTACAGCAATTAAATGCAGCCATACAGACCAAAATTACTGATCAAGCAAGCAGTGATTCTCCAAAAGGACTTCAAGAAGCTGTCACCTGGGCTGAAACTTCCACTCCCGATACAGTCAGATTGCTTAGGAGCCTGATTGCTTTGCTTCCAGAACAAGGCTTCATTCAATCACTTAATTATAATGGGGAGGGAATCGTCGGGGTAAAGGTTGAATTTGAATCTGCAAGAGAGGCTGCGTATTTTCTGAGTTCCCTCCAGCATTCCAAATGGGTCGATACTGCCTCGATTTTGACGGTTGAAGCAGTGAGAGAAGCTAGTAATTCGAATGAGATCATGCCGACTTATTATTCAGAATTCGAAATACACTTTAAGAGGGAATACTTTACAGAGGCATCCCAAAAAGTTGGAGGGAATGAATCATGAATCTCCAATTCTCAAAAAAAGAAATGATGATTCTGATTTTCGGCGCAGTCATCGTAATACTTTTGTATTGGCTACTCTCAGCCACCTATTTACAACCGCTCCAAGATAAGGTTATTCAGAAAGAACAGCTGCTTAAAACGGAGAAACAAATACAGGCTGCCTACGAGAAGAGAATGACTGCAGGGCCTTCAGGGGAAATAAAGAGTGTCGCGGAATTATATAAAATTATTCCGAAAGAACCGTTCACGGAACAATTGATCCTGAATTTTGAAAAAGCTGAAGTAGTTTCTGACAGTACCATTACCTTGATGAAGTTTGGGGAAAGCAGCAGTTCTCCCGACCAAAAGATAGCAGCGGTTTCGAATCTTCCATCCACTGATTCAAAATCTACTAATGGAATTAAGAAAGTACCAGACAGCTTGCCGACAGGCCTGCAAAAAACATTCGTAACCCTTTCAGTCGAAGCGAAAGGATATCAAGGTTTGGAGAAATTCATTCAGGCACTTGAAGAATCGAAAAGAGAAATCACGATAGAGACCATTGACTTCGAAGGGCCTAAGAAAGCAGATTATGTAACCAATTCAAAGGAAATCCTTTTGTCCACTATTACTGTTTCTGCTTTCTACCTTCCTGTGGAGAATGACAAAGGCGACAGAATGGAGATCGAAACCCCAGCCCCGGCTAATAAGCGCAATCCGTTTCCGACTTTTGACGGTTCAAATGGGAATTTGTTAGAGAAGGACCAATCAGCGGATGGGGCAGGCATGGCTGCTCAATAAATCTAGTGAAAAAATTGACGAAAGCATTCGATAACAAGGCGACAAAAGTCTTGTTATTTTTTTTTGTCTGTGTGATAGGATGAAGCAATACAGGAACGGGCAGGGGGAGGTACAAGTTTTGGACAAACATGGAAAAACGATTACGATCAAGATTAATGGCAAGCACCAACCGGTTCAGGAAGTCAGCCAGAGTCAGCAACATGACAGTGAAAAAAAGAGGCAAACAGAAGATTGGACAGAAATTAGTAAAAAGGAAACAGAACGAAGTGGCAATGTTCCAATAAATGAACATCGTGAGGATCGGAGCAAAGTGTATCCGCTCGATAATGATGCAATGGTAAAGGAAACGGCTGCTGCTCAGGAAAAGACTGAGGATGATTTTGACTGGATTTTGCCTGATTCAGGCGAACAGCAGAGCGTGAAAGAATATAAATTCATCCCAAAGCAGCAAAAGAAAAAGAAGAGTCTGGGAATATCCGTTTGGAACACAAAAACAAAGCGAAGCAACTGGTTTTCCAAAACCATCATTGTGGCTGTTTTGTTGGCAGTATTGATCGGTACAGCATTTGGGGTTACGTTCCTTAAATTTGTCGCATCGGAACAGGGAACAACTGCTTCACCGGCTGCAAATCCACCACAAGCAGGTTCACAAGCAAAAGATCAGGCGAGCGGCGGACAAGAACTAGAGTTGAAACCGATCCCTGTGTTCATCGTTCAGAACGGTATTTTTACGACTGAGGATCGTGCGAAGGAACGAGTAAAGCTGCTTGCAGATCAGGGAATCGCAGCGGAACAGTTTTCTGTAAATGGCCAATTTGCTGTCTATTTACGTATAGCTGGCAGCATCGAGGAAGCGAAACAACAGGCAGATGAACTTAAGCTTCAAGGGCTGGAGGTTTTTGCAAAACCTTTTGAAATCTCTGGCGGAAAAGTCTCTGGAGTGAGTGCAGAGGAGGCGGCATTCCTTCAGCAGTCTTCAGAGATCTATCCGATCCTCATGAGCGGTTCGCAAGTGTCACCAGATGAAAGGAAGAAAGTAGAAGATTTCAACGCGCTGCACGGAACAATTGCAAATAGGTCCATAGAAGATAGGAACATCCAAAAAGCCATTGCTAGTATGGAAAAGGCAAGCGGATCATTCATTGGGTACCAGACAACAAAGGATGCGAATCAGCTTGCAGAAATGGAGAAAAGCCTCCTCTCCTTTCTAGCTGCCTATCAAGCGATTGGAAAGTAAAGAATAGTAGCAAAAAAAGCAAAAAAAGAATATTTTCCGGGAAATTGTACAAATTAACAGAGCCTTCGACATTTGTCGGCAAGCTCTGATTTTTTTTGCGAATTGTTAGATAAGGATTGTCGCAAATGGTGAACTCTGATAGTATTAGCTTGTATCTCCCTTGATGCAATCCATAAAGAAAGGTGATGTTATGCAACGCCTCATTTTAGCCTCTTCTTCTCCACGGCGAAAAGAACTTCTTGAAAACCTCCGCTTGAAATTCGAAATCTCGAGCAGTGACGCAGATGAAAGTTTCAGTGAGAACTTGAGCCAATCTGAAGCAGTTATGGAGCTTGCTTCCAGAAAAGCGAAAATAGTAGCTCAGCAATTTCCAGATTGTTTCGTGATTGGTGCCGATACGGTCGTGGTCCATGATGGAATGATCCTTGGAAAACCTGTAAGCGGACAAGAAGCTTCAAAGATGCTTAAAAAACTGTCTGGAGATACTCATTCAGTTTTTACCGGAGTATCGATCATCTCCCCTGAGAAGGAAACGCGTTTTTATGAAAAAACAGATGTGACGTTCTGGGAATTGTCAGACGAAGAAATCGACACCTATATTAAGAGCGGTGAACCATTTGATAAGGCTGGCGGCTATGGGATTCAGGGATTCGGCAGCATGCTTGTCCAAGCAATCGATGGGGATTATTACACAGTTGTTGGACTTCCTGTATCAAGATTGATCAGGGAGTTAAGAAAAATCGGTTATAGCCTTCCTTATGAAAAGAAAACTACAGAAACTTCTTCTACACTTCCCTCGTCATAATCATGACTGGGAGGAAATTCTATTGTCTACACATTCATTAAAGATCAGAGATTACCCTCAAAATGAACGGCCTAGGGAGCGGTTTATTCAAAACGGTCCCCAAAGCCTTTCCAATCATGAATTGCTTGCGCTGTTATTAGGTACGGGGTCGCGTGAGGAATCAGTCCTCCAGCTTGCCAACCGGATGCTTTCTCAGTTTGAGGGGCTGCGTATGTTAAAGGATGCAACCCTTGAAGAGCTGACGCAAATGAAAGGGATTGGCCAAGCAAAAGCGATCCATGTTCTTGCTGCCGTTGAAATCGGCAGGCGCATTGCCAACCATACCCTCGATGAACGCTATGTCATCCGGTCGCCGGAGGACGGTGCAAAATACCTCATGAATGATATGCGCTTTTTAACACAAGAACATTTCGTCTGTATAAAGTTTGCATAAATACAAATAAAAAAATCAAAAATAATGAACACCATTAACAAATGCCTTCCCTTCTTTCTTTTCGATTTCTACGCTTTCTACAAACGTGGCCATAAATTGCTTTTTATCATGTGGTGGTAAGTGGGCCCAATTCGCAACAAAGTCTTTTGACAATTCTTTTATCTTTTTCTGGTCCACTTGTTCATTTTCTTTTGGAGTAATCTGATTTAATTCCGCTGTCAATTCATCAAGTTTAAGTTTAGTTTCTAACATTTGTTTCGTAAATTCATCATCAGTCATATGGTCTTTAGACCAGGCTTTTTGAAATTTTTCTCTTTGTCTTTTTACGGTATTGATTTGTTGTTCGAATTTATTTATTAAATCATTATTCTTTTCTTTAGGTTCATGATATTCATTTTCAAATATTAATCCGTCCATATAAGCTAATAAAGCTTTCTCTACTTTAATTTCACTAACTCCAAAAGCTTGTCTTTTATTTAATGCGCAAGCTTGGCATCTATAATAGTTTCTTTCTACTTGAGCCAAGTCTCGTTTTCTAAAATAACTAGATCGTTCACATGTCAATCTATTTCCGCAAGTAGGACATTTTAATTTCATTTGGAAAATAAATATACTATTTGTTTCTCTTATTTTTAAATTTTGCCTGCTTTTAAGGATATGTTGAATATTATTAAATTCCTCTTTTGTGATAATTCCTGCGTGAGTTTGTTCAATAACTTCATCTCTCCACTTTAGCGCACCATACAATGCCTGGTTGTGGAGGATATCTAACATGGTAGCAATATGCCACTTATAACCCCTGATCGGTTTAACATTACTGTTATTCATCATATCTGATAGTTTTCTGATTGATGTTCCTGATTTGATTTCCTCAATCCACGATAAAATTATCTTGCTTTGTTGTTCGTTTATGATGAGTTTGTTATCCTTTTTATCAAATCCATAAGGAGCCTTTGCGCTGTATTCGCCTTGTCTCGCCTTTTCGACCTGCCCCATAATTACCCTTTCACCTAGGTTTTCTCGCTCCCATTGAGCCAATGCCGCAACAATGGTAATAAACATTCTTCCCATCGCTGTTGTGGTGTCGTACACTTCTGTTGCTGATTTAAAAGCACAATTATATTTATCAAACGTTTCGAGCAATCGATACAAATCCAATACAGATCTGGTAAGCCTGTCTAATTTATATACGAGGACAGTTTTGATTGAGTCACTTTTTATATGTTCTAATAATATTTTTAATTGCGGACGATCTGTGTCTTTTGCTGACAATCCCTCATCCACATAAAACTTGAAATCATCCCACCCTTGAGCAATACAATAAGCTTTCAAACGTTCTTTTTGAGCAGATATCGAATATCCTTCCTGTACCTGTTCTTGCGTACTTACCCTAATATAAATCCCCACAGTCATCACGCACCATCCTCCTTAAAATAAAGAGCAGCTGATCAGGCTGCTCCCATTAAATCTCTAGCTAGATATTTAATTACAAGTTTTGAGTAAAGCGGATTGCCTTCCCAATAATTCTGGCCGGGTGATCTTTATCGATAATATATGGTTCAAACGATGGATTATCAGGCATGAGAATTATTGTATTCCCTTGTTTTTTAACTCGTTTCAAAGTTGCTTCTGTTTCATCATTTAAGAGTACAGCAGCTATCTCGCCATTTTCTACTTCTGGTTGCTCTCTGATTAAAACTTTAGATCCGTTTGGGATTGTCGGTTCCATCGATTTCCCTTCTGTTTCTAAGTAGTATAAGTTTCCAGACGGTAGATCTGTTATTGATTCGTACTGATAACCAGAAAAATTTTCCGCTACGTAAATCGGCTCTCCACAAGCGATTTTTCCGAGGACTGGAATCTTAATAGTCATAGGCTCAACTTTAGATAAATTGGAAGCATCTACATCGTCTCTAAAACGTGGGTCAATATCTCCCTTGTCGATACCTAAAGCACGTGACAGTTTTTCGGAGTTACCAGGAGTCGGCAATGATGTTCCATTTACATAGCCATTAATGGTTGTTTTTGGTATTCCTGTCTTAACGGACAAATCAGTTTGAGATATTTTTCTTGAGTTCATGTATGTAGCCAATGCTTCCTTAACATATTGCTTCATACTCTCTTGCATGGGTGTATTTTTTGGTCTAGGCATATCGTTCACCTCCTTTCTTCATTATTATATCGAATAGTTTAGTAAATTAATAGGATTATTTATATAAAAAATACGATTATTTTCGTTGACAATACGAATAAAATCGTATATTATTAAGTTAATAAGAAAGGAGGAAACAAAATGAAATTTGGTTTAACATTGGAAGCTGCTCGTACAAACGCTGGATATACACTAAAAGAAGCAGCAGTTAAATTCGGTGTTCATCCACAAACTTTATCAAGCTATGAAAGGGATTCGAGCAATGTACCATTTTCTTTCATTGAAAAAGTTCATGTGGTTTACAAAGTACCAAAAGAAATTATTTTTTTTGGGAACAAGTACGAATTTATTCGTACTATGAGAGAGAAAGATATTATTTAAAGGAGATTGTCTAAATGAAAAAGCACCAGGCAATGCCACCTCCCGAAGTACAACAAAAAATGATGGAATTTTTTATCAACAGATCTGTACCACTTATTATGGCAGAACAACAAAATAAAGGAGGAGTAAAAAAATGAAAAAACAAACAGAAATCGACTTTAAACAATTGGAAAAACAATACGGCGCTGATCTAGTTGAAGAAATTAAAATGGACTTGGATTATGCAACAGAGCATAATCACGAATGGAAATTCGAGATTATTGAAGAAACAACTTACTTTATCACATTTGCATTTGTGTACTCTTTCTCTACGAGATTTTATGAAGTTTCGAAAAAAAGGAAAGAAATAGATGAAAGACATGTAATCAGCCGTTATAAATGCAAAAAAATAATCGAATTAATGGACAGTATTGACCAGGATGAATAAGCCTTTCTCTTTTATCGAATTTGCGAAATTTGATGAACGAAAAGATTAATAAATAAAAGTTTCAAGCATAGGAGGAAACCGGATGAAAGAATTAGTTTTTGTCGAAAACAACGAGGTTGTTACAGATTCGTTAACTGTTGCTGAGGTTTTTGGCAAGGAGCACAAGCACGTTGTACGAGACATCAAAAATCAAACAAACAAATTATTTGAAGCAGCAGAAGTGGAATTTCTCAAGTCCAACTTTGGACTGGAAACTTATAAGGCTGATAACAACAAGATGGCCAAAAGGTATTTATTGACTGAAGATGCTTTCACTATTGTCGCTATGTCATATACCACTCCAGAAGCAATGAAATTTAAAGTAAAGTTCATTCAGGAATTTAAAAAGATGAGGGCAGAATTGGCAAATAAAAATCTTCCTTCTTACGCAATTGAGGATCCAATTGAAAGAGCACAACAATGGATTTTAGAGCAAACAGAAAAGAAAAAGCTCGAGCAGCAAATCCAGATCGACAAACCAAAAGTCATCTTCGCCGATGCGGTGAGCGCGTCAAAAACTTCTATCTTAATCGGTGATCTCGCCAAGTTGCTAAAACAAAACGGATATGGCACTGGACAAAAGCGGCTTTTCGAGGAATTGCGCCAGGATGGTTACCTGATAAAACGTAAGGGTGCTGATTACAATAGTCCGACACAAAGAGCAATGGAAATGGGCTTGTTTGAAGTCAAAGAAACAGCAGTCACTCATTCTGACGGACATGTCACCATATCCAAAACAACTAAGGTAACTGGTAAAGGTCAGCAATACTTCATTAACAGATACTTGAATAAATTGGTGCTCAGCTGATGGGCGCATTAGCAACAGCAATCATCATACTGCCACTAATGCTTTTAGGAGTAACAATTTTACACTTCATGGGGGAATTCGAGTGAACAAACCATTTAATGTATTACCACACGATCTTGAAAAAGCAGTGACGCATTACAGCTGCAGCTATTCCTGCATAACCAGAGCTGAAAATGCTCTAGTAGAGGGTGATTATGATCTGGTGATTAAGCGAGCTGAGGACTTAATTCGTTCTGCAAAGCAGCTAAAGAATATGCAGCATAAGAAATATTTGATAGATGAAGTCATCGGAGAGATTAAGGGTCCAACATTGTTCGTCATAAACATTGAAGGGAGGTGAGAAAAGTGGATATCGAGCATCCTGACATTGCAAGAATCCGAAGAACAGGAAGCGTACGAAAGGCAATCTAAGAACCTGAATATTGCGGTTTAGATTATTTTAAATTAAACACAAGCGTGTAGGCAGTAACACTTCAACGAGCTTTCACGACACTAGCAAGTTTTTTGAAACAGAGGAAGCTTGCGAAAAATACATCGAATCATTAAAGGAGGCTCACTCACATGAATAAGGAACGACTCATGCAGTTTTTGTCCGATGCGATTGATTCAGGAGCGTATCTAAGTATCCACATGACACAGTTCGAAGGGGATAACTATAACCCTGTATTTCGTGAAGAAGCTGAAAACCGCGCGAAACGGTTTGCAAGCATCATTAGTCAGCCGATTGAGGAACTTGATTGCGATTCATTTATTGTTGGCAGCACAGGTACGAATGGCATTCATGGCGCATTCGCGTTTGTCAAAGAGGAGGTACTATAAAATGAATTTATACTCTCTCACAGCAGCATACCAACACATTCAATCACTAATCGAGGACGGAGGAGAAAACCTTGCCGATACTCTCGAATCACTCAACGATGCCATCGAAGTAAAAGCTGTCGGCTATGCAAAAATCATTAAAAACTTGGAAGGACAAGCACTAGCCATAAAATCAGAAGAAGAACGATTGGCAGGCCGGAGGAGAAGCATCGAAGGGAACACGAAGCGACTGAAAGAAGCACTTGAGCAATCCATGATTCAAACAAATATTAAGAAGTTAAAAACAGAATTGTTCTCATTCAATATTCAAAAAAATCCTCCTGGTGTTGAGGTATTAAAAGAAAATATTATACCAAAAAACTATTTTATTGAGCAGGAGCCTAAGCTGGATAAAAAAACTATTTTACAAGATTTGAAGAATGGCGTAAAAGTACCTGGCGTTGAAATGAGACAGAGTGAAGGATTGCGGATTCGATGACTATTACCGTATTCCATATTAATAATAAATGGTTCCTTCCAGTAGCTGATGGCATGAGGGAATTATCCTCTGCTGTCGTCAATACATGGCGCGATGATGGAGTAAATATTGAGGTTAAGGAGGCGGAGCTGTATGTCTGATAATCTATCCATCTATCAAAAATTATTGGAAGTTAGAAAGATTGTTCCATACCTCCAAAAAGAAGCGCAAGGGCACCAATATCAGTACGTAGGTAGCTCACAAGTGTTATCTGCTGTACGTCAACAATTGGACAGACTTGGAATATTACTAACTGTTAAGATCATCGGACATAACGTGTCATCGGAAACAGTGGAAAACAAAGATAAAAATGGAAACTTAAAGAGAACAACAACTTATTTTACTGAATTAGATCTCGAGTATACATGGATTAACGCGGACAATCCTAGTGAAACACTATCCTTGCCGTTTTATGGACAGGGAGTAGATATAGCTGGGGAAAAAGGTGTCGGCAAGGCCTTAACATATGCGGAAAAATATTTTTTGCTTAAACAGTTTAATATTGCAACAGATAAAGATGACCCAGATGCATTCCAGGAAAAATCAGAAGTGTATAAAAAGCCAGAACCTATATCATCGGAAGAAATTGGTGAGCTAAAAATGAAAGTATTGGAGTTTGCGAGGTTACGCGGAAAAACAGAACAAGATGTATTAAAAGCTCTAGCAGTAGATGATATTACAATATTGACATCAAGCGAAGGAAAATCAGCGATAAAAACATTAAACGGATGGATTTCAGCTGCAAGAAAAGTTGTTAAAAAACAAGAAAATGAGTAAGAAGGTGAGGGGATGCAAGGGTACGTAAAGCTATACAGAAAAACAATGGACAGCATCATCTGGCAAGACCCTTACTATTTAAAACTTTGGATGTATTGCCTGATGAAAGCATCTCATAAAGAGCACAATCAACTAGTCGGAAATCAAAATATTATGCTAAAAGAAGGCGAATTTATTACGGGAAGAAGTTCCCTTTCTGACGACTTAAATAAGGGTATGAAACCTAATTTTAAGCAAAGTGAGATTTCGTGGTGGAGGTACTTGAACAATCTAGAAAAGTGGGGAATGTTGAACATCAAAAAAACCAATAAATACAGTGTTGTATCAATACTTAAGTGGTATGAATATCAAGAAACTGAACAACAAATGAACAACAAATGCACAACAGATGAACAACAGTTGATCACAAACAAGAATGTAAAGAATGTAAAGAATGATAAAAATGAAAAGAATAAAAAGATTAATAGTCGCAAACGAGTTTACGACGTCGACTCTATCCACTATCAATTAGCTGATCGGTTATTTAAAAAAATATTACTAAACAATTCGGAATACAAACAACCGAATTTACAAAAGTGGGCAGATGACATAAGGCTAATGATGGAGATTGATAAACGTAATGCAGAACAAATAACTTATGTGATTGATTGGAGTCAGACTCATCAATTTTGGAAAACAAATATATTGTCAGTCTCTAAGTTAAGAGACAAGTACGATCAATTAGTTATCCAGATCAAGGCTGGTAAAACGGACAAGCCTAAACCAAAAAAAGAAGCGCTTCCTGTGGACTTTGAAAAATGGCAGAGAGCCGGAGAACAAAAATCAGGACAACATGAATACGATGATGACTTTGAAGTAGAGAGAGAAAAACTAGCAGCGGAACTTGCGGCAATGAAAAGGTGAAGCGATGAGAAGCTACGAAAAACGGACAATTAACACACTTGAATCAAATTATATGAGCGAGGAACGGTTAAATATATATACCTCGCTTGAGGATATTGAAGAAATACGCTGGCATTGGAGCATGGAAGAAATAAACGTTTTTGAAAGTCTATGGAAACAAGGAAAAGGATTGGTGGATATAGCTGCATATTTTAATCACACAGAACTAAGTATTCTGCTTTTATCGCTTGATAGATTAGCAAAAGGAGAGATAACTAGGAGGTCAGAATGGAAAATCCGATAAAAAATAACCTTCCAAAGAAGGTTAAAGCGTCGAATTTTAAGATTGTTTGACTCAGGCTTCCGGCCTTTACGAATCAAGAGGAGCCTAAAAATAGTATAACACGAAATGGAGTGAAATTCATGTTAAATAGAGTCGTGCTAGTTGGTAGATTGACTAAGGAACCAGATTTACGCATAACGCAAAATGGAAAATCGGTGGCGAACTTCACATTAGCGGTAAATAGGAATTTTAAAAATGCGCAAGGTGAACAGGAAGCGGACTTTTTAAATGTTGTTCAGTGGAACGGAGCGGAGAACACAGCGAACTACCTGAAAAAAGGATCGCTTGCTGGAGTGGATGGCAAGGTGCAGACACGGAGTTATGAGGGTAACGATGGGAAACGTGTTTATGTGACTGAAATACTAGCGGAATCCGTGCAGTTTTTAGATACAAAGGGCAATGACAGCCAAAAGGAAAAGAAAGCCGATACAGGGCAACAGGTGAAGAATGATGACCCATTCGCTGGCGGTGGTCAAATCGGTATCTCAGATGATGATCTTCCGTTCTGATGAGTAAATATAATGCGGTTAAAACATCCATAGATGGCTTTACATTTGATTCTAAAGTTGAGGGGGAGTATTACCTTAAATTAAAAGAAAAACAGCGTACAGGAGAAATACTAGCGTTTGAGCTACAACCTAAATTCTTATTACAAAACGGATTCCGAAAAGAAGGGAAATGGATTCATCCAATCCACTATATCGCAGATTTTGAAGTGACCTATCCAGACGGACGAGTAGAAATTGTAGATATAAAAGGGCAAACAACACAAGTGTTTGATCTAAAAAAGAAACTGTTTTATGCAAAACATCCAGATAAAACTCTAAAACTATTAAAAAAAGTGAATAAGTATGGGGGTTTTATAGAGCTAGATGAATATGCCAGGATAAAAAAGGAGGAAAAGAAAAATGCCAAATAACGAGGTACCGGTGGCATGAACAGGGCCGAGAGATTATTGGCTCTTTACAAAAAAGCAAATTTGCTGAATGAAGAACTGCCGAAAGAATTGATCGAGAAGTTATCGCTATATGGGCAGATTTGGAAGGAACAGAAACCAAAACAGCAAAAGAAAAGGAAGCAGCAGCAGAAGTTATCGGGGCACAATCAAGAAGGGAAGAAGCGATCGCAGAAGCAGATGCTCAACGATGGAAAAACGCATATACGAGCACAAGCGAAGCAATCCAAATTTTAAAGAAACGGTATGAGCATATGCAGAATGTTTCGAAGGGTGGAATATAAATGGACGAAATACCAGACCTGGACAGGCTATTTGACGAAAATGAACTATTGCGCAGAGATTTATTCCATGCGAAAAAAAGAATCAATTCGCTCGAGAAACGTGGGAAAAATTACGCCTATACGATCAGGAGATTAAAAGATCGGTTACGCAAGGTTGATGTAAATGACCGGTATTACAATTCAAACGGAAAGAGGAAGGTGAATAAACGATGATTGAACCAGGAGTTACCATCCCAATTAAAAAAATACAAAATATGAATTATGAGCACCACAGACCGCAAATAAGCCAGACCGTCATAGACACGTTTAGAAGGCTCATAGATGATCAAGACGTGAAAGGAATAGCGAAGTATGGTAAGGCCATCGATGAAGCGTTAGACAGCGAATATGACTGGCTCATGATGGCTTTGGAGGAGTCGGTAGACTTGGCGAAATACCTGACGAAAGAAATCGTGAAATTGCGAAAAGAAAATGACGATCTGGAATATGAGGTAAATTTACAAAAATCATGGATTGCACTCTTGGAAGCGAGGTTGAACCGATATGCCAAAGGTTTATAGTAGTGATCAATTGGCATTGTCATCAGAACAAAGGGAGCTTGCGGAAAAATACGCAGAACTAACGGATAAATTCATTAGTATTTTTAACAGGCGTTTTGGCGGATATGGTTTCGATGCGGTACATGATGCTGGTGTTGAAGCATTGATTAAGTCAGCTAGAAATTTTTCTGCTGATTATGGTGTCGAGTTTGGGCAATTTCTTTATTACAACATGCAGAAAGAAATGCACAAGACAGTCAGGTTTTTCAGCCAACAAAAGCGAAAAGGCAAAATCGTTAGCATGGACAAAGAAAACGAACAGCTTAATGGAAATCCAGGAACACTACACGATCTTATAAGTGTGGAAGATAAATATCAATTTTTTGATACCAGTTTACTTAATCTGCTTATGTCTAAGTTGAACAGACAGGAAAGGTTTTTTATTACTTTACACTACGTGCACGAACTATCTCAACGTGAAATTGCAACAGAAGTAGGGATGTCCCAGCCGCATGTTGGTCGGATATTAAAAAAGGCGTTAGGTAAAATGCGCGATCACGCCAATATGGTTAGCTGATCTCAATAAATCGGCATTTAATGTAGTGTAAATGAATTTTTAAAGGGGAGCAGGCATGACAAAAAATAAATATTTTGTCTACTGGTGCAAGGATTGTGATATTGATTTTTTATTTCGAGCGATTAAAAAGAAAAACTTTAAGGCTCATTGTCCAGTATGCGGAGATTTTATCCACACAGAGCTTGTTAAGCACCTGTGGACAGATAAACATTATGTCTATCACAAACAATATTCTCTGGAAGAAGATGACATTTTAATAGAATGCAGAAACAGAAAGATGCCGGTTGCCGAGATTATGAAAATTTTAGATGGAAGAACGGATAAATCCATTTACTCAAGGATTAGGCAGTTGAAAGATAAGGGGAGGATAGCACGATGAATTGGACGATAGCAAATAAACAGCAATTGTTGCAGATTGCTATGAATGAAGATTGCGAAACGGAAATCAAATATGAAGCAGTAAGGGAATTGCAGTTAAGGTGGACGCAGGACATGCTCACAGACGTCGTTATCATGTACGGTAGGGGGATGCATGCCAAAAGAGATTGCGGAGTTTTTAGGCATAAAAGCAGAGCAAATAGGCGGTATCATCAGTAAGTATCAATTAAGGAGAGTGATAGTGTGATTAATCAATTATGCAAAGAAGCGTATAAAACAGCACAGTCCAAAGGATGGCATGATGAGCAAATGGAAACAGGCACGACGCTGGCTTTAATCCACAGCGAGGTAAGTGAAGCTTTAGAAGCAGATCGCAAAGGCGATGTAGAAAACCTTGTGGAAGAATTAGCCGATGTGTGCATTCGAGTGTTTGACTTTTGTGGAATGAATGAATATGACTTGGAACACATGATACTGAAGAAAATGGAGAAGAACAAGTATCGGTCATATAAGCATGGTGGGAAGAACTACTAGCCATGATCATGGATGGAAGATGATTGAGTTAACAAGCTTACATGAATAAAAATGCAATCAATCACAAGCGACAGGATAATGGATATTAATGTTAGATGCAAATACTTGCAAAGTACAGTGGTATTTCATGCAGAGATTTGGAGGAAAAACATGACTAGATCTGAACGCAGACGACAAGTAAAACACCAAATTGTAGGTTGGATCCGACATCCATCCCCAAAGCAATTGAAAAAATGGGAAGGATGGTTCGGTGAACTTGATCGAGTCTACCGAGACAAAAAAAGCAAATATGTTGTCATGATTCGGGATGTAGAAACCGATTGGGGAACAGTTCAGCACGCATGCATCCGTAACGCTGCCAGTACCGACATTACTTGGATAGAGAAGCAGTGGATAAAGGATCAAATATTTGGACCTGAAAGCATTGCATTGGAAGTATTTCCAAAGGACAGTGAGTTGGTGGACGAGGCGAATATGTATCATCTGTGGGTGCTGCCTCCAGGTATGGATTTACCATTCGGATTACAGGAGGGGAAATAGATGGATGAAAAACCGGTAGTAATTAATATCCCAGCCGTTGAGACTTGGAATATAACAGCGTTAAGACATGCTTGTAAAAAGAACAAAATTAAAGGTTACTCCAAAATGACGCAAGAGCAGCTGATTGCAGAGGTAAATAAAATAATTTTTCGGTTATCGGAGAAGGTGGAGAAATAAAGTTGCTAAATCACATTATTTTCTTTTCTGGTGGAAAAAGTAGTTTTTCAGTCGCTGATTACGTAAAAACAATTTTTCCAGATGACAATATCGTTTTGTACTTCACTGATACTATGTGGGAAGATGAGGACCTTTATAGATTCATTTATGAAGCCAGCGACAAACTAGAACTGCCTATGCTGATTAATAGCAGGGGTATTACACCTCCGCAGTTGATGGTACAGCAGAAATTCATGGCTAACAATCGAGTGGGCACTTGCTCGAAAGAATTGAAAATGAAAGTGTCCTCAAACTTTTTGAAGAAAGGTATTGTTCCAGAGGTTGAGAAATGGCATAACAGGCATCATCTGAAAGCCGATGATTTCATTTCAGACGCTACCATATACTTTGGTATTGGATTCGAGGAAATGCACAGAGAGGGCCCAATCCGGCACAATTGGAAGCCGTTTAAAGTCGAAATGCCATTGATAGAAAATGTGATTAATAATGATGCCGTTTTAGCTAAATACGGTATTAAACAGCCCAGGCTTTACGATATGCAGTTTACTCATAACAACTGCAAAGGAAGATGTGTAAAGGCTGGACAAGGTCACTACAAGAATTTACTCATTAAAGATGAGAAGACATTCATCGAGCTCATGGAGCAAGAGATTGTAATAAGCGATTATATTCGCTATGCAAAGCAGTCGGCAATTAGGAGTGGAAAAGTTAAAGACTATATGTATAAAGATGTTTGGGAGTTTGTTAGTACAGGAAATAAGTCGGCAAAAATTCAACACATAATTGATAGTAACAAGCACACAAAGAACTGGATTTTTGGAAAGAGTCATAAAGGACAGGATATAAAAAAACAATTTACATTTATGAAAACTAAATCATTAGAAGATCTGGAGAAAGAACCCATCCAGTGTGACATGTTGGATATAGGTGGATGTGGTTGTTTCCTAGATTTTGATTAGAAGGGAAAATGATAAATGTGTGATTACCTTAATACACATTTCGATAAAAACACAAAACAGAATAGAAGATGACATATATTATGCTGCAAGAGAGGTGAAAGAAGTGATTAAGATACTTGAATTGTTTGGAGGAATTGGAGCTCCACGAAAAGCCCTAATCAATTTAGGTGTAGATCACAAAGCGATCGATTATGTGGAGATCGATGAAAAAGCAGTTCGTGCCTATAACGCTCTTTACGATAATCGTTATAAGGCCACTTCGGTTGTTGGATATGATTTAAAGCCTGATATTCTTGTACATGGTTCACCATGCCAGGATTTTTCAAGGGCTGGTATTCGGCTAGGTGGCAGTGATGAGGACAAAACACGTAGTTCGTTAATGTGGGAAACTTTAAGAATAATAGAACATATGGGCGAATGGAAACCAAGATATGTAGTATGGGAAAACGTCAAAGGTGTATTGGATAAAGATATGATTCACAGTTTTAATAAGTACTTGGTGCGTATGAAAGAATTAGGCTATACAAATACTTTTGATGTGTTAAATGCTATGGATTTTGGAATACCTCAAAAGCGAGAAAGAGTATTTGTTGTTAGCATACTCGGTCGAAAGGTTTTTGATTTCTCAAAGCTAGAGAAAAAGCCTATGAGGAATATAAGCGAATACCTAGAAAAAAAGGGAAGTGATTTATACAGAATTAAAACACCTTCCATGCTAAGCAAAATCGGTAAAAATGACAGCGGCAGTTTTGCAGGCAGACTGACAAAAATAGAGGATTATACATGGACAATTACCACTAAACAAAATCGTTGTCCTAATAGCGGCATTATCGATATAGGTGAAGGTGAATACAGGATGCTAACCGAAAAAGAATGTTGGCGATTGATGGGTTTTGATGATGAAGATTATGAAGCAGTGTTAAAAGCACATCCAACACGAAAAGGGTGTACCAATGGAATACTCTATAGACTAGCTGGTAATAGTATTGTCGTTAATGTATTAGAAGCGATTTTCGAAGTACTTATAAAAGAGGATTTTGCGACTGAATTTATTAACGAATCCAATGGACAGATGCAGTTAATTTGCTGAACAATCCAATGAAAATACAAAATGGAAAGGAACGATTGAAAGTATGGCTTTTTTGGTACCGTTTCAAGACGAGTTTTGTGGAGAAATAAGAACGATATACGCAGTAAACGAAGAAAGACCCGATAAACATTTTGGGAGTCATATTACATTTTCAGAAGAATGTCGTCATTGTAAAGAGCGTCATTTTTATAGGGTATATGAACCGTTATTACGTTATGTAGTAGGCAACACTGCTAGGGAACAGTATCTTATAAAATGTGCTAGCTGCTCCAATATTTTTTATTGCGATGAAATTGAAATGGATGAAAACTGAAAAACGATATTGATAGTTGACTCATGTAGTTCAGCAAGGGAGTGGAAAAATGAAGGCGAAGAAATAATTGAATTACACAAAAGAAAAATCAAACTTTATGAAGATATAACAAAACTTGAGGCAGAGAAATACAGAAGTGAGAAGGAGGATAAATATGTCTAATAAAAAATATGTCCTGACTGAAACCGTGAAAGAACTTAATGGTGTGAAACTATTTCAAATCAAAGCAATTACAGATTTTGGAGGCGTTGCAAAAGGTGATCTCGGTGGCTGGATTGAAAATGATAAAAATTTAGATTGGTTTGGTGACGCTTGGGTGTACGGTAATGCTTGGGTATGCGGTAATGCTCGGGTATGCGGTGATGCTCTGGTATACGGTAATGCTCGGGTATACGGTAATGCTCGGGTATACGGTAATGCTTGGGTGTCTGGTAATGCTCGGGTATACGGTGACGCTTGGGTGTCTGATAATGCTCGGGTATACGGTAATGCTTGGGTATACGGTAATGCTCGGGTATACGGTAATGCTCGGGTGTACGGTGATGCTCGGGTATACAATGACGCAAGAATTAAATCTGCGAAACACGTAGTCTGGTTTACTCCTGTCGGATCAGAAAACGGCACGTTAACAGCATATGCAACTGCTTCCGGAGAAGTAGAAGTTACTCGTGGATGTTTTAGGGGGAATTTGTCGGAATTTGAATCAGCTGTTACGGAAACACATTCAAACAGCAGGTTCGGCGTAGAATATCTTGCACTCATCAAATATATCAAACTTCGATTCAGTGAGTGATCGGGGCAGAATCTTGGTCAGAAGCTTTTTTTAAACAAGATGCGACACGAAGGAGGGAGAGAAATGGATTTGAAAGATACGAAAATATTTATTCCTGAGATACCAAAGGAATGGAAGCAAAGAACACGTTTCGGTCACACAAATATTTGGAATGACAGTTTTCACAGAAACGGATTACCTGAAGTTAAACTTGATCCGCCAACTAAAGGGTTATACGCTAAACGCTTTGAAGATGGATGGTATTGGGTCTGCGGTTGCCATAAGTGCCTAGAAAATAACAAGCCATATACCTATATTGTGTGCGAAGAACACAACCGTTGCATAACCTGTGGAACTAACAGGAAAGACCTTACTGATACACCTTGGGGTCATCCTGATGGTTTTCAATGCAAACCTTGTCGTGCGAGAGAACATGAAGAACGTAAACAAGAAGCATTACGACTGGCAAAGGAAAACGAACATGATGAATGGGATTGCTACCGTGAAGATAAAATCATCTGTCCTGTATGTGCTTCAGAATGTTCAAGTGATGATATGCATGAAGCCGGGGAACACGAAATGACTTGTTATGTCTGCGATACAGAATTCATGGTTGAAATTGAGTACGAGGTAAAATACACATCCAGTTTGAAAAAAGCTTAGTGAACAATCCGTTGACAATATGACGAATAGCTTTATCAATCTAATAATCTAAAAATTAGACAGGGGAGATAAAAAATGAAACAGATGGAGAAACAGCAGGAAAACGTTAAAAATCTATTGGCTTTACTGAAAGAAAATCCAGATTTAGAAATCCTGCCGATGATTGACTATGAAGTTTGTGCTGGAGACGAATATGCTAGGTGTCTTGGTAGCTGGGGAAAAGCAAAAATTGATAGCTTTTGTGTACCAGAGTTTGACAATGAAAGAATCTATTTTAAGTCTAATGACGAAGATCGTCTGGCAGAAAAAATTTACGACAGATTAGAAACCGAAAATCCTTACTCTGCACCGGAGGTATTATCCATGATGACGGAAATGGCATTGGAAGAAATTAAATGGGAAAAAGTTATTGTAGTAAATATTAATACACCCGATAGGTATTGATTATCGACACTACGGTTAGCAAAATAAACGAAACGAGGTTTAAAATGGGGATTTTATACGACAAATCTATCAAAATAATCACGTCAATCCTCATCGAAGAATTAGCAGAAATGAACGTATATCGAACAGTCCAGGATAAAAGCATTTATGAAGCGGATTATGATGATCTGAAAGAAACACTGGCATTAGCTTGCTTAAAACGTGTAGACATTGGTTGTGATGATGCTAAATTTTTTTAAAGGAGAATGAGCGATGATTGGAAAAGTAACGACTCGGTATATGACCGAAGAAGAACGCCTGGCATACATTAAAAAATATCCTATCGTACCAAAAGAACGACCAAAAGGAAGCACGTTTGTCTCACTTGAACCAGTAACGTTTGTGAATAATAAAAAGAAAATGGCGAATAGCAAACAAAATGAAAAGTAAAAAAGCCAGGATTGATTTCTCCCGGCGATCACCATTATATTTTACCATTGGGAGTGGTCAATTTGCATAATCAAGTATCGTTTGTACTACCGGAAATTGACAGGAAAGCCACTCAACAAGCTGTGGAAGGAAAACTGGAAACGTATCGGCTGTTTAAATACTTAACATACGACGAACGAGAAGCAAGCATAACGGCCAGCACGGAGATAAGATACCACGGTCCGACTAATACAACAGGCGATCAGACGGGAAATATTGCTATTCATAATGTGGACGAGCAAGCAAAAAGAAAACAGTTTTGTGAGCGAATAGAGAAGGCTGTACAGCGATTGCCAAAGAAGGAAAGGTTTTTGATTGAAGAAAGGTATATGAGCGATGACAGCGAGTATATAACGGACTACAACGTGTATTGCTTTAAGTTTCAACCGCCGATCAGCCATGTAACGTATGGCAAGTATCGGTGGAGAGCATTTTACCGACTAGCGCTTACTCTAAATATTGTTGTAACAAAAGAGGATTAAATGAAGCGAAAAGAAGTGGACGGTGGTGGACGGCGTAAGTGAAAGGAGTGATAACGGCAATGAACGTAAAAGAGTTTGGCAAATATTTAAAGGAAATGCGTAAAAATGCATCAATTAGTACTCATAAATTGGCTGAAATATCTGGTGTATCTCAGTCATACATTTCACATCTTGAAAACGGAAGAAAATCTAAGGCTCCTTCACCAGAAATACTGAAAAAATTAGCAGATGCGTATAAATGTCCTTATATTCATTTACTCGCTAAAGCTGGATATTTAAACAGTACGGAATTAAATATACTCATTACAAAAGCTGAATGGGCAGATTATTATAGTATTAAAACAGCTAAATTAAATGAGTTTTTGCAGGTTAGGGTTCCTGGACGTGCCGGTGACAATGTTATTGACATAGCAATGGATTATATCAGATACCTGGAAAAAGAGATCAATATAAAAAACTAAGTTAAATCCTTTCACTTTCATTTAGAAAAATTTTCTAAATTATTTAAAATAATATTATGATTGTTGCATGAACCACGTGATAAATTAATAGTATCAACAATTTATCAAATCCTATTTACGCTATCCCTGGTTATACCTACTTTTGAACGGTTGAGGACTAGTTACACCAAAATACCTTGTTATCCAACACGAGAGTAAGTATCGCTCATACCCTTTCATCCTCCTTGCAGGGACGCAGTGATCTCAACTGCTAAAGGGATAGATCGAGACGGTGTGCTGTCAGCCGCAGTGAGTGACAGTTTTATATGGTTTTTCTATGCATCCTTTATCTGGGTGCTTTTTTATTGTGGAGGGAAGGATGATACTATATGAAACTATCCGATCATCTAACTAAGGAACAAAAGCATAAGCTCAATCATATGCAAACAAAGAAGAAGAAACCTACTAATACTATGTCAAGAAAAGATTGGGAAAATATAATGGGAATGAATAAACAAGTTCTCCATAAAAAGAATGGATCATGGAAACGAAAATAAAAAAAGAGAAGATTACTTCTCCTCTAAAAAATTTCTTAATAATTTTTCGATTAGTTCAGCAACACTAATATTTTCTTCTATTGCCTTTATTTTCGCTAGTTTAATTAACTCTTCATCAAGAGTAGTTGTAAATTTCTTTTTCAACTCAAATCACCTCAAAATGATTATATATTGAACACGTATTATTTGCAAGTACGTATATACGTGTTATAATGTAATAGAGGTGATTGTATGGGACGAAATGCTATTGATATGACAGGTATGATATTTGGTAAAGTGAAAGTGATAAATCGTTTTTCTGAATATGCTGAAACTCCTGTTAAATGGTTGTGCATTTGTGATTGTGGTAAAGAATTTATTACGACAGGTCAAAGGCTTAGACGAGGATCTACAAATAGTTGTGGTTGTTCAAGTGGTGAATTAATTGGAAAAGCAAATAGAACTCATGGTATGTCTAATACACGACGATACAAAACGTGGTCACACATGATTGAAAGATGTACTTGTAAGACTCACAAACA
Organism: Mesobacillus stamsii; assembly: GCF_030814065.1. Taxonomy (NCBI): domain Bacteria; kingdom Bacillati; phylum Bacillota; class Bacilli; order Caryophanales; family Bacillaceae; genus Mesobacillus; species Mesobacillus stamsii. The sequence goes on from NZ_JAUSUN010000013.1 coordinate 68,848, forward strand.
ATATGAAGACTATGGTGGTCGTGGAATTACAGTTTGCGAAGAGTGGAAAACATTTGAAAACTTTTATAAATGGACAACGGAAAATGGTTATGATGATAAATTATCTATCGACAGAATAAATGTAGACAAAGGATATGAACCTACAAATTGTAGATGGGCTAATCGATATATACAAGCTAACAACACCAGAAGGACAATAATGGTTACTATTAAAGGTGTTACTAAATCATTATCAGCTTGGTCTGAAGAAACAGGAATTAATAAAGGTACGCTTGATGGTAGATACCGAAAAGGTCTTCGAGGATTAGAACTGATTAAACCGATTAACATGAATTATTCTCGTACAAAATGAATCAAGTTAAAGACATCATAAAATCATGGTATCTTTTTATTGGAGAATGGTATGAACCGTAACACGTATAATAGATATATGGTAGATTATTCTACTCTTTTTTAATTTGAACGGAGCGATGAGAAGGAGATGACAAGATGAGCGATAGTGACAAACTAAAACTAACAACTTTAGAATGCTTGGATTGCGGATATAGAGAAGTATTTACAGAAGAACAATTTAGATTTACGGATGGATTAAGGTGTCATGTATGCGACGGATATGTTAAACCGGCATTAACGCAAAAAGGTGAAATGATAAGAAATAGACGATTGAATATCAATAATAAAAATATGAATCCACCAATAGATGTATCTCCAATTAAAAGGCAATGCACACACAAGTTTATCCATTTAGATACCAAGAATACAAAAGAGTATTTTGTTACTACCGGAATGACTTTGTATACAAGGATTGATTATTTCTTCTGCGAAAAATGTTTGGAAGAAAAAGAGAATCGTAAATCAGAAACGAGTAGAACTAAACCGGAGTGGTATTGATGCCAAGTAAACCACTAAGGCCATGCAACAAAGCTGGATGTGCCAGGCTAACAAGAGAGCGATACTGTGATGATCATAAACAATTAAACAACAGCTATGATATGTACCGTGGTACAGCTGCACAGCGTGGTTATAATGCAAGGTGGAGAAAAGCGAGAGCATCTTACTTATCTCAGCATCCCATCTGTATAAGGTGTGGACATGTAGCAACGGTAGTAGACCATATCATCGCTCATAAGGGTGACATGCATCTGTTTTGGACAGTAAGCAACTGGCAAAGTTTATGCAATACGTGTCACAATCGTAAAACAGCGACAGAGGACGGCGGATTCGGCAGATAGTGGGGGGTATGACAAAACTTACAGAATTTCCAATATAAACCGTGTCCCAGCTTTCCGTGTGTGATTTTCGTTTTTTGATTTTTTTTGAAAGGAGGTTTGGAACGAAATGGGAAGAAAAGCCATTCCAATTGAATTATTGTTAATAAATGGCAACAAGAATAAATTGACAAAGAAAGAAATCGACGCCCGTAAAGAGGCTGAACAAAAATTAAAGCCTCGATCCGATCGTGTTAAACCTCCCACCTGGTTAAGTCCGCTGGCAAAAAAGGAATTTAAACGTTTAGCTGCTGAATTAAATGAAGTAGGGTTAATTACTAATGTTGACGTTAACCAGCTTGCTGTTTACTGTCGGGCATATGGTAAGTATGTGGAATTGCAAGAAGGTATTTATGATCCAGAAATAGATCAAGAGATTGTGGATGAAAAAACGCTTGATACTCTCTACAAGCAATTAAAATCAATGGCTATCGAGTTTGGTTTCACTCCATCATCACGAGCCAAACTTGCCATGCCGAAGGAAGAGGGAAAACCAAAATCAAGTGAAGAAAAAATGTACGGTGATGTGTGATGCTAAAGCAGTGGCTTATCGAATATAGTCAAGGTGTCATAAATGGAGAAATTACAGCCTGTGAAAAACACAAATGGTCCTGCCTTAGGTTTTTGCAGGATGTGCAAAACGAAAGTTTAAACGTACTTAACGAGAAATTCCCTTACGTTTTTTCCGAAGAAAGAGCTCTGCATTTTCTAAATTGGATGCGCTTATCTAAGCACACGAAAGGAAAACTTGCGGGCGAACAAATTGAACCGCACGAGATTCAGGTGTTCATTTTTTCTAATGTGTACGGATGGATTCATAAGGACAGTGGTTTAAGAAGGTTTAAGAAGGCTTACTGGCAAGTCGGCCGGAAAAACGCAAAGTCCCAATCACTAGGTACGGTTGGGTCCTATGAATCAAGCGCGTTGGGGGAGCCGATGGCTGAAGTTTATGTCGGAGCAACCAAAACAGAGCAATCAAAAATTGTTTGGAATGAAATAAAAGCACAGGTAAACGGCAGCGCCTTTTTGAGAGATAAATTCAAGGTAGCGAATGGCCGTATAACCCACTTAAAAAGCCAAGGGTTTATTAGAGCATTATCAAAAGAAGATGGTCAAACAGGGGATGGTTTGAATGTTCAGGCCGGCTTAATTGATGAGTATCACGCACATAAGACAACAGAAATTTATGATGTCCTTGTTTCTGGTGCAGGTGCGCGTCCTCAGTGGCTAATGTTCATCATCACCACTGCTGGCTTTGAGTTAAATAACCCCTGCTATTCGGTGGAATATAAGTATGTTTCTAGTATTCTTGACCCTAATAATCCTATTGAAAATGATGAATATTTCATCATGATTAATGAGCTCGACAAGGATGATGACATCAAAGACGAATCCGTGTGGGAAAAGGCCAATCCTATTCTTTGCAGTTATGAAGAGGGAAAGGCTTTTTTACGTGGAGAATTGAAGGCGGCTATGGATGTACCAGAAAAAATGAGAAACTTCCTAACAAAAAATATGAACATATGGATAAACCAACGCGAAAATGGTTACATGAACTTGGAAAAATGGAGCGTCTGCAAAGAAGAGTTTAATTTTGAAAAATTCCGAGGTGCCAGGTGCATCATCGGAGTTGACTTGTCTGCAAAAATCGACTTAACAAGTCTGGGATTCATTTTTAAAGAGAATGATACCTATTATATTATGAGCCATAGCTTCATGCCGGAAGACACCATTGAGATAAAGTCAAGAACGGATAGGGTTCCGTATTCATTATGGGTTGACAAAGGTTGGATAACACCTACACCCGGTGCTGTGGTGGATTATGCCTTTATCAAGAAACACATTAATGATCTTGTAGCCAAGTATGATATCAAAATAGCAGAGGTGTGTTCAGACCCTTGGAATGCCACTCAATTCATGCAGGACATTGAACAGGAAGGCTATACCGTAATTGAGGTTAGGCAAGGGATGCAGACTCTTGGGGCTCCAACGAAAGACTTCCGAGAACAGGTTTATTTAAACAGAGTTAGACACAACGATAACCCTGTCCTTACTTGGGCAATAGGAAACGCAGTAACAAGGCAGGATGCAAATGAAAATATCATGTTGGATAAATCAAAAGCCGCCGATAGAATTGATCCGATAGCATCCGTTTTGAACGCTCACGTGAGAGCGATGACGGGTAATTTTAGTCTTAATATGAATGAAGTTACAAATGAATATCTGAAAATGATGGGGTGGTGAAGGGGGTGAAAACTTGAGACTATTCAGTTGGGTAAAGAAACTTTTTAAGAATGAGACCATCAATCTAAACAGCCCAAAAATGCTTGAATGGTTGGGGATTGACCCTGACACTCCAAGAGATAAGCTTTCGGAGGCTACCTATTTTGCATGTATGAAGATACTGGCTGAAAGTATGGGAAAACTGCCACTTAAAATGTATCAAACTACCGAAAAAGGTATTATGAAAAGTGACAAAACAGAGTTATTTCAGGTGTTTAAATTACGTCCGAATCCTTATATGACCAGTACTGTTTTTTGGTCAACCGTCGAAATGAACAGGAATCATCATGGCAACGCCTATGTCTGGAAGCGATACGAAGGAGCAAAACTAAAGGATTTATGGATAATGCCAAGTGAAGAGGTATCTACAGTTATTGACGATTATGGATTGCTGGGAACTAAGGATAAGATGTGGTACAAGTACACAGATCGTAAAACTGGAAAAACTTATACCTTTAACAGTGATGAAGTTATGCATTTTAAAACATCTATGACTTTTGATGGGATAACCGGGATGCCAGTGAAAGATATCTTAAAAAGCACAATGGAAGGAAATCTTGAAAGCCAGAAGTTTATGAACAATCTTTATAAAACCGGATTGACGGGGAAAGCTGTTTTGGAGTATACAGGTGATTTAGACAAAGATGCGAAGGACAGATTGGTAAAAGGTTTTGAAGAGTTTGCAAACGGCTCTAAGAATGCAGGGAAAATTATCCCCGTTCCTTTAGGCATGAAACTGGTGCCATTGAATATCAAACTGACGGACAGCCAATTTTTCGAATTGAAAAAGTACTCAGCCTTACAGATCGCAGCTGCCTTTGGAATAAAACCTAATCAGATAAATGATTATGAGAAATCTAGTTACGCAAGTGCAGAAGCTCAAAACCTATCTTTTTATGTGGACACATTGCTCTATCCTTTAAAACAGTACGAAGAAGAAATAACATACAAAAGCCTAAGTAGCCAGTTAATTAACCAGGGCTACTTTTTTAAATTTAATGTAAATGTGATTTTAAGGGCTGACATCAAGAGTCAGATGGAAGCGCTAGCGAAGGGTGTAAACAATGCGATTTACACACCTAATGAAGCGAGAAGCTATCTAGACTTACCGTCTGAGGAAGGCGGTGATATCTTGATGACAAATGGAAACTATATACCGATTAACAAAGTTGGAGAGCAATACCAGAAAGGAGGTGTAAATTGATGCCGTTTTGGAAGTTTATTAAAAACCAGGCAACCGGAGACACGCCCGAAAGTGTTGAATTACGCATCGAAGGTGATATTGTGGACGACGGTGATCTATGGTTATATGAATGGTTCGGCGAACCGGCTACTGCTCCAAATGCATTTAAAGATCAGTTAAAAGAATTTTCCGGCCAAGACCTAACAGTGTGGATTGACAGCTACGGAGGGAGCGTCTTTGCTGGTGCAAGTATTTACAACGCCCTGAAAGAACATAGGGGGAAAGTGATTGTTAAGGTAGACGGTAAAGCCATGAGTGCTGCGTCTGTAATTGCTATGGCAGGGGATGAGGTACACATGTCACCGGTAGCCGTTATGATGATTCATAACCCTCTTACTGGCGCTTATGGGGATATGCGTGATTTGCGAAAGGTGGCTGACATCCTTGATACCGTCAAAGAATCAATCGTTAACGCATATGTTACCAAGACCGGTAGATCAGCAGATGAGATATCCTCCATGATGGACGACGAGACGTGGATGTCTGCAAATGTGGCCGTTAAAAACGGCTTTGCAAACAGCATTTTATACCAGGATGAGCCTTTCGATGTCCAAAACATGAAGGAATTCTCGTTTAGTAGGTTAGAAGTGCTTAATAGTGCGAATCAATCAATCCGGGATGCTATTAAACTATTCAACAAGCCAGATCCGGTAAACGAACAATCGAATGACGAAAAAGAAAAGTTACTAATGGAATTAGATTTAATCTAGTTCTTTTTTTTATACCCCAAAAACAAAGGAGTGTTCATTCATGAACAAAGAATTACGCGAATTATTGGAGCAAATCAGCAACAAAAAGGGAGAAGCAAAGCGTCTTCTTGCTGAAAATAAAATCGAAGAAGCGAAAGTTGCTCGCGACGAAGCGCAGCAGCTGCAAAACAAGTTTGATATCGCTAAGGACCTTTACGATCAGGAAAAAAAGCAAGTTGAAAACAAACCGGTTGGAAAACCTACAGCTGTTGATGAGATTAAAAACTTTCTGAATGCTGTACGTACAAAATTTAAGAATGCGATGAGCGAAGGTACAGCTACTGATGGTGGGTATACTGTTCCACAAGATATCCAAACCAGAATTAATGAATTGCGCCAGTCTAAAGATGCTTTACAGAACTTGATTACTATTGAGTCAGTTAATACTCTAAGCGGAAGTCGTGTATTTAAAGCTCGCTCTCAACAAACAGGATTTGCAGAAGTTGCGGAAAACGGCGTTATCACTGAAAAGTCTACTCCACAATTTACCAACTTGCCTTATTCAGTCAAAAAATATGCCGGATTTTTTAAAGTTACCAATGAGCTGCTAAAAGATAGCGACCAGGCTATTACTAGCACTTTAACAAAATGGATTGGCGATGAATCCAGGGTAACTCGTAACAAATTAATCCTTACTGTTTTAGGTACTAAAGCAAAAACAGCTATCGCTAGTGTGGATGACATTAAAGATACGCTTAACGTAACTTTAGATACTGCTTTTCGTTATACTTCGTCAATTGTCACTAACCAAGATGGCTTTAACTGGTTAGATAAGATAAAAGACGGTAACGGAAATTATCTATTACAGCCTTCCGTGTCTTCACCAACTGGAAAGCAATTATTTGGTGTACCTGTTGTTATGATTTCTAATAAAGATTTAGCTACGGATGTAACCGATGCGTTGAATCCAAAAGCACCATTTATTATCGGTGACTTAAAGGAAGCTGTTGTCATGTTTGATCGGGAAGAACTATCTATTATGGCATCAGATGTGGCAATGGATGCATTTGAAACCGACAATACACTTTTCCGTGCTATCGAACGTGAAGAAGTTAAGCTTCGTGATTCAGAAGCTTTCATTTATGGACAAGTGACTATTGCTTAATGAACAGAGGGGTTTATTCCCCTTTCTTTTAATAAAGGAGGGATAGTGTGAAGGTAAAAGCGATAATCGATTGTGTTGGATATGGCTACGATTTAAAAGTCGGTGAAACAACTGAATTGAATAAAGAGTTAGCAGATAAACTTATCAGATTTGGTTATGTGGAAGAAGTAAAAGCACGAAAAGCAAAGGATAAAGAATAACGTTTAATTGGAGGTATAGAGCATGTACACAACTAAAAATTATAGAGAACTTGGCGGAGAAAACTGGACTGTTCAGGGCGAGTTGAATATTGCTGCCGGAGGGAAAATCACAGCTAACGGAACACAAGCATCCGCTATTACAGATCACGTTGACACTGCTACAGCAACTTCGACAGATATCGCCGCAAAACAAAATCAAATACTTGCTGCACTTCGTGGTGCAGGAATTATCGCATCATCCTAATAAGGAGTGATGAATAATGCCACTTATCGCAAATGCCTTAACGTCATTAGATGCGGTTAAAGCTTATTTAAAGATCAGCTTACCAGAAGTTAGCGATGACGAATTATTGATTGATTTGATTAATGCATCATCAGTAACCATTGAAAATTATTGCAAAAGAAAATTTAAAGAACAGGCATATATTGCAGAAGAATTTGACGGAACAGGGAAAACTCACATTCTTTTAGATCAATACCCTGTAAAATCTATTGAATCTGTATTAATAGATAACACACTGATAGACCCTATAGAATACAAGATTAAGAAAAAGAACGGCGTATTACTAAGAACGAGTGGTATATGGCCAAAAGGTGAAATCAATATTGCTGTTTCGTACACTGCGGGATTTTCAGAAATCCCATATGATTTGGAGCTTGCATGTAAACATTTAGTGATGTCTTATTATAAATCTGATATCGCTTCTTTTTCGACCACATTTCAGGATGGCATGGTTTTTCGTCCAGAAGCATTGCCTGCACAGGTTAAGGTATTACTTGCACCTTATAAGAAGGTGATGTAGTGGTAGAAAATAAACTTCTCGACAACTTAAAAGTCGATATAGAAATCAGTCCAGATTTGCAGAATCTTATTAATAATAGCGGTGAAATCGGACCGGAATCTACAAAATTAGGCCTGCGAAAAGTTACGAGAGAAATGAGCAAACAAACAAAGGAAAAAGTACGATCATTAGGGTTAGTACAAAGTGGTCAACTAGCTAAAAGCATAAGAGGATCCACCACCAAAACTAAATCATATGTCGGTACGAAACTTTGGTATGCCCATTTTTTAGAGGGAGGAACGGCTCCACACACCATTAAAGCTAAGCGGGGTAAATATTTGTGGTGGAGAGGGTTAAAACCTCCTGGTGTAAAAAAAGTAAATCATCCCGGTATAAAAGCTTATAAATTTTCCGAGGGGACTTTTGATAAAATGCAATCTTCCGGTGAAATTAATAGTTTGTTTGCTAAAGGTGTGGCGGAAGCGATAGAGAGGTTACAAAATGGCTGATTTAAACGTAATGGCAGCTAATATAAAAAATATTCTATCCACTGTCCCAGAAATTGTGGAAGCATTTGATTATGAACCACAAAATATTAATCAACTTCCTGCCGCTACCTTGTTTTTCAATGGATTTACGCAAACAGATCAAACAACAAGACGTTTTTCTGTTAATTGGAATTGGGTGATACGCTTGTATATCCCGATTAGAGTGAGTGACATTAAGGTGCCCCAGGTGCAAATCAGATCATTGATAGAAAGCACCATCAAACAGCTAAGGATAGACCCGACATTAGGAAATGCTTGTCTGTATCACACGGTAACAGCCGGCGAAGTATTTGCTATGCTCGATCAAAACAATCCAATGCTGATTGCTGAATTAGAATTGTCAGCAAACACAGAAGAATGGTAAGGAGTGAATCGTTTATGGAAAAGCCAAAAAAGTTAGTTTATATAGGGAAGGATGAACGGATTATCCCGAACTATGGAGTATTTAAGCCTGGTGACGAAGTAGAATTCAACGTGATTCTGCTATCTACCGGGCTTTTTCGTGAGAAAAATAAAAAAGGGGGTGAAGAATAATGCCGTTTGGAGTCAGATCACATATCGGAATTGGCAAAGAAGTGACATATGGAACGCCGGTTGTGGCAACAGAATATTTACGATTTGCATCTGAATCACTTAACGAAGAAATCGAACAGGTAATATCGGAAAATATCATCGGCATTGTGGATGAATCTCCATCATATGAAGGAATGCATAATATTGCTGGTGACATTTCTGGCGATGTTTACCCTAATGTAGTCGGACACCTTATGAGAGCGGCGTTTGGAGCACCTACAACTACTCAACCAGATGCTACTAATAACCCTACCGTTTATCAACATGTTTTTACGCCAGTTCAGGATAATTTTTCAAATACATGTTCCTTACCGCCATACACCGTGGAAGTCCACAGAGATTTCGAGCAGGCATTCCAGTATGCAGGAGCATCGGTAAATGAACTAAACTTTTCCTTTGGTACAGATTCAAAAATTATGCAATTTACCGCTGCCATGATTGCTCGCAAACTAACATTAATCAGCAAAACCACGCCAAATCTTGAAAACACAAATCCATTTTTGTGGAATCAAGCAACAATTACTTTAGATGGTATGAGTAGTTCCGATTTATCAACCGTACAGTTCGGTGTTAATAACAGTTTAGAAGCAAGAGCGACATTAGATGGAACAAGAGAGGTTTCGCGCGTCCTACGAAACGGAGCCAGAACTTTGCCGATCTCTTTTTCTACCGAAATGAATGATTTAACAGAGTTTAACAAATTTCGTGCCCAAACGGAAATTCCGGCGAAAATCGAATTAACCGGAAGTCTCATTGCTGGAACACACAATTATAAGATAACAGTCGATATCCCTAAATTACGTTACAGCGCTTTCCCGATTAACGTCGGAGGAACAGGAGCCATAACTGCCCAGGTAACCGGTTCGGCAAAATATGACCAGACTAGTTTATATGGCATGAAAATTACTTTGGTTAATACAACAGCATCTTACTAGGAGGATTAAACGATGGCATTATTTTCAAAAAATAAGCCCACAAAACGAATCGAGTTTGAAGGTGGTTGGGTAGAACTCCAATATCTATCAAAAGGAGCAAAAGACGAGATTGCAAATCGTCTATCATCTATGTTTGCTGGAATGGATAATGAAGTATTAAAAAAAATGGATAACTTTGATAAAGATGATGTGCCTGCTGCCATGATCGGTGTAGTCGGTAAAGTGCAAGAGGTAGAGTATTATAAACTATCTAACGCTATTAAATCTTGGAGCGAAACAGATATACCAGTTACCGTCGAATCTGTAAAAGATTTAGACGATGAAGTATTCGATAAAATCTCAAAAGCTATTGACGAAATGAACAAGCTCAAGGAAGAAGAAATAAAAAACTAACAACAGCGGTTACTCACTTAATGGGTAATCGCTCTTTTTCTAATGATTACTTAAAAACTTTTTTAATGTGCAAAGAATTTCACTCGCTCCCATTTGACGGCGGGTATTTAGATCAACCGTCCGTGTGGGTAGAAGCATTTGAACATATACAAGGCATGATCAATCAATATGAAGCGAACAGAAAGGAGGGAGCACATGGCAAGTAAAAACACCGTTGAAATCATATTGAGCGCTAAAGATATGGCAAGCAGAGCTGTACAAAAATCGTTCGGAAGCATCCAAAAATCAGCCGGTGTAGCGATGAAGGCAGCAGGGGTAGCGGCGGCGGCGGCCGGCGGCGGTTTGGCAACCTTAACTGGTATTGTCGGCAAGGTTGGGTTTAGTTATAACGCAATGGCGGAACAAAGTGGAGTAGCGTGGAAAACGTTACTAGGGTCACAAGAAGAAGCAAAAAAGATGCTGCAAGACATTAGTAATTTTACAAAAGCGACTCCATTTGAAACAGAAGATGTCGATATGATGGCAAAATATATGCACAATGCCGGGCTAGAAGGACAAGCTTTGTTTGATAGCTTGATGAAAGTATCTGATGTCGCTAGCGCCTTTTCTATTCCTGCCTCCGAAGCGAAAGAAATGACTCGTCAGATGTCTCAAGTAAGACAGGCTGGAGTTGCTTACACAGAGGATTTAAACATCTTACAAGACCGTGGAGTGCCGATCTACAAAGCAATTGCCGAACAGCAAGGAATCATGGTCAAAGACGTTAAAAAAATGGCATCCGAAGGTAAGTTATCAAGCGAAATTTACGTAGCGGCATTTGATAGCATTGCAAAAGGAGTAACCGGAGCATCAGAGGAACAAAGTAAGACGTTTAACGGTATGTTGAGCACATTAAAAGATAACTTAAGCATGATTAGCGGAGAGCTCATGAGTGGCGCCTTTGACAAAATGAAAGGTGCATTAGATGCTGTCATGCCTGTGTTGGACAACTTTCTTTCTAACTTACGAAATGGCGGAATAAAAGAAGCGGTACTAGGCTTGTTCCCTCCTTCGTTTGCGGAAAACGCTAACAATTTTATTGAAATAGCAAAAGGCGCATTTGATAATGTACAAGAGATTTTCGTCAACAATAAAGATCGAATTAGCGGAGTGATTGACGGTATTAAAGGATTTTTCGAATTGCTGAAATCCTATTGGCTTGGTTGGATAGATTATATTAAGGGTTTATTTACAGGTGACGGGAATATCGGAGAATCATTTTTCAATATTTTTAACACCATCAAAGAAGTAGCAGTGCCGATCTTACAAGATGCAATCGGATTTATAAAAGACATACTAGATCAATTAAAAACTTTTTGGGATGAAAATGGCGCACAAATTATCGAAGCTGTCCAGAATTTATGGTCGGTGATAGCGGCAATCTTTAAGGCAGTCGCTCCTGTATTAGGATTTATTATTGAAATGATCTGGTCTAATATAAAGGGTGTTATTTCGGGAGCCATAGATATTATTCTTGGAGTAGTTAAGGTTTTTTCCAGTCTTTTAACAGGTGACTTTAGTGGAATGTGGGAAGGTGTTAAACAGCTATTCTTCGGCGCTATTGAATTTATTTGGAATTTTATCAACCTCATGATGTTTGGTAGAATTCTCGGTGGCATTAAAACATTTGCGACAAACGGAGCTGGATTATTTAAGGAGTTTTGGACTAAATCGGTTGAAATATTTAAAAACCTAGACACGTATGTTATGAATATCATCACTGATTTTGCAACAAAATTTGTCGGTAAAATACAAGGATTATACGATATGGGTGCTCGTATTTTCGGCATGTTGAGAGGTTTCGGCGAAAGTGCTTTTACAGCGATGAAAAATACGATTATCAGCCTGGCGGAAAATATCTGGTTTGGCGTGAAGTCTAAGTTTTCCGGTTTATATGAATCTATTAAGGGAGTTTTTGGTAACATAATAAGCTCTGCATCGAATACGTTCGGAAAGGTACAATCCGCTATTACAAAACCGATTGAAACAGCGAAAAATACCATTTTAGGATTCATTGAAAAAATAAAAGGTGCCTTTAAAAACATGGGCGTCAATATCCCTTTGCCGCACTTTGGTGTTAGTAATTTTTCCATGAATCCGGCAGATTGGGTTAAGAATGGCATTCCAAAATTATCAGTTAAATGGTATGACACAGGCGGTGTATTTTACGGTCCACAGGTAATTGGTGTGGGAGAAAAACGACCGGAATTTGTTGGTGCACTGGATGATTTAGAGGATATCGTTCGTAATGTTATTCGGTCTGAAAATGGTTCATCTGGTGGAGGGAATCAAGTATATGAATTTCATATTTCCATCCCACTTGATGGTAGAGAATTAGTAAAAAGAACAATCAGATTTACTGCACAGGAATTAGAAGCGATGAAAAGAAGAACCAATAGACAACCAAGTGGTGGTTTAGTATGATGATTTTTAATGGCGTTGATACTAAAGATTTAATAGATATCACTAAAATAACTGGCAGAGGACCTGCGACGCAAGAAATCATACGAAAATCAGTTCCAGGAATGGATGGTTCCTTGTATGTAAAAAAAAATAGGCCGGAACGTCCGATTAACGTAGAATTTGATTTAGTGGGGTTGTCACTAGAAGATATGCGTCAAAAAGTTGATGACCTTAATGTTATTTTAAATACAGATGGTCCGGTACCGATTGTATTTAATGATGAACCAAATAAGACTTATTATGGGTCATTAAATGGACAACCAAGTTGGGATGAATTTTTATTTATCGGAAGTGGCGCAATAAATATTATTTGCCTTGACCCTTATAAGTACGGTTTTGAAGAAAATATTACTTTAGGAAACTACCCAATACTAAACGGCGGAACAGCAGAAACAAATCCGATCATCACAGCAACTTTCACGGCGACAGCTAGTGAATACAAGATTGACCACTCCAACGGAAAGTTTGTTCGAGTGATTTATAATTTTGTGGTTGGAGATGTATTGACGATTGACTTAACAAAGCGCAAAGTAACAATCAATAATAATCTACAAATGACAGCATACGATTGGCACAGTGTTCCGTTTTCTTTGATTTCAGGTGAAAATACATTGACGGTTACTCCAGAGAATATTGCAACAACAGAAATTAAATTTGCACCGAGGTGGTTGTAGATGTCCGAGTTACTCATTTTTGATCAATATGACAATCTATTAGCCATACTATCCAATGACGCAGAAGAAGCTTGCCCGTTTTGGGATGCTCCGTTTAAAGAACTATTAAATAAGGGTTCGGAGTTCCAAGCTACAGTTCCTGCTAACCATGAAGATGCACAGCATATTATGGTGGAAAATCAGATTGCTTTTACAGATAAAGATGGAGCGTTTCGGCTTTTTATTATCCGAGAAATAGAACAATCTAACGGAGCAAATGGTCCAGAGATAACAGCGATATGTGAACCAGCTATGCTCGAATTAAATGATGAAATTATTGAAGATGTCAGACCGTATAATACATCCATTAATGATGCTCTCACAAATGCTTTAGTAGGCACAAGGTGGTTAGTTGGGCAAACGGCTGACTTTGGTATTAATTCCACAAATTTTTATTATATAACCGCTACAGAAGCGATTACAAAGATCATAAATACATGGGGCGGTGAGTTACGTGACCGTGTGGAGGTAACAGACAATAAAATTACTGGTAGGTATATAGATATCCTCCCGCGCAGGGGAGCTGATACGGGGAAAATATGGGATATTGATAAGGATATTATTAATATTACTCATAAAATACAAAGTTATCCTAAAACAGCACTGTATGGTATGGGGTCTTCCACAGAGACTGATGCTGGCGGTTTTTCGAGAAAAATAACATTTGCTGATGTCGTTTGGTCAGTTGCAAATGGAGATCCGACTGATAAGCCATCTGGGAAAGAATGGGTTGGAGACCAAGAAGCTTTAGCATTATATGGCCGAAAAAATACTGATGGCACATATAGACACAGAATTGGAATTTACGAAAACGGGCAACAAGAAGATGCCGCTAAATTGCTACAAGAAACTTGGGAGTCCTTACAAAAACAGAAATATCCACTCGAAAACTACGAGATGGATGTTTTTTTATTGGAAGAAATAAGTGGTTATGAGCATGAAAAAGTACGTTTAGGTGACACGTCCATCGCTATTGATCGGTCATTTTCTAATCCAATTGAAATCGAAGCAAGAGTAATAGTTTTTGAGTATGATGTAGCGGATCCTGATAATACCGGAACAGTTGAATTAGGAGATTATATTGACTTGTACACCGATGATAATCGGTTAGATGCCATTGAATCTAGGCTCAATGATAAAAGCGGGATTTGGGATAAGGTAGAACTACCAGTTACAGACGATGACATAGAAAATATAATTCCTGATGCACCAACAAATGTAACCGCAACAGGATTGTTTCAGAATATTATGTTGGAATGGGATTTTAATAAAGCGTTATATATTGCAAACTATGAGGTATACGCTTCACAAATTTTAGGGTTTACACCAGATATATCAAATCTTGTGTGGAAGGGTAAAACAAGCGCATACACACACAAAGTTGGTACAAATCAACAATGGTATTTTAGGGTTAGAGCTGTAAATACTCATGGTTTATCTGGTCCGTTTAGCATAGAGGTAAACGCCAACACAGCACACATCATAACCGATGATATTTTATTTGGAGCAGTAAATGCTGATAAGCTTGCAGATCTTGCGGTTACAGCTGGAAAGCTTGCTGATTCTTCGGTGACTGCTGCAAAAATAGCTAATTTAGCGGTAGGAAATGCAGCTATCGCAAACGCAGCAATAACAAATGCTAAAATAGCTAATTTAGCGGTTGGAACAGCACAAATACAAGATTTAGCTATAACAACAGCAAAAATCGGAAATTTAGCTGTTGACAATGCTAAAATAGCAGACTTATCCGTAACTAATGCAAAAATAGCTGATTTAGCGGTAACAAATGCAAAAATTGATAGCTTAGATGGTAATAAAATCACTGCTTATACGATAACGGCAGACAAACTTTATGTGAACTCATTAGATGCTATTTCAGCAAATTTAGGGACAGTTATAGCTGGAACTATCACGTCTAATACAACAATTGATGTAGGTACTAATATGAGCATAGGTCAAAAACTTATACTTAAATATAATTCATCCGTTCAATCGCAAATAGTTTTTCCTGATAGTTTCGGAGCAGAAACTTGGAGGATATATAAAGACCCGAATTCAGAGGATTTGGTTATATCCGGTTGGACTTTAAGGTTTAATATAGCATCTTATTTTTTTATTGGAGGTTTTGATGAAGCTTACTATTATAAAGCCGCTACTGGTAATTATGACGGAGGATGGCATACAGGAAGGGGAGAGCAAGGTTTTTGCGGAATTGGAGCGATTGCTGGTAGTTCAACAACTGGCGCGGTAGCTGGAACTGGAGTTAATTTTAAAATGAGAAAAAATTATACACCTTCCAGCGTCTCTTTATCAACGTCGTCAAGCACAGCTTCTGGTTTGGTAACAGACATTAGGACAGATGGATTTTGGTTGTATGTGGAAGGAAACGGAACAAGTACAGCCTATAGATATTGGAGGGGGTACTATCTTGCTTAGGAGTGATAATCGGTGTTAGTAAGAAAATTTGATAATCAAATAGTTACATTGCATTGTCCTGATTGCAATAACGAATTTAAAGAAAAGATCAATAAAAATTTTGAGTTCGAGTGGAATACCGATTTTGATCAATATAATCCCATTAAATTTATTTGCCCTAATTGTTTAAATAAAGGAAAAAAAGTTTCTATATTTGTAAACCCTAATATTCCTGTAGGGGAATACGATGAATTTGAAATGGAAGCAACGGGATTTATACCGAATGAAGAAATTAATGCCCGTAAATATACAAGAGATATAATGTGGGCACATCGACCAGATTTAAAAAAACATGATAGAGTTGCAAAAAATGCTAGCGGCTCAACAATTGTAAAAAATATTTTAGATAAATATAAAGGAACAGACAAAATAAAACTATAAGGAGTGTATGCAAATGGATATCGAAGCAAACGACATAATTGATGACTTATTGAAAAGAATAGTCGATTTAACGAGAGAAAACGCCGTAAAATCAGCGCAAATTATCGCACTTGAGAAAAAAGTCACAAAAGAAACAGATTCAAAAGCCAAATAAGGCTTTTTATTTTTGCTTATTTAAGGGAGGGATAATAATTGTTAAAAGAGTTTAAAGTTATAGTTGACATCGAAAAAATTGTCAGAAATCCTGTTTATACGGTTAATTCTAACGATTTAGACACATTTAAATTAATTGTCACGGTCAATAAAAGCGGAATTCCTGCTGATTTGACAAATGTTACTCCCAGGATTGCAATTAAGAAACCAGACGGGAATACAGTTTTTTTGGACGGCATTGTTACAGGTCTGGGAGTATGTGAATTTTTACTTACAACGCAAGCTTATGTTGTAAGTGGAAGCCATAAAGCAGAAATAATGCTCTATGATGGCACGACAAAAGTTGCTGTAAGCAATGACTTTTCTTACGCTGTTGTCAAAGGAATCATGAACGATAATACAGTAGTAAGTGCAAACGAATGGCAGTCTATTGAAAAAGTATTGGTAGATGGTCCGATAGCGGTTGATAATGCAATTGATGCCGCCGCTAATGCCCAACAAGTAGCATCCGAAAACAAAACAAAATATCTGCCAGCAGTCGCTACGGTTGCTGATCGTGATACAACCTATCCAGCACCTATACATGGAGATACAGTCAGGGTAACGGATGAGTCAAAAACATACCGTTATGATAGCGTGTCAGGATGGGTCTTAACAGATCAATATAATCCTACTGCTATTGATGAGGTTAATGCCAAAATAGATACTATATCGGAGCAATTGGTGCAATCAGCAAACGTGTACTTTGATGACAAAATAGGTGAATATGTTAATCTAGGTAAATTTTGGGATAATCAGAGGACAGGGAAAAAATATACGGTGGAATTTAATCAATACGGAGCATCTCCATCTTCAGACGGAATAAAAAAAGACGACAATGTAGGATTATTTTGCGAGCCATCCACAAACACGTATAAAGGCAGGAATGACTATGAAAATATTGGTCTTTTTAGATCAATTGATGTCAATGCTTATGTAGATGCTAATGATGATTATCATGTAACAGCTATTAAAGGGGATGGTCGTTTTAAAGCAGATGGGACAAATGGTGATGTCTATGTTATGGCAATGCCAGGATATATCAAAAGATATTTAGATAGTGTTGTTTGGGGATTTACTTATTCAGACGTACAGTATGCTGGATTCGAAATTTTGGACGAAGCAGTTAAGCCTGATGGAACAATTAGACCCTATTTACTACACGCAAAATATGCAGCAGGAAAAAATCCATTGGATGGATTATTAGCCTCTATATCCGGTGTTTATCCTGAATATGATACTATGGACCACAATAGTCAAATCACAAAATTTCACGATAAAGGATTGCAATATAGCGGGAAAACAACTCATGATGATTATTATGTTCAGATGATGCTATGGTTAAAATATGCAACGATGAACTCTGAAAATGCAATGAAAGGAGCTGTTAGTTATTATAATCAATATGTCGCTTCAGTGTTTGAAACAAATGCAACAAGGATTATCATTTCTAACTCTAATGCTACAGGAATTGAAGTTGGGTCTTGTGTATCAATCGGTGATTTTAATGGTAGCACACAAACAAACGATAGACAGAATGCGATTAATTATAACATTGCAAATAGAGTTATGGTTTTATCAAAAGAACCATTGGCAGATGAAATAAACACTGTAATCAATTTAGATGTTGCAACTGCATTTACTACAACAGCAACAACGACAATCACAACTTATCCATGGATTAGTGGTGCTTGTGATAATGTTTTAGGTCAGGACGGATCTCCGACAAGTAATTCAAGTGGCAGAGAACCGTTTATCTTAAATGGGATTGAAATGATGGTTGGCGGATATGAGGTTTTAGCAAATATAATTATTAATAACAACAATACAGACACTAATAATTATAAAATAGAAGTTTACGCTAATTACAACTGCAAAACCTTTGCAACAACAATTACAACCGATTATGATTTTGTTGGACTTATAGCACAAACAAATAATTCGTGGAGTTATTTGACAAAAACAGAAACAAAAGACTTACATCCATCTCTTATTCTTCCAATCGCAACAGGAGGAACATCTAGTACTGGCTATGGAGATGGAATTTATACAAACAGTCCTACATCCGGAACCAGAGAATGGCTGTCGCTCGGTTATCCGGGTGGTGGTTCGGGTGGCGGTTTGCGTTGCTTTGTTGCGAGTGGTGGCTTGGCTAGCTCGAGCTGGGGCATCCTCGGGCGGCTTTCGGCAACTGGGCGCAGCCGAAGGCGAGCACTGGGGTGAGCGAAGCGAGGGGCTTGCCCCTTTATTAATCTATTAATTAATATATTAAAAGGACTTGTGGTGCTACCCTGAGGCTATCACTCGGTAATCTGAGTAATGGTTCGATTGACGGTTTACGTTACTTTAATGCGAATAATGGCTTGGCTAACTCGAACTGGAACATCCTCGGGCGGAATTCTGAAAAAATATTGTGTGACTTGCACCACATTTCCCCGTCTTTGAACGGGCTTGCTTACTCTTTTGAGTGAAATAAATCGTACCAGCACTTTCTTTGAAAGACATAATGTTTTGGGCATTATGTGTGGCTAGTAGTATTGAAAACCGAACGTCATTGAGATTCAGAAAGATAAATACACCTTAGGGGTGATTAATATAAAAAGATATTGCAAAGATGTAGACATCACGAATGTTAGTTTTATTGAAGATTGTATTTTTAAATACCTCAACGGAAAGAAAAAGAGCAAATGGGGAAGGAGGGATGTCCAAAAATTTCTTTCTGACTTCTCTGGTTTTGATCGAGAGTATATTCGTTTTAAGATTACCAACAACGAAAAGTACGAATTATTTCCAATCATTAGAGATATTGCTGTTTATATGAGCAATTCCATCAAAAACAAAGAATTGAAACTTAAACCCATTAGATACCATACTATCGTCGATGGTATGACTCATAAAGAGCGAGTTATAGGAGTTCAGCATCCATTACATCAAATGTTTGATTATGTGGTTGTTGAGGGCTTACATTCGATGTTTGATGCTAAAATTGGAGTATTTCAGTGTGCATCAATACCAAAAAGAGGTCAAGCATATGGTAAGAAGTACGTTAATAAATGGGTTAATGAAAAGGATACTACTTACTTTGTCAAAGGTGATATAAAGCAGTGCTTTCCATCTATTCCACACGACAAACTTATGAATTTTATTATACGTGATGTGAAAAACAGTTTGCTTGTTTGGCTAACTAGCAGATTACTCACTATGTTTAATTCAGGATTATCGATCGGCTCATACTTATCACAGTACCTATGTAATTACTATTTATCTTATGCTTACCACTACGCAAGTGAACAATTGTTTAAAATAAGGGAAACAAAAAAGAGAGGAGATAAAAGAATAAGACTCATAAGCCACATTCTTTTTTATATGGATGATTTTTTATTAACTGGAAGTAGCAAGAAAGATCTTAAAAGGGCTATGAAAATGTTGATCAAATATATTAATGATTTTTTAGGTCTTATAGTAAAGCCGAATTGGAAAATTAATAAGCTTAGTGAAACAGAGCCTATAGATATGATGGGATTTGTTTTTAGAAAAAATAGAACGACTATTCGAGAAAAAATTTTTTTAAAGACTAGAAGATATTTCTTGAAAGTTAAAAAGTTATTGAAACAAAATAAATCAATCCCGCTACATTTGGCTTATCAGTGCATATCGGCTAATGGATGGTACGTTAATACCAATAGCCATAAAATACGAGACAAACTTAATATGGATGAGATAGTAAGTAAATGTAAAAAAATAATTAGCTATCACCATAAGATGAAAAGGAGTGGAATATATGAGGATTTCTCGAAGTTCTCAACCACATGAAGCAATTGGGTATTACGTATTGCCTGACGGAAAAGTTGATGTATTTTTACGAAAAAATGAAACAACTGAAATTGTAACTGATGATAACGGAAAGGAAAGTGCAATTTATGTTGCAGAAGAAGTTTATTTACAGGTAGATACAACTGTGACAAAAACGGATGTCGAAACTGATTTTAATAAATTTTGGGATATGGTGGAAAATCCAGTAGTTGAGCCAACAATAGAAGAAAGACTAGCTATGACAGAAGATACAATTAATTTTATTTTAGGATTATAGAAAGGAGAAATTGTTTATGACACTCTTAAATTTCCGAAAGTTGACGGTATTGCCTGTCCAGAATTAGTCGATTATAATGTCCATATATAATTCGAAACATTTCGAC